>SLLR01000015.1 GCA_007134025.1 Desulfuromonadaceae bacterium | reverse complement strand
CATGGCCCCCTCCTTCTCCGGTTGGAGAAGCCTCCGAGGGATGAACTTGTCAAAGAGCGCGCCGATTTGCTTGAACGACTTTTGCTGCAATAGAGCCAGCTTTTCAGCAAGTTTTTGTTGGGCCGAGCGGGGCTTGCGACGAAGGGTTTGCAGGTGAAAACCCGGGAACATTGGCGTTGAATTTTTCATGGCGCATTATGCCATCTTTAGCCAATATTTTCAGGCGCTTTCTCATGCAAAAAGACCTTAAACTAGCGCCATTCGGGACAGTATATTTAATTACTTTGTCTTTGGTTTAGGGCCACGCTTTGCCGGTCGAAGCAGGCGTCCCATCTCCTGCTCCAGATGCTCGGCGAACGCAACCACCCCAAGAGGACGACCACTACGTTCGTGCTTCTTCAGCAAAGCCAACTCCGCTTTTCCCGCCAGGGTCAGAAAACTCTGCCAGTCACTTACCCTGTCCAGCAGCGGCATGACCTTTGCCAGTTGATCGTCTTTGCCGGCAAGAAGGGCCGCTGCGCTACTCCTATTGTTCCTCCCAAGTTATCAAATCCTGACCCTATTGCCCCTTAACCTAATTCCAAGGATCATTGGGCTTATGCGTTTCACCCTTGGTGCTCCAAGGATCATTGGGCTTATGCGTTTCACCCTTGGTGCTCAAAGGATCCCAAGGCTGATGCGTTTCACCCTTGGTGCTCCAAGGATCATGGGGTTGTGCCTTTTGTTGTTGGATAGCCCGAGGAGCTGGGGGAATTGCCTTCTTAGCCTTTCGTTCGAGAAATTCCTGAGGATCGGGGTACTCTTCCTTCTGATCCGTCACCTGCGGTGGTTTGTCTGTGGGGGATGGGTGCTTTTGGGCAACGGCAGTTCTCGCCAAGAGTAAATATCCCATCACTCCAATGACGACCAGCGTGTAAAAAAATGGATTTTTCATGGCCTTTTCTCCTTGTTTATTCTCTGATCAGGGTATGCGACAGATGTCGTTGAACCGGTTTATCAACAATGCCGGTTCCGGGAGTATAAGAGCAGAGACAGCGAGTGAGTAAAACAGGACAAGGCGAGATGTAAATGAATCCTCATCATATCAGAGTTCCAGGAGATTTCAAACATAAGGGTTCCGGCTTCCAGGGCCATGGATAGGAATATGGATAGGAATATGGATAGGAATGTGCTACACGACGGGGAGAAATTGCGCGGTACGTCATTGTATGTCTAATAGAAAAACGCACAAGATATTGGGGTGCGGTTCCGGACCGGCACGAGCCTGAGCATCTGGCTGTGTTGAGATCGGCAAACAACAGACGGTTTGAGGGCAATGGGTGATGCGTGGAGGCAAAAACGGCCGAGTCCGAACAGACCGTTGCATGGAGCCTCGCCACGGACAAGAACCGGTCATTCTCAGAAATCCCACTGGCAGGAATTCCCGCGGCGATCCTGTGAAAATTTAAGAAGAAAGTCCTGTTTGTGTCACCGGTGGGAGATGTGCGAGAGATGGCCCGGTAGAAAATAACGGTTTGCTCTCGGCACCTCCGCTCCCCCTCCCCCCCCTTTTCTCAGTTCATGGTCAAAATGACCGTTCTAAGCGGTTTTTATCTCTTGTCGTGTCTGAAGGGGTTAGATACTGAAAATCCGGTCCGGGGAAAAGGAGTTGCCCGGTAAATCTTCGCCGGGATAGCCCCTTTGGTTGGTGATGACCCGCGTCTTGCGGATCAGGTAATCGATGTTGAAGTGGGTGTGGCCGTGAACCCAGGCGTCGATGTTCTGGCAATTGATGAGGTGGTCCAGGTTGCTGATGAACGAGGCAGACATGGGATCGTCGGCATTTCTGGGGTCATTTGAACGGTTGCTCGGTGCGTGGTGGGTGGCAACGACGGTCTTTCCCTGCCAGTCCTGGTCGAGTTCGTGTTGCAGCCATTTGCTCGATTGCTCAAAGAGCCAAAAGGTGTCTTCCGGTTGTAAAAGTTCCTGGTTTTGCTTGATCACCGAGACATAGTCGGGCATGTAGATGCGTGCAACTTCCTTGCAGGTATGAGCGAGTTCAGGCCCGAACAGGTGAAAATCAGTCCATAACGTGCACCCGAGGAAGCGGATGCCGTCCTTGACATAACGATTACGTTCGAGCACATGCACATCGCTTCCGTGGCAGAGCAGCTTGGCTTCGGTGATAAGGCCGGGAAAACTCTGCCTGTAGTGCTCATGGTTGCCGAATACATAGAGAATCGGCTTGCCCAGCGCACGGGACTGACGTAGCGCCCAATGGATGCCATCCAGCCCCTCGCCAATATCGCCGGCCAGAACAATCAGATCGGATTCAACCTGAGGAATCACAATTTCGCCTTGTGCCTCGAAGTGCAAATCGGAGAGGATCTGGATGTTCATGCCATACTTCCGGGAGGTCGCTTCATTGATTCTCGGTTACGTCGTTCCCGTGAAGTCTTGCCGCAGCTTAGTTACAAAGTCGTTGATTTTATTAAAGACGCTTTTCAGGGTCATCTGCTCGATTTGGGTCATGGATTTCAGGCTGATGTAATTGTCGATGGTTTGACCGCTCTTGGCCTCAATGGCCTGGTGTTTGAGACGCAGTTGCATCAGGAAGTCGTACAGGAGCTCGATCTCGCTGTATTCTTGGGTCGAAAAAACCCCCTGCTCGTAGAGGCGTTGAACGCGATCCATGGTGTTCGTTTCGCTGATATGGTGCTTGAGGGCCTGGGCGCGGGCGATATTGACGATCGGCATCATCGCCGATTTGATTTCGAAACTGTCCGGCAGATCGCTGGGAGCCGACGTGACGATGCTGCCGAAAATGGAGAGCGGGGCCTTGTAACGGAAAGCATTCTCGGCTAACAGGACAATAAACAGCGGATTCTGCTGCCAAGCCAAGTCTACGTGTTTACGCAATCGATCGACCAGCCCCTTGTCGCCGAAGACGCAGCGGAAATCAAAGAAGATGTTGATTTCGAGCATGTCCTGCGGTTCGGCGGTGCTGATCCAGCGGCTGAAATAATATTTCCAGGTCTCCAGTGGCTGACACCAGTCCGGATTCTGCGCCATGATATTGCCATCACAGTAGCTGTAGCCGACATCGTTCAGCCAGCCGCAGACTTTGCGGCTCATGGCCAGGAAGTAATCGCGGGCGGCTTCGATCTGGTCGTCGGGCACGTTGTCGTCGAAGATGATCGCGTTGTCCTGGTCAGTGCACAGGGTCTGTTCTTCACGCCCGACGCTTCCCATCACAATGAAGGCGAAGCTTGCAGGCGGATCCCCGAGTTCGCTGATAGCGAGGTTGATCAGCTTCTGGATAATGACGTCGGACAGGTTGGAAATGACGCGAGTCACGTGCCGCGGTCGGCTGCCGCTGTCGAGAATGGCTTTGACCAGCGTAGGCAGCTTGTCGCGCCGCGCGGCGATTTCACCCGGTGTTTCGGCCCGTCGTATCGACTGGATCAGCGACACGGCGGAATAGCCCTGTATCTCCAGGAGGTCGGAGCGGTTGATCAGGCCGCAAATATTGCCGTCGGCATCCTCGACCGCAAGAAAAGCAATTTTCTTATCGTGCATGATCATGGCGGCCTCGAACACCAAGGCGCGGTCGGAAATCGAGATGATCGGCGCGGTCATGATGTTTACTACGGGGGAATTGAGGTCGATCTGTCTGGCGATGGCGCGCTTACGCATGTCGTGGTCGGTAACGATACCGACTGTGCGGCCGTCCTCGGCCGTGACCAGGATGGCGCAAGGCTTCGTCTGATCCATTAAAAGGGCGGCCTGGCGGATCGGTGTCTGCATGCCGCAGGAGACAGCGTCGTGCGCCAGATCCTTGATGCTGTGGTTCAGAAAATGTAGCGACATCTGGAGTTCAGCGATCAGGGAATCGCGTTCCTCGTCGGCGCGTTTGCGTTCCGTCTGCTTAAATTTACTGACATCGCGGGCAATCAGGATGATCCCGGGGCGACCGGAAAAATCAATCGTTGACGCCGTCAACAGGACGTCGATCACAGTTCCGTCTTTTTTCAGCAGTTTGGCCTCAAATTGAGCCGGAACCTGCTGGCCTGTCGCCAAAGCCTGCATGAACTTTATTACCGGACTGTCGTCATCCTGATCACCCAGGATGTCAAAAAGGCTGAGCAGGGCGAATTCGGATTCACTGTACCCCAACATCGAAACCATCGTTTTGTTGGCAATCATGTCGCGGTTGTCGAGCAACATGACCAGCCCGTCGGTCGAAGCCTCGACCAGAGCCTGGTATTTGTCCTTCGATTCAACCAGGTTGGTTTCGGCCGTTTGACGCGCTTTTTCGATGCGCACGCTCTGGAGGACGATGAAGAGAATGATGCCGCCGATCAAAACGATGAAGGCAATTGAAACGATGAGGATGTCGGTGGTAAGATTTCCAATTTCTTCGCTGACATCCTCGATATAGATGCCGGTACCGACAATCCAGCCCCAGGGTTCAAAGCCTTTTACATAGGAGAGCTTGGGAACGATCTTCGTGGGATCATCCCTCCCCTGCCACATATAATCGACGTAGCCCGCTCCCTCCTCCTTCACCACCCGGGTGAATTCAAGAAAAAGTTTCTTGCCTTTAGGATCCTCGAAGTCGGTGACGTCGGTGGTTTCCAGATCGGATCTGAAAGGATGCGCGATCATGCGCGGGTGGGTATCGAGCAACCAGAAATAATCCAGGCCGTCATCGCCGTAGCGCAGGTTTCTGATGGCCGTGCGCGCCATATCCTGCGCTTCCATATCGGAGAGCCGCCCTGTCACCTGCTCGTTGTGGAAATCGGACAGCACAGTCAGAGCGGTTTGGGTCAGCTGTTTGATCTGTCCCCGCCGCTCGTTCATCACCGCCTTCTCGAAAGTCGGGATGACGAAAAAGAGGATCAGGCCGATAAAAAAGATCACTGAGACAACGGCCGGCAGGGCGATGCGCAGGAGAAATAACTGCCAGTTGATGGGCTTTAGGTTCATGGGCGCTTTTGCCTTGCTTTATGGTGTTTGTGAAAAGCGGCTCGCGTGATTATGCCCTAAAAAGGCTGCGGGAGAGCTCCGCAAGGTTCGCAGGAAAAAGTCCGCCTAACGCCCCCCGGTGGCTGCGACCTTTGAGGTGCACCGCGCGTCGGACTTTATCCTGTCAAAGGCAATCTCCCGCCGCATTTTCAACAACCCTTCAAGTCGGAGCCGGTTTGGAAAAGTTTCGGCCTTCGTGCATTCGGCTTCGAAACATCAGTGCGGAAGTATCAGAAAATGTTACAAGCAACTGCTTTTCAGCAGGTCGTGGATTGGGTGGCGAAGTAAAGGTCTGCCGGGGTAATATGGCCAACCGAATAGCTGGTTATTTTTTTAATTCGCCTTCGCCCCTTTGTCAACAAAAATCCCCCCCCCCGAGCAGTGGGTATTTTTATTGTGCATGGTTTTTAGTTGGTTTTTCGCCCGCACCCTTTCCTGTCGCTGCGCCGTCCCTACTCGATTGAGGGTGATGCTCGGCTCTTGCTGGCCCGCCCAGCTGTGGTCAAAAGAATGGTTGACCGTTTTTCCTGCCAAATGATTTCCGGCGGCGGCCTGCCGTAAATCTCCACTACCGACAGACTCCTAAGGGATGTTTTTTCAAATGCGGCTGAGGAGGCCCCGGCCAGCGGAAGAAAAGGGAAGTTTAACGAAAGAAGACAGGGATGGCCTCGATCCAGGTCAGAAAGATAAGAGAAGAAGAGAAGGTGATCGGTGATGGTGGGTAATAAGTAATCGCTTTTAAGAGGGGTCACGGCTTGGAGGGCGAAGGGTTTGTTGGAGTGAAAAGCCGCCAGACCAAGGCATTGTCCGGGGCCTGGAGGGGGGGTATTTCCCCCTCCAGGCCCCGAAAAGTTCTAAATGGGCAGGACTTCACGCCCGAACTGCTCGTTCAGGACTTCGGCAATAGCCAGATAGAAAGCACAGGCCCCGGTCAGGATACCTTCCCAGCCGGCCAGCTTGAGGATCATTTCCGATCCCGTCCAGAAGTGGATGGCCAACAAAAAGAACAGGATGAAGAGCAAAAAGAAAATGATCTGCAGAACACGATTCGCCTTCAAGGTGCCGATGAACATGAAGAATGAGAAAAGACCCCAGATGAACAGATACCACCCCATGTATCCCGCTGGCGTTGGGTCGGTCCAGCCGAGTTCGGGCATGACCCAGATGGCGACCAGGGTCAGCCAGAAGAAGCCGTAGGAGATGAAGGCGGTGGCTGCGAAAGTGCTACCCTTGCGCGAACCCAGGATGCCGGCGATGATCTGCGCGATGCCGCCATAGAAAATTCCCATGGCCATGATCATGGCGCTGACCGGATAGAAACCGGCATTGTGGATATTGAGCAGGATGGTCGTCATGCCGAATCCCAGAAGGCCGATGGGTCCAAAGTTACAGGAAGGAATGTCCTTTGCCGTGTAGGGCCGGTTGATGACCGTGTAGGGCATGTTGGCTTTGTGCAGTTCAGGTGCTTGAACCATGGTGTTTTCTCCTTTGAGTGAATGAAATCGATGCGAGTTCTTCGAAAGCGCAGCGTATCGTGGCTTGGTTTTCTTATTCTTGTCTTGCCTGAAGGGGCTAGATGCTGAAATCCCGTACCGGAAAAAAGATGTTGCCTTGCAGATTTTCGCCCGGACAGTCCCCTTTGGTTGGTGATGAGGTGATAAGTAATCGCTTTTCAGGGGGGGCACGGCCTGGGCGGCGAAGTAAGGATTTTCCGGAGTGAAAATCGCTCCCCGAAAAGCTGGTTATTTTTTTAAATTGCCTTCGTTCCTTTGTCAACATAAATCCCCGCCGGACAGGGGGATTTATCTTGTATACGGTTTTTGGTTGATTTTACGCCCGATTTTGCCTGCGCATTTCCCTTTTGCTGCGCGGTGCCTTCTGGATGGACAGCAGCTGTGTACTAGGCTCGTATCCATCGGAAACTCCGGATGAAAACGAGGCTTGTACGCAGGGTTCTGTGAGAGGGTGAAGTGAGCTTGAGTTGCTCAACTCACCTTGCTCCATTTTGTCGTTTGTAAAGGATTCAGTTTGCCCGAAATTCACAGGGAACTGTTCTAAACACAAGTTTCAGGAATCCTGAGTTTTGCTACTCCCTCCCTCTGCCGAGTTTCAGGTTCAAGACAGGCTGTTCGGTTGAGTAGCCCGGCAGGCAATACCTTTGAGCATACCGGAGAAGATCAGGCGATGCAGTGGATAGGTGGCATACCAATAAGCCAGGCCTGTCAGACCAAGCGGATCGAAAAGGGTCGTCTGCCGAATGGTCGTTCCATATTTATTTGGCACGACCTCAAATTCCAGCCACGCCCGGCCGGGCAACTTCATCTCGGCCGCCAGCCTCAACAAGCGATCAGGTTCATAGGCCTCGACACGCCAGAAATCGATCGCAGCGCCAACCTGCAATTCTTCGTCGGGGCGACCTCTCCGAGCGCCGACGCCGCCAATCAGAAGATCGAGAAAACCCCGCAAACGCCATAACCAGTCGTAGGCATACCAGCCGTTTTTACCGCCAATACAACAGATCGGAGCAAAAGCTTGAGCGACACCGACCGGAACGTGGCAGGCGCGGGAATCGATAAGACGGCTGCCAAAACGCACCCCGGCCCAGTTGCGCCCGTTGCCACCGGAAGAGAAGGCGTCATGCCAGCGGCTTTGGGCGAACTGCAGCTCTTCGTTTTTGATGGCGGCGGCAATCGCCTCGCGCATGCCACGGGGTTTAATAGAAAAGATGCTTAATGACGAGGTCTCCCGCACCACAGTCGGGGTCTTGATCGACTCGATGAGCTTGCGCCCGACGCGGGCATAGAGAGGTGCCACAAGCCCCAGCCAAAGGCTCGAAAGCTTCGGTGTCAGAAGAGGGACTGGCAGCATTACTCGCCGCAGTCCACGTTGCCGGGCGTACTCGGCCATGAGATCCCGGTAGGATACCTGGTCGGCCCCGCCAATCTCAAAGATCCGACTGGTTTCCAGCGGCAAATCCAGGGCGGCGACCAGATAAGCCAACAGATCGTCCACGGCGATGGGTTGGGCCTTAACCTCAACCCAGCGCGGCGTGATCATCAGCGGCAAGCGTTCCACAAGGGCGCGAATCATCTCAAAGGAAAGGCTTCCCGATCCAATCACGATGGAGGCACGTAGTTCAATCACCGGCACTCCCGATTCGCGCAGCACCTCGCCCACTTCCTGACGGCTTTTCAGATGTGGCGAAAGATTGTCGCCGTGCCCCAGTCCTCCCAGATAGATGATCCTACCGATGCCTGCCCGACGGGTCGCGCGGGCAAAATTCTGTGCCCCGACCCGATCCTGCTCGGCAAAGTCCTCGCCCTTTCCCAGCGAGTGAACAAGATAGTAGGCTGATGCTATTCCTGTAAGGGCGGCGTCCAGAGAATCGGCCTGCAGAACATCTCCCGACACCACCTCGGTTGTCGCTCCTACCCGCGACATCAACTGGTCGGGTCGCCGCGCCAGACAGCGCACCGGCCGCCCCTGCCCTTCAAGCAGGCGCCAGAGACGGCCTCCGACGTAGCCCGTGGCCCCTGTGACCAGAACGGGGCCATGGGGGTTATTCCCTTGCACGATTACCTTCCGTGGTCGCGAGCAGAGCGTCTATTTCTGCGCTGATGGCTTGCCTGTCAAGAAGTTGGGCGAACCACTCCTCCACCGTTCGACCGCAAGCCAAACTGACCAGCAATCCGAGCACCGCTCCACGATGAGCATTATCCCCGCCCAGGTTGGCGTTGGCCAGCAAAGCCGCCTTGGGATCCTCGCAATACTTGTAAGCAAGGTACAGTACCCCGGGCCAGGAATCGGTGATATAGCAGGCGGTCGAATAACGACCTCCCACCACCTCCTCATCGAATCGCGCGCGGCGGGTCAGGCTTTCCAGATCGAGATTCAGCGTTTCGCGGGCGGCTGTCACCAGCAAAGCCCTGGGGTCCGCCTGCGGTGGGCGATGTAAAAGACCATCAATCAATGCGGCATAACCCTCGGCGATTTGGCCCAGTCGCCGATCGGGATGGGTCAGCAAAAGATGGGTACGGCAGGTCGCGGCAAGCCCTGGAGAATCCTGTCCCGCAAGCGACTGGTGAAGGGCCAGCGGACCGATCGCGACCAGCCCTCCAATGGAGGGGGTGTCATGGGTCAGGGCGGCACATTGAAGGGGCGGCTTGCCCGCAGTCAGATTGGCGAAAAACCCTCGATGGAAAGACTCGGCATAGGTATCATTGTGAAGAGGCGGATCGGCGGTCATGAAGGCGATGTAGTCTTCCAGAAAGGTGTCGGGATTGTAACACCCGCTTGCGGCTATCAGGGTTCGAATCAAAACCCGGGCATAGTGCGCATTGAGGGTGTTGTCTCCGGCCTTCATGCCGTGATGGTAGTGACGGTTGGGTTGTCCCCAAAGATGTCGTCGCCCTTTGAGGATCACCTCTCCGACAATTTCAGAGGCCTGGGCGTTTAGCTGCGGGGAGCTCGAACGACCGCCACGGCGAGTGGAGTGCAAAGACATGATTGAGCCGGGATGAGACTCCGGCGCGGCTTCAAGTTTCCACAGACCTTCGGGAAAAGCCTGCTGAATATCTTCCGGATTGTAATACCAGTGCACCGGCATGGCCAGAGAATCCCCCACAAATAGCGAGGAAAGGGCCGCCCGAGCTCTTATATACTGCAAATCACGGCCGGGCACGTTGTCTTTTTTTGCTGAATGTGCCATGCGAGACTCCGGATGTAAAATGTTCATCATTCGGGCCAGAACGCATTCACAAAGGGGTTGTACACAAGACAACAGAAGGAGTTTAACTCTTGAAAATATGCCTCCATGTGAAGTCACTTCTCCTGCGCGGCGCAGAACAGCGCATCAGGCATGCTGCAGGAAACTATCCTCCAGCATGATGCTCAATTCGGCCAGTAGAATATCGTCGACATCGAGCAGGTGCGCCTCTTCCGTGGCACTCATGTTCAGGGAACTCTCGGATTCCAGACCAATACCCAGACTGCGACAGGCGATGTTGCTCAGACGCACAATCAGCAGCAGGGTGTCGTGTTCGTCGATCTCTTTGCCGTGGTGCTCTCTGACGATTTTCCGGTAAACTGACGGCAGCCCCCAGTGCTGTAGTAAGGCTTCGCCGTGCCGGCAATGACCGGCTTCGAGAATTTCCCGGACGACGGCGTCGGGAACGTCCTGAATGATGATTCCTCGCTCCTTGAGATCGTCGCAGACCCTTACCAGCAGCAGTTTGCCCACGTCGTGAAGCAACCCGGCGATAAAAGCCTCGTGTTCCCGATCCCCGTAACCGAGACGACGGGCCAGCCAGCGGGAACCCATCGCAACGCCCATGGCGTGGTTCCAGAGTGGGACCATGAATTTTGCGAGAGACACGTCCCTGACTCGGTAGTTTTCCTTTTCAATCGCCGCTATTGCCAGACGGGCCACTTCCGCCCCACCCAGTCGCACTACGGCGTTGCGAATCGTAGTAATCTCCGCTAGCCCTCCGTAAAAAGGGCTATTGGCCACGCGTAGAATTTCAGCGGTCAGGGCCTGATCCGACTCGATAATCTGCAAGATCTCCTGGATATCGTAATCGGGCGCGGCAATGATTTCCTGCAGTTGGACTGCGGTCTGATTGCGCGCCGGCAGGGCGTTTTCCAAATCGGAAATGGCGTTCTCGACCAGGGTCAAGATCGATACGTTCTGACTCATGAACGGACTCCCAGTAGCCGATAGAGTTCCGGCATCGGTCGCGGACGGTCCAGCCGCGGAAGGGTACGAATGATTTCTTCAAAGGAGGTCAAACCCTGGGCGGCCTTGACCAGCCCGTCCTCCAGCAGCGTGACCATGCGGGTTGTTTCAGTGCAGATGCGGCGAATTTCGTAGCTTGTCTTGCGTTGGATCAGCGCATCCCGGACGGACTCGTTCAGAACCAGAATTTCATAGACCCCCACCCGCCCTCGATATCCGAGGAAATGGCACTCGCCGCAGCCTTTGCTGCGCCGGAAAAGGAGCTGGCGCAGTTCGGCAGGGTTGTATCCCAGCCGCCGGATTTCGTCGGGAGAGAGCCGATGCTCAGTGGCGCAGGCCGGGCAGACCCGGCGCAACAGTCTCTGGGCCACGACGCAAATCACGGTGGACGAAATGAGAAAGGCCTCAATGTCCATGTGCAACAGCCGCAGCAAACCGCCGATAGCATCTTCGGTATGAAAAGTGGTCAGGACTTTGTGGCCGGTCAGAGCGGCCTGAATGGCCGTATCGGCGGAAAAACGGTCACGAATCTCACCGATAACAATGACATCGGGATCCTGGCGGACGATGTGCCGCAAAGTTTCCTCATAAGTGACGCCGATCTTGCTGTTGATCGAGCATTGGTTGATGCCTTCGATGAGGTATTCCACCGGATCCTCGGCGGTGATAATGCTGGTATTGGGATTATTGAGATAGTTGACGGCCCCGTAAAGGGTCGTCGTCTTGCCCGAACCGGTCGGTCCGGTAATCAGGGTCACGCCACTGGGAATATCCAGCACATCTTCCCGGAAACGCTGCAGAAGCCTCGGCTGCATTCCGATTTCGCTGAGATCCAGAAGGCTGCTGCGGTTGTTCAGCAACCGCATGACCGTCTTTTCGCCATGAACCGTGCCGTAAAAGGAAATGCGCAGATCCAGCTTGAGACCGCCGTGTTCGTAAAGGATGCGACCGTCCTGATGCCGGCGACGCTCGGTAATATCGGCGCCGGCCATGATCTTGATCCGGCTGACAAGGGATCGGGCCATATCCAGCGGCAGGTCTTCCCGAGGTATCAGGACACCGTCCTGACGCATGCGCACCCGCAGCCGGTCTTTCATCGGCTCAATATGGATATCGCTGACCCCGTCGGCAATGGCGGCCTTGATCAGGTCGTTGACCTTGCGAACCACCACTGACTCGCTGATAGGGGTCGTAACTGGACCGGAGCGGTCCAAACGGAGCAGAGCATCTTCGATGACCTGATGCCGGGCAAGGGCCAGTTCGAAATGATCCGGCACCAGATCCTCGAACCCCTCGGGCAACTGGGCGGCCAAAGGATCGTCAAAGACCAGATAGAGAGGCCCATCCCCATCCCGCACCGGTACGCAGCGGAGTTTGCGCAGCAGTCCCGGGGTCAGACGCCGAACCGTCCGTTCATCGGGCGTCAGCAGGTCGTTGCGAAGAAAGGGCAAGCCGAGCTGAGCGGCCAGTGTGTCAAGAAGGGTGTCCTCATTGAGCAGACCGTTTTCTATCATCACCTGGCCGAGCTTCTGTCCCGGTCGGTTTCTCTGCAGCGCCAGGGCCGATTGCAATTCACTCTCGCGAATCAAACCCAATTCACAAAGCAGATCCCCCAGCCGAATATCCAGTCGCCGGTTGCGCAGCGTCTGGCGCACCTGCATCTCGGTCACGTAGCCAAGATCCTGAAGGACTGTTATTAAGGGACGAACGGCAGGCAGGCGCTCACGAACCCGCTGAGCATAAATGAGTTGCGCTTGGTCGATCTGCCCTTCCTCAACGAGAAGATCAGCGATCTGCGTGCCGGCATTGACCCCGACAGACATCATTGCCCCCCCTTAATCCGTAACGCGTGGTGACCGGCAAAAAAGCCGCATCGAGTTAAAGATGCAGCTTTAATAATCTATCAGGCGAAGGAACGTTCAAAGAGGTTTTGAATGGCTTTACGACCATTCTCTTCCAGGTACCGGGTCCCGGTGCCGGCAAAGTGAGGCTGGGTGATGAGCGGTTCAGCGGCACCCTCAAGAGATTTCCAGTCCAGGTCGATCCACTGATACCAAGAGTTCTTTTTCTGATCAAAAACATACAAGGGCTTGTTGCACAGCTTGGTGAATTCGGCTCCCCAGCCGGTACCCCCCTTGACCGTCTTGTCCGTTAAAATTTCACCAACGACAAAAACCTGTTGGGCATGGTTGATCTGGTACCAGATGGTCTGCAGGATCTTGCGGATCGTCGGACTTTCCGTATAGCGACGATTAAGCAGGCGGGACACGTACTCGAGGCTGACGTCGCCGCTCTTCAACTCTTCATGATGCAGAACCCGGAGCCCTCGCTGGCGAACGATTCCGTGCCCTTCAAAGGTAAAGTTGACTTCCTCAAGCCCATGACGTTCGGCATTGGCTCCAAATTCAGCCTCTGCTCCCTTGGCCCCGCCACTGAAAAGGATGAAGTCTTCCTTGGTCATGTCCTGTCCTTTCGTAAATAAAGGGCTGTCACAAAAAATACCGGCCGGCGTCCCGGTACCGCCACGCCAAAAAGATATGCCTGTACCAGAATACCGGGCCACGCTGGCGCGTCAACGCTTCGATTATTCGTTCATCATAGTTTTTTTTCCAGCAAATTCAATGCTATTGTGCCGGAGTCGAAATTCCCCGTAAAAAATAATCCCATGCCTGCAATGCCGATGACGGCAAAACAGCCCAACGAAAAAAGGGATCGCCGCCGGGGCCATCCCTTTCTCGTTATCCGGCGTTTGATTGGTCGGGGCGAGAGGATTTGAACCTCCGACCCCCTGCACCCCATGCAGGTGCGCTACCAGGCTGCGCTACGCCCCGTCAATCAATGCGAGCGGATTATTGTCCATGCGGTATCAAATGTCAAGGAGAAAATCTTCCCATGGCAACTTTATGAATCTAATTTATTTCGTGATTTCAACTATTTGTTTAAAGGTGATTCACATGCCGTAAACCGCCTCGGCGGCCAGAACCTTGACTCCACGGTCTTGCAGAGAGGCGATGGCCTGACGGCTGTCGTCGAAGCGGAAGATGATGATGGCGTTTTCACCGCAGCGCTCGATAAAAGCATACAGGTACTCCACGGCAATCCTGGCCTCGTCGAGAATCTGCAGAATATGAGCAAGACCCAT
Source organism: Desulfuromonadaceae bacterium (assembly GCA_007134025.1). GTDB lineage: Bacteria > Desulfobacterota > Desulfuromonadia > Desulfuromonadales > Syntrophotaleaceae > SLLR01. The sequence continues at coordinate 33,701 of SLLR01000015.1, read as the reverse complement.
GGGACGATCGGGAACCTGTACTGCCACTACATCGGTCTTGTCGACGGTGAAGCCCTGTTCGGCAAAAACCTGTTTGGCCTGGTCGGGCCTGTCGACAATCAGACGCAGGATGCCGAAGTCGGAAGTTTCGGCAAGGGAAAGAGCGCGAATATTGATGCCGGCCATGCCCAGAGCCTGAGTCGCCTCGGCCAGCCGACCTCGGCGATTTTCAATAAAGACGGAAATCTGCTGCACTGTCATCTGCCCTCTCCTTTCGAGCGGCTACATTTTACGCAAGTCGATTACCCGCTTGGCCTTGCCTTCGCTGCGGGTTATCGTTTTGGGTTCGACCAGACGGACCTTGCAGGTAATATTGAGCAGACTCTTGATTTCACGCCGAATCCGCTCGCTGAGCTCCTGCAGCACACGAACTTCATCGGAGAAAATATCTTCCGTAACTTCCACCTGCACTTCGAGAGTGTCGAGATTGTCTTCACGGTCAACGACCAACTGATAGTGGGGTTCGACTCCTTCGACCTGCATGAGTACGCTTTCAATCTGTGACGGGAAGACGTTGACCCCCCGAATGATGAGCATGTCGTCACTGCGGCCGCTCATTCGTTGCAGGCGCCTATGACTGCGGCCGCATATGCAGGGCTCGCTGATCAGACGGGTGATATCGCGGGTGCGATAACGAATCATAGGAATCCCTTCCTTGGTGATCGTGGTGATCACCAGTTCTCCCTCGTCCCCGTCGGCAACGACTTCGCCACTTTGCGGATCGATAATCTCGGCGATGAAGTGGTCCTCCCAGAAATGTAGCCCGTTCTGCGCTTCGATACACTCAATGGCAACGCCGGGACCGAGAATTTCTGAGAGACCGTAAATATCGATGGCCTTGATGTTGAGTTTCTGTTCGATTTCCTGTCGAATGGACTCACTCCAGGGTTCGGCACCGAGGATCCCCACCCGCAGAGCGAAGGAACGGATGTCGAGACCTTCCTCGGCCGCCGCCTCAGCAAGATAGAGGCTGTAGGAAGGGGTGCAGGTGATGACGGTGGAACCGAAATCCTGCATGATCATGATCTGCTTTTTGGTGTTGCCGCCGGACATGGGAATCACTGCGGCGCCCAGTTTCTCCGCTCCGTAGTGTGCCCCCAGCCCGCCGGTAAAAAGTCCGTAGCCGTAGGCGTTGTGAATGATGTCGCCGCGCGCCACTCCGGCGGCGGCAAAGGAACGGGCCATGAGCTCGGACCAGTTGTCGATGTCCCGACGGGTATAACCGACAACCGTGGGTTTTCCCGTTGTGCCCGAAGAGGCATGGAGACGTACAATCTGCTCCAGGGGAACAGCAAACAATCCGTAGGGATAATTGTCGCGCATGTCCTGTTTGAGCGTAAAAGGCAGGCGCTGCAGGTCTTCCAGCCGTTTTATCTGTTCCGGTCTGACCCCCGCCTGATCAAAGGCCTGCCGGTAAAAAGGTACCCTGGCATAAACTCTCTCCAGGGTATGCTGAAGGCGCTTCAGCTGCAGCGAAGCCAGAGCTTCCCGGGGCAATGTTTCAAACTCGTCGTTCCAGATCATGACTTATCCTGTTGCTTACGGCTGCCGACGTCCCGTTAGCTGTGGACGCATCGTTACAGTTGACGGCCCAGATTGAACGCCTTGAGATTTTCTTCGAGGTATTTCGCCGGCACCATCTTGCGCAGGGTCTGTTGCCAGCAATGGTCGTCGATGGCAATTCGCTTGGAGAGAGCACCGACCAGAACGATATTGACCGTTCGTTCGTTACCCGCCTCAGCGGCCAGTTTCAAACCCTCGACAAGGGTAAAGTCCGGAAAAGCCGCGGCAATCTTGGCGGGGATGTTCTCCGGATAGGTTTCTTTGCCCAAGGTAACCGGCGACGGAAAGATCCGCAGATTGTTGGCCAGAATACTGCCACCCTGACGCACCAGCGGCAAATAACGATAGGTTTCCAGCAATTCAAAACCGAGCAGAACATCCGCCTCGCCTTCAGGGATGATGGACGAGTAGACTTTTTCACCGTAACGGATATGCGAGACAACACTTCCGCCCCGCTGGGACATGCCGTGAATCTCATTCTTTTTTACATCATGCCCGGCCAGCATCAGCACTTCGGACAACACCTCGCTGGCCAGCAGGATACCCTGCCCGCCAACACCAGAAATCAGCACATTAGTCACAGGATTACTCATTGACTTTCCCCTATGGCATCAAAATGACAGACCTGCCGGCACAGGCTGCAGCCGACACAGTACAGGCGATTGATATGGGCGCTCCCTTTTCCCTGGTCGCTGCTGCGCCACTCAATGGCGGGACAGCCGATCTTGAGACAGACCCGACAGCCGGTACATTCCTCACCGTCAACGCTCAAGGCCGGCTTGCGCGCTACCGGATCACGCTTGACCAGCATGCAGGGCCGGCGGGCAATGATCACCGAGACCTCGTCTCGCGCCATCTCTTCCTCCAGCGCCTTATGGGTGGCAGTCACCTGGTAGGGATCAATCACCCTGACATGGTGGACCCCAAGCGCACGGCAGAGTTCTTCCATATCCACCCGGTAGCTGTCGGCGCCCATCAGGGTATATCCGGAAGAAGGATTCTCCTGGCGACCGGTCATGGCGGTGATCCGATTATCCAGAATCAGCACCGTCGAGGCAGCGTTGTTATAGACCATGTCCATCAGACCGTTGATCCCGGTATGCAGAAAGGTGGAATCGCCGATGACCGCCACCACCCTGCTTCGCTCCTGAGGAGCGAGGACCTTGCTCAGACCGGTCGCATTGCCGATACTTGCGCCCATGCAGATACAGGTATCCATGGCCGACAGAGGTTCCATAAAGCCGAGGGTGTAGCAACCAATGTCGCCGCTCACAAAAGCCTTCAAACGGTTCAGAGCGTAGAACACGCCGCGATGGGGGCACCCAGGACACATGCTTGGTGGCCGGCCGGGCAACGTCTCGTCGTGTTTGTAATAGGCCTTACCGGCCTGATTGGAAAGGCCCTGTGCCACGCGTCCCGGAGTCAATTCGCCGCACAAAGGAAACAGCGCCTTGCCCTTCACCTGAATGCCCATGGCCAGAACCTGCTCCTCAATGAAAGGATCCAACTCCTCTATGACGTACAGGGTCTGGTAGCGGGCGGCGAAATCGCGGATCAGCGCTTTGGGCAAGGGGTAGACCAGACCCAGCTTAAGAATATCCGCCTCCGGCAGCACTTCTCGAGCGTATTGATAACTGACTCCGGCGGTAATCACTCCGATACGGCCATCACCGGTACCTTTTTCAACGCGGTTGAAAGGTTGCCGACAGGCCCACTCTTCCATCCTGGTCAGTCGTTCCTCAACCAGCGGATGGCGCCTGCGCGCATTGCCCGGAAGCATGACAAACTTGGCCGGATTTCTTTCCAGTCCGGTTTCCGGAAGTTTGCCCACCGGATCTTGCAGAGTGACAATGGATTTTGAATGGGAGATGCGAGTCGTGGTCCGCAAAAAAACCGGAGTATCGAACAGCTCGCTGGTTTCAAGAGCCAGACGGGTAAAAATCAGTGCTTCCTGACTGTCCGCCGGTTCGAACATGGGCATTTTGGCAAATTTGGCGTAGTTACGATTGTCCTGCTCGTTTTGCGATGAATGCAGTTCGGGATCATCGGCCGTTACCAGAACCAGCCCTCCCTTCACACCGGTATAGGAAAGCGTGAACAAGGGATCGGCAGCGACATTGACTCCAACATGTTTCATTGCAACCAGAGTGCGTCCGCCACCCATAGAAGCACCGATTCCAACCTCCAGGGCAACCTTTTCATTCGGCGCCCAGGATGCATCGATGCTGGGGTATTGAACCATGTTTTCCAGGATTTCAGTGCTTGGCGTTCCAGGGTAAGCCGAAGCAACCTTTACTCCGGCCTCGTAGGCGCCGCGGGCGATAGCTTCATTACCTGACAGGATAGCACGTTCCATAGAATTTCATCCTTGATTGATGGGCCGGATAGTCAGCAGATATCCGGTCGTTAACTCCTTAGATCGGCGCTTGAATATAAAGAAAATGATTGGTCCTGTCAATCTCGGCCGGCACGACCGCAATGGTATACCGCAAACGACCCGCCTGCGGCTCATGCCGGGTCACGGCAAGTTTGAACCAGATTGCCCACATGTTCACCGATCTGCTCGACATGGTGAAGGATATCGATAAACAGAAGACCCTGAAAGGTGCTGCATTCGCCGGTACTCAATCGTTGAATATGATTGTTGCGCAGTTCGAGTTCCATTGCGGAGATGATGGAATCTTTCGGAAGGCTGTCGGACGATGCCTTTTCCGGCACTCCCTGGATACTGTTGACCGCCTCAAGAAGAAATTCGCGGGTCTGGCCGGCCAAGGCCCCCAGTTCTTCAAAAGCCGTATCGGAAAAGGAGATCTTGCGATCGATGCGGAAAACCAGAAGCCGTTGCAAGTCTTCGCAGTGGTCACCGATTCGCTCCAGATCACTGACTCTGTGCATCAGCAGAGCCGCCTCCCGGGAGGCCTCTGCGGTTATTGATTGCTGAGACAGGCTCACCAGAAAATCAGTGATTTCCCGTTGCATCAGATCGAGGGTTTGTTCCTTCTGGTGCAGTCGATTCAACTGCTCCTGCTTGTAGCCGGGCAGCAGAGCCAGAGTCTGATCATAGACCCTCAAGGTCAGCCGCGCCATGCGTCGGGCTTCCATCTGGGCCTGACCCAGAGCCAGCACAGGCGTGTTCAGAACCCGGCTATCGAGGTATTTGAGGTGCAGAGCATCATCACTCACCTGGCCTTTGATCAGTAGCGAGGTCAGACGTGCCACCCAGCGAAGCAGCGGCAGAAAAACCAGGGCATTGATCAGATTGAAGAGGGTATGGCTGTTGGCAATATGACGGCCTATGAAAGGTTTGTCACCGAGAAAGGTTCCAAATTGTGCGGCAAGCTGAGGCGGATTGACGACGAAATCGGGGTCTCCGGGGGTGATGCGTTCAACGAGGGCAATAAACTGGGTAAAGAAGAACAGTACATAGATTACCCCGATGAGGTTGAAAAGGAGATGGGCCAGTGCGGTACGGCGGGCGGCGAGGTTTGTTTTCAGAGCGGCCAGATTGGCGCTGCAGGCTGTTCCGATGTTTTCACCGAGGATCAGAGCGACACAGATATCGAAAGGCAGCAGGCCGTGCCCCGCCAGCACCAGGGTCAGGCCGATGGTGGCGCTGCTGCTTTGAACCAGGACTGTCAGCAGGGCCCCTAAAGCAACGGCGGCAAGACGATTTCTGCTCACGGATAGCAGGAAATCTAGAAATGCCGGGCTGTCCCTGACCGGCACAAAGCCGCTTTTCAAGATCGTCAGTCCCAGGAACAAAATACCGAAACCGAGCAGCACGTCGCCGTAGCGAGCAAGGCGGCTGCGGGAAAAGAAAAGCTTCAGGCCGGTTCCGACGCCGATGGCGGGCAGAGCGAACAGGCCGATGTCAAAGGCCAGCAACTGAGCCGTTGCCGTGGTACCGATATTGGCGCCCAGTAAGACCCCGAGAGCCTGGGCAATGGAGATCAGACCGGCATTAACCAGCCCCACCACCATCACCGCCGTCGCACTGGACGACTGGACAACGGCGGTAACCATCGCCCCGATACAGACGCCCAGCACGCGATTGCCGGTTACGGTGGAGAAAATCCGTCGCAGGCGATCACCGGCAAGCCTCTGGAGAGCCTCGGAGAGGGTTTTAAGTCCAAACAGCAGAAGACCAAGGCCACCGATCAGGGCGAAAAACAGATTGTGAGTGAAAAAATCCGTCACCAGGCAGACTCTCTTGCGACAAACGGGATGGATCAGACCGCGCCCCCTGCAGATCACTTCTTGCGGAGGCTTTAAAACGACCTTTTACAGTTGATGAATCCAGGACGTGTCGCCGCTTCCCTGCCGCAGAACTTCCACCTTGTCGTCGACGAGGCTGATAACTGTGGACGACTCGCCCATCAATATGCCCCCGTCGACCACCATATCCAACTGTTTGCCAATCTGCTGTTCGATCTCCTGTGGGTCGCAATGACTCTCCTCTCCGGAAACATTGGCGCTTGTTGTGACCAGAGGATGCCCCAACTCCCGCACAATGGAAAGGGCCACCGGGTTGTCAGGAATACGAATCCCGACGGTTTTCTGCCGAGTAGTCAGCACATCGGGTACAATACGACTGGCTTGCAGGACAAATGTGTAGGGCCCCGGAAGATAGCGTTTCATGATTTTAAAGGCGAGATTGCTGACCTGCGCGTAATTGGAGACATCCGATAAATCTGCACAGATAAAGGAGAAAGGCTTGCGGGGGTCTCGCTGCTTGATCTGGTAGATCTTTTTAACCCCTTTTTTATTGAAGATATCGCAACCGAGCCCGTAAATGGTATCCGTCGGATAGGCTATGACCCCGCCCTGCTTAAGACATTCAACGATTTGCCGGATCAGGCGCAGTTGCGGGTTGTCAGGATTAACGGCCAGCATCATGGCAAGGTCTCCCTGGAAAATGTAACGAACGGTCAAAGGAACGAGCCGAAAACTTTTTAATTGAGGACAGAATGCAACATATGGCCAAATATTGTTGCCCTTCCAAAGCTGTTTTTCAACCGACCTGCCCCACAATTCATCCCGTATGTCCGAAACCTCCGGCATTACGGCAGGTCGCATCCAGTTCCGTCACGGCGGTCAGAAGGGCACGTGAAACCGGTGTAATCAACAATTGAGCGATACGCTCACCGCCGGACAGGATAAAGACCTCCCGACCGTGGTTGATGAGAATGACCTTGATCTCACCTCGATAATCGGCGTCGATGGTTCCAGGAGCATTCAGAAGTGTTACACCATTATGAATCGCCAACCCGGAACGGGGGCGCACCTGCCCCTCGTATCCGGGTGGAATGGCCAAGGCGATTCCGGTGGGCACCAGACAGCGCTCTCCGGGGAGAAGCGAAAGAGGTTCGTCAAGGCAGGCAACCAGGTCCATGCCGGCCGCGAGCTCTGTCATGTATTCGGGCATAACCGCTCGATCATGTAGGAATTTTACCTGAACTTCCACAGATTTCATCCTTTCCTGACCCGCGAACAGTCAAAGGTTCAGCCCAACGTCAGATCCATCAGCGAAAAAGCGTCGCCGGAGATGTTACCCATCATCTGCAGCACCAGTACTTCATCTCGAAACAACTCTTTCCCCAACTCCAGAATATCTTCGGCTGCGACCTGGTTAATGGCCGCTGCCACCGCTTCCGGTGCCGGAACATCCTGCCGGTAAAGCTCATTTTTAGCCAGTCGGCTCATTCGAGCGTCGGTATTTTCCAGAGACAGCATGAACTGTCCGCTCAGCTGGTCTTTGGCCGATTGAAGTTCCGCTGCGGAGACTAACCGGGACTTTAAAAACATCAGTTCGCGAAGAATAATTCCAACAACATGCGCGGCATCGTCCGGAGCCATTCCGGCATGAACAACCAGGGCACCATGATCGAAAAAGGAATTCAGACAGGAATAGACCGAATATACCATTCCCCGCTCTTCTCGAAGCTTTTGAAAGAGCCGCGAACCGATACTGCTGCCGAGGATGGAATTGAGAATCTGAGCGGCAAAGCGGCGGGAATCGTTTTGAGCGGGCGCGGGCATTCCAAGACCGACCAGAACCTGTTCCAGTTTTCGGTTAAGGATGCGCACCTGCCGTACCGGGTTGTTGGGAATGGACGGCAAGGTTTCGGCGAATCCCGAGGGTAGATTTGTCAGAGCAGTACCGACAGCCTCCACCAGGCGGCCATGATCAAGGTCGCCTGCGGCGGCAACGACAAGATGACCGGCTCTGTAGCGCGCCGCAAAAAAATCCAGAAGCAACGAACGATCAAAAGAACCCACGGTTCGGGAAGTGCCGAGCACCGGCTGCCCGAAGGGATGATCGCGCCACAGAGCTTCATCCAGAAGATCGTGAATGCGGTCTTCCGGACTATCCTCGATTCGGTGGAGTTCCTGCAGGATAACCCGCCGCTCCTTCTCGATATCATCGAAATCAAACAGCGAATTGCAAAGCATGTCGGAAAGCAGGTCAACGGCCAGCAGCAACTTGTTGCCGGCAACCTTGGCGCAGTAACAGCTGAACTCCTGATTGGTAAAAGCGCTCAGCGCTCCACCGACAGAATCGATCTCTTTGGCAATAGCAAGGGCGCTGCGACGGTCCGTCCCTTTGAACAGCATATGTTCAATAAAGTGGGAAATCCCGTTCAGCGCCCTGGCTTCGTACCGTGAACCGCTCTCGACCCAAAAGCCCACGGACGCGGAGTACGCGCCAGGAACTTTTTCGGTTAGTATGCGAATACCGTTGTCGAGAACCGTTTTTTCATACATGGATCAAGACGTTTTCAGCCCTCTTCCGAAAGAGACTGACCCAGTGCTTCCTTGCGGGACAACTTGATTTTCCCCTGACGATCAATGTCGAGGCATTTGACCAGCACCTCGTCACCCTCCTTCAGAATGTCGGTCACATTGCGCACCCGCTCTGAGTCCAGTTCGGATATATGAACCAGGCCGTCGGTGCCGGGAAAAATTTCCACGAACGCGCCGAATTCCATGATTTTCTTGACGACGCCCATGTAAAGCTTACCTTTTTCCGCTTCCTGAGTCAGGTCACGGATCATCTTGATGGCCATCTTGCAGGCATCGCCGTCGGCCGAAGCGATATTGATGCGACCGTCATCCTCGATGTCGATGGCGCAACCCGTCGCTTCGATAATCCCTCGCACGTTCTTGCCGCCGGAGCCGATAACGGTTCTTACCTGATCGGGTTTGACATAGATGGTGGTGATGCGGGGCGCGTAAGGCGACAACTCTTCCCGAGGCTGGGCTATGGCCTCGGCCATCTTACCAAGGATGTGAATCCGACCCTCTTTGGCCTGTTCCAACGCCTGTTTCATGATCGCTTTGTCAACCCCGCCGATCTTGATATCCATCTGCAGGGCGGTAACACCTTTGGCAGACCCGGTAACCTTGAAATCCATATCACCGAGATTATCCTCATCACCAAGGATGTCGCTGAGCACCGCAACTTCCTCACCTTCCTTGATCAGTCCCATGGCGATACCGGCCACGGAATCGGTCACCGGAACACCGGCGTCCATCAGCGCCAGGGTAGCGCCACAGACGCTGGCCATGGAAGAGGAACCGTTGGATTCAAGTGTTTCGGATACGACTCGAATGGTATAGGGAAAATCGTCATAGGCAGGCAAAATCTTGGCAATAGAACGTTCCGCCAGCATTCCGTGGCCGATTTCCCGACGTCCGGGAAACAGCCGCATGCTGGTTTCGCCGACACAGAAGGGCGGGAAATTGTAATGCAGCATGAATTTTTTGAAGTCCATCGACTGGACATTGTCCATGCGTTGTTCGTCTTTGCTGGTCCCCAGGGCCGTTGCTACCAGAGCCTGGGTTTCGCCCCGGGTGAAAAGAGCGCTGCCGTGGGCGCGCGGCAACAGACCAACTTCGCAGTCGATGGGGCGAATGGTTTTGATGCCACGGCCATCGATGCGCACCTGTTCGCGAAGAACCATCTGCCGCACGACTCGCTTCTGCAGGGCTGACAGGATCTCTCTGATCTCTTCCCGGCGGCCTTCCTGTTCAGCAGACATTTGGTCCTGAATGTCCTCTTTGACCTGGCATACAGCCTCGTAACGATCATGTTTGCTGTGAATTCTCACGGCTTCGAGCATCGGGCCCTCGGCAAGAGCCGCCACCTGGGCAGCCAGTTCCTGGTCGATCTCGGCAGCAACAAATTCGCGTTTTTCCTTCCCGGCAATGTTACGCAACTCCTGCTGCAGGTCGATCAGGGGTTGCATGGCTTCGTGGGCAAAGAAGATCGCATCGAGAACCTCTTCTTCAGGAAGAAAGTCCGCTTCCCCCTCGACCATGATAATCGCATCACGGGATCCGGCCACAATCAGATCCAGATCGCTGGACTCACGCTGTTCATGAGTGGGGTTGGCGATCAGCTGGCCGTCTACCCTGCCGACCCGCACCGCCGCGATCGGCCCATTGAAGGGAATGTCGGAAATTGCAACAGCCGCCGAGCATCCGACCAGTGCCAGGGTGTCGGGGTCGTTATCCTGATCGACGGAGACAACCGTCGGCATGATCTGGGTTTCAAACAAGTACCCCTTCGGGAACAGCGGCCGCAAGGGACGGTCGATCAGGCGGCAAATGAGGGTTTCTCTTTCGGTTGCTCCCCGCTCACGGCGGAAAAAAGAACCGGGAATCTTACCGCCGGCGTAGAATTTTTCCTGGTAGTTAACGACCAGAGGGAAAAAGCTCTGCCCCTCTTTCATTTTCTTGTCTGATACTGCCGTGCACAAAATCTTGGTTTCGCCATAGGTGATGACGGTGGCCCCGTCCGCCTGACGGGCCATTTTGCCTGTTTCGATGGTCAGCAGTTGACCATTAAATTGCATTTCCACTTTTTGGTAAGCCAAGTGTGGTCTCCTTTTTTCTGTTTGGCGCTCCGCAGAAGCGTTGTTGCCATTGGGTCCTAAAACAGCCAAAGGAGGTTGGCCTGAGACAGAGACCGGTCTGTTGATACCGGTCCCTCTCTCCGGACAGCCTCCCGAGCTGTACCTAAAAATCAAGCAGCAGACCCAGCGCTGCGGCGAAGGGTGTGCTGCTTGATGTTACCTGCGAATACCGAGAGTCTTGATAATGGTGCGATAACGCTCCACATCGACCTTTTTTAAATAGTCAAGTAACCTGCGTCTCTGACCGACAATTTTCAGCAGACCGCGGCGGGAATGGTGATCCTTCTTGTGGGTCCGAAAATGATCGGTCAGGTAAGTAATCCGTTCAGAAAGCAGAGCAATCTGCACTTCCGGTGATCCGGTATCGCCTTCGTGGCGCTTAAACTCGTTGATAATTTCCTGTTTGCGTTCTGTGGCCAGCACTGTGCCATCTCCTTTCACACTCGTTTATCTTCGATAGGGGCGCTAATACGCCTGAAAGCTTTGATCTTCTACCATATAAGGCCGTCAGTGTAAAGCCTATTTGCCACCACTGAAGACTCTTAACAACTCAAAATCGCCACGTTTTTCCTGAGACCGGGCGGGAGCGAAGCGGGCCATGGCCAGAGCTTGGCCCCGATGCAGCAACAGCACCGTCTGCCCTTCGACAAAATCAATCGGTCCTGTCACCTGAGCCCTGTCGGGTGGGATTCCGAAGCCCAGCCGGTCAGCCCCTTCACCGCTGACCTCGCAATGAGGATAATCCCTCAGGGCTGAAGCGGTTTCCAGAAGTATTTCGCCGATTTGGTCCCGGCCGGCTTTTTCCAGCCAGTCCAGAGTAACCGCTTCGTCGATACTGAACTTGCCACTACGGATGCGTCGCAAAGCGGTAAGGTGGGCCGCACTTCCAAGCCGCCGGCCCAGATCGTGACAGAGGGTTCTCACATAGGTTCCCTTGCTGCATTCTACCTCAAAAGCAAGCTCGGGTAATGCCATTTTTGCGATAATCAGACGGTGCACATGAACCGTCCGGGAACGACGTTCGATCTCAATCCCCTGGCGTGCCAGCCGATGCAGAGGGATACCCCCGACCTTGACGGCGGAATACATGGGGGGAACCTGCTCCAACTCACCGACCAGATCCAGACAGGCCTGCCGAACGATTGTCTCGCTCAAATGATCGACCGAGCACTGCCGAGTGACTTCCCCCTCCGCATCCTGCGTCGTGGTTTCTGCTCCGAAACGCATGGTAGCGCGGTAGGTTTTGGCACCCTCCACAAGAAACTGGATCACTCGGGTTCCCTCACCCACGGCGACCAGAAGAAGCCCGGTTGCCATCGGGTCCAGGGTGCCCGAATGCCCCACCCGACGGGTACCGCAGAGTCTGCGCAGGCGGCGCACCACATCGTGGGAAGTCATTCCCGCAGGTTTGTCGACGATCAGAATTCCGTTCATGGATCAGGGCAGAAAATCCTGCAGGCGACTCAAAACCGTCTCCTGAATGGACTCTAGATCACCTTCGAGGGTCGTGCCGGCGGCATTGTGGTGTCCGCCGCCCCCCAATTGTCGGGCCAGTTCGCCAACGTTGATCGCACCCTTGGAACGAAAGCTGACCTTGAAACAGCGTTCGGTTACCTCACGAAACAGCAGCGCCACCAACACCCCGCCGATGGAGCGTGGATAGTTGACCAGGCCATCGGTATGCTCCGAACCAGTGCCGGTATCAAGAAACATCTGCTGCGTGACGCAAATGGATCCAAGTCGTCCGCAATCGGAGACTTTCAGTGTCTTCAAGGCGGCGGCCAGCAGGCGCAGTTGGCATTCCGGATGATTTTCATACATGCTGGAGGAGACTTCCCAGGAACATACCCCGAGAGCCAGCATCTCGGATGCGATGCGAAAAGCCTCCTGATCGGCGTTGGCATAGCGAAAGGACCCGGTGTCGGCCAGAATAGCGGCATAAATGCAGGTCGCCACCGGCAGAGACACGGCATGACCGGTCGCCTGCAGAATACGATAAATCAGCGCACCGCTGGCGCAGCACTTTTCATCGACGTAATAAATATCTCCAAAATCTTCCGATTTGGGATGATGGTCCACATTCACCAGGGTAGTACACCGGTTCCGCAGAAAAGTTCCCGCCCGATTGAGTTCCCCGCTGTCCAGGACAAAACCCACATCAAAGCTACGACCCTCGTCCAACCGGTCAATAACACTGGCGGCTTCCGGCAAGAAAGCCATTTCCGCCGACATGCCATCCCGATTGTAGGCAACCACCTCTTTGCCCATCTCCCGCAGAGCGATAGACAGGGCCAGGGTAGAGGCAAGAGCATCTCCGTCAGGGTTGCCATGAGAGGCCACTAGAAAACTGCGGCCTTGTGCAATGACACTCACAATGGCATCAATCATGGTCTTCCTTTCGATTGATTTCCTGTAGCAGGGAGGCGATCCGGTTTCCATATTCCAGAGTCGTGTCGAACTCAAAATGCAGTTCGGGGACCTGTCGCAGGCGCAGCCGTTTTGCCAGTTCCCGGCGCAAATAAACCGCAGCACTGGTGAGCCCACGGGTCGTCTGTTGACGTGCCTGGTCATCACCCATCACGGTAAAATAGACCCGGGCAATACTCAAGTCCGAGGTAACGCGCACTTCCGTGATGGTGACAAAGCCCACTCGAGGATCTTTCAACCCCTTGAGCAGCAAGGCGGAAATTTCTTTTTGTATCTGTTCTCCGACACGGTGAGATCGTTGAGACGACAAGGTTTCCTCTAAGCGTAGTGAAGAAATTCAACAAAGCGATCGACAATCTCGGCCAGACCGATGGATTCCACTTCCCGTTCGATCCTTTCAAACAGGTCGTGAGCGAAAGCTTCCGAATCTGTGACAACGGCGAAGCCCAACTGGCTTCGCCGCCAAAGATCCTGCAGGCCCGTTTCCGCACAGGAAACCGGAAATCGGTTGCGACACCGCTCGACAACCTTTCGAATTACCGAACGCTTTGCCTTGAGACTGGTGGTCTGGTGTACAGCCAACTCCAGTCGCAGAACGCCAACTATCATAATTAACCAAACGAAATCAGAGGCTGGCCTTGATGGCCTCCATTTCATAAGCCTCGATAACGTCCCCGACCTTAATGTCGTTATAGTTTTCCAGGCTGATACCGCACTCGTAGCCGGAGGCAACTTCCTTGACGTCATCCTTGAATCGCTTGAGAGAGCTCATTCTGCCTTCCCAGACAACAATGCTATCCCGGACCAGGCGCACACTTGCGCCGCGAACAACCTTGCCGTCGGTCACATAACAGCCGGCGATGGTCCCGACCTTGGACACATGGAAGGTCTCGCGGACCTCGACTCGACCGAGATGCTTTTCCTTGTAAATCGGTGCCAGCAGTCCTTCCATGGCATTACGGACATCTTCAACAGCGTCATAGATGATGTTGTACAGACGGATGTCGACACCTTCAGAGTCCGCCTGGGCACTGGCTTTGGGTTCGGGGCGCACGTTGAAACCTAGAATGATGGCGTCGGAAGCCGATGCCAGGGCCACGTCGCTCTCAATAATTCCGCCGACAGCGCTGTGAATGACCAACAGCCGGCAAGCTTCAGTGGAAAGTTTGGCAAGGGAGTCTTTGACCGCTTCAACGGAGCCCTGAACGTCACCCTTGATGACAACTTTAAGCTCCTTGACATCACCCTCCTGCAAACGGGCATAGAGTTGATCAAGGGATATCTTGCTGGAACTGGCCAGTTCGGCTTCACGCAATTTCCGCTGGCGGTGGCCGGCCACATCCTTGGCCGCTTTTTCGTTCTCGACCCCATGGAAGGCGTCTCCAGCCTCGGGAACTCCGCTCAGACCGGTAACCTCTACCGGACAGGACGGACCAGCCTCGTTAAGTTGCTGGCCCCGATCGTTGATCATGGTACGCACCCGACCAAAATTCACCCCGGAAACAATCGGGTCACCGACATGTAGCGTGCCTTCCTGCACCAGAACCGTGGCAACTGGTCCCCGGCCTTTGTCAAGCCGGGCTTCGACGATAATCCCTTTGGCCCGCTTGGCAGGATTGGCCTTCAACTCCAGGACTTCGGCCTGCAGTAGAATCATCTCAAGCAGTTCATCCAGATTGATCTGCTCCTTGGCAGATACTTCGACAAAAATCGTGTCACCGCCCCAATCTTCCGGAACCATTTCAAATTCGGTCAACTCCTGCCGCACCCGATCGGGATTGGCATCGGGCTTGTCGATCTTGTTAACCGCAACCACGATCGGAACACCGGCCGCTTTGGCATGGTTGATGGCTTCTTTGGTTTGCGGCATCACGCCATCGTCCGCCGCAACCACCAGAATAACGATATCGGTGGCTTCAGCACCCCGAGCACGCATGGCGGTAAAGGCCTCGTGACCGGGGGTGTCGAGAAAGGTGATCTTTTTGCCGTTGAGTTCAACGTCATAGGCACCTATATGCTGGGTGATTCCGCCAGCTTCTCCGGCCGTAACATTCGCCATGCGAATGGCGTCAAGAAGGCTGGTCTTGCCGTGGTCGACATGGCCCATGATGGTCACCACCGGAGGCCGAACCTGTAACTTCCCGGAATCATCAGATTTTTCAGACGGAATTCCGATATCTTCAAGAATCACTTCCTCATCAAAAGCAACGTTGGTCACCTCGTAATTGAATTCCGAGGCCAGCAGGGACGCGGTTTCGAAATCCAGCGGATGGTTGATGGTCACCATGCTGCCCTGACGCATCAACTCCTTGATCAAATCTTTTCCCTTGACCCCCATGCGCTTGGCCAACTCGCCCACGGTAATCACATCGCTGATGCGGATAACGCGCTTGATGGCTTTGGAGACAGTGACTTCGGTTTTCTGAACCGGCTTGGGAGCCCTTTTGCCCCGGCGTTGGCGACGCTCCAGATCGGGCTCGAAAATTTCCCGTTTTGGTCGCCGCCCGCGACCGCCGTCACGAACCTCATGATCCCGGGGCGAAGCGCTCTTGGTTTTTTTCTTCTTGTGGTTGCGAGAAATTTCCTCTAGAGGAACAAGCGCTTCGGGTGCCGCAATCTCTACGGGCCGGGGCTTTGGTCGTGCCCCGGCAGCGGGTTTCTCGGCACGTTGACGTGAGGGCCGCTCAGCTTCGGTTTTAGCGGGAGATGGCTGGGTAAGCTCGACGCGACCCAGAATCTTAGCCTGCGAGGCTGTGGCTTCGGGCACACTGACGGGATCAGTCGCTGTTTTCGAAGGCGCAGAGGTTTTTTCTGCGGGCTTTTTGACCGGAGTCTGTGATTCGGATGAAGGCTCTGCCGTTTGAGGGGCCTGGACGGCCGGTTTCTGCTGCGATTGCTCCTGTGACGGATCGGCAGCGGGTTGGTCAGAACCGGAGGTATCCTTCGGCTTCGACGGCACTTCGGCCTCGGAGGGCTGTTCGGGGGTCGGTTCCTGGGCAACCGTTTCACTGGTAGCCGGCTCAGACTTGTCAGCAGTCATGGGTTCCACAGGTTCAGCCGAGGCGGGTGCGGCCGTTTCAGGTGCAGTTGTCTGCGGCGCTTCAGGGACCTTTTCCGCTGCTTTGGCGGCCGGAACCTCTTTGCGACGGCGCCGAATAATGCCGGGAGTGATCCGCTGCTCTTCAATCTTTTCTTCCACGACTTCACCCGTTGTCACCGAAGCGACGGTCTCCTCGCTGTCAAAACGCTCAACGATTGCCGCATCCAGCACGCTCAGGTGGTTCTTGGCATCGACGCCTTCCGCCTTGAGGCGCTCCAGAAGCGCCCTGTTGTCCAGTCCCAGCTTTTGCGCCAATTCATAAACTCGCATTTTTTCACCCATCAGGCCTCTCCCGCTATCCGCTTGTATCTTAAAATTTCATGGCTTATCGTCTCCGCAAGCAAGCCGCAACGCAGCGCCACAACACTTCTTTCCCCTTTGCCCAGCAGTTGCCCCATACGCTCCTTGTCAAACAGAACGTGACAGGGAACCCCGCGCACCTCGGCCGCCGCATTCACCTTGGCGGCAATGGCCGGTGACAGATCTTTGCTCAGCAACACCAGGCATAGCCCGGGAAGTCGGCCGAGTTCGGCAAGTACAAGACGACTGCCGGAAACAACCTCGCCGGATTTTCGCGCCATACCGAGCAAATTGGCCACCCTCTGCCGTAGCTGATCTGTCAGGGACTGTCGCAGACTCTCGTAGTTGGGAGCTGATTCCCGCCCCTTGAAAACACGTTCAAACTGTTTGCGCCGGACCACCTTTTCCAGACAGTCAGTGTCACAGCAGGTGTACATTCCCCTGCCGGGAAGTTTTCTGCCGTAGTCGACCAAGATCTCGCCCTGCGGTGACAGAACATACCGTACCAGCAGTGACTGGTCAAGGATCTTGCGGCAGGCCGCGCAGGTGCGCTGCGGACCTCGTTGAGACGGTTTAATCAATCCTGGCCCCGCTCCTGGTTCTCGGCCAACGGATGGGAATCGGCTTTGCCGGAATCCGCAACATCGTCAGCAGGATTCGCATCTTCGCCGTCCGCAGCCCTGCCCGGTTCCTCGACGGTGACGTTGTCAGCCGTTTCGGCAGATTCCTGTTCTGAATCGACCTCCGTGTCTACATCCCCGCTGTCCGTGCCAGTGCCGGCGTTAAACTCTTCCATGGCGGCTTCGGCCGCTCTTGTTTCACTTTTGATATCGATATTCCAGCCGGTCAATTTAGCGGCAAGACGCACATTCTGGCCCTTTTTGCCGATAGCCAGAGACAACTGATCGTCGGGAACAATCACTTCCAGAGACTGGGTTTCTTTGTCGACATAGATACGGGTTACCGCTGCCGGAGACAGTGCGGAGCAGGCAAAACGGCCGACATCCATGGTCCAGGGAATGATATCGATCTTCTCTCCACGCAATTCGGAGACGACATTTTGAACTCGCGATCCGCGCATCCCGACACAGGCTCCGACCGGATCAACGTCCGAGTCACAGGAGGCTACGGCAATCTTGGTGCGACTGCCGGCCTCTCGTGCGACGGCCTTGATTTCGACAATCCCCTCGGAAATTTCGGGAACCTCAAACTGGAAAAGAGCCGCGACCAGGTTCGGATGGCTACGGGACAAAATGATCTGCGGCCCCTTGGTCGCCATCTTCACTTCCGAGATATAAACCCGAATCCGGTCCCCCTGCCGGTAGTTTTCCCGGGGCACCTGCTCCCGATGGGGCAACAGTCCTTCTGACAGACCAAGATCCACGATCAGGTCGCCTCGTTCGTAGCGGCGGACAATACCGTTAACCAACTCGCCGACGCGGTCCTTGAATTCATTGAAAATCTTCTCCCGCTCGGCCTCTCTGACTTTCTGAATAATCACCTGCTTGGCCGTCTGGGCGGCAATTCGACTGAAGTTGCCGGCCTCCATTTTCATGCCAAGGGAATCGCCAGCCTGAACCTCGGGATCAATCTCCCGAGCTTCTTCAAGATCAATCTCCTTGTACGAGTCAAGCACTTCATCGACCACGGTAACAAATTCGAAAATTTCCACCTCGCCCAGTTCGTCATTGAAGTGTGCCTCAAGGTCACGGGTGTTGCGAAATTTTTTATTGGCTGCAGACAGGACTGCCGACTCCAGGGCTTCCACCAGAACTGCACGGTCGATACCCTTGTCTTTAACGACCTGATCTATAATATGATTAAGATTTTCCAGCATGATATTTTTATCTCCTGTATACTTTTTCCCGTTCGCCGCCAGGGCGTGGAACGCCGTCCTCAGAATTCGATTTCCAGATGGGCTCGTTCGATTTCACTGAAAGGCAATTCCACCGTCCCGCCCGTTTTGTCGGTCTGTTCGAGTACGACCCTGCCGTCACAAAAACCCTGCAGAATACCGACAAAGGTCTTACGCTGGTAACCGCGACGATCGGGGTCGCACTTAGCGGACATCTTGATTTTCGCCAGACGCTGCCGAAAGCGCTCATAATCGGCAGGTCGCAGCAGCGGTCGATCCAGACCTGGAGAGGAAACTTCGAGCCGATAGGCCGTGTCGATGGGGTCTTCCACTTCCAGCAGCACGCTGACCTCACGGCTTACTTCGGCACAGTCGTCCAGGGTGATACCACCTTCTTTGTCAATAAAAAACCGCAAAACCCGGTCGCGCCCCTCACGACGATACTCCAAAAGCACCAGCTCAAGGTTTCTCTCAGCAAGAATCGGTTCCACCATTTCGGTGATTTTCTTAACAATCGTATTATCCGGCATAAGATGCGACCCGAAATAAAAAAAGTGAGCCGAAAGCCCACTTTTTAGTGAACAAATAATTATCGATTCTCATTACCACGCTATACCAGCTTTTGCAAGAACAAAATACATGCTGTTGAAGGCAGAAACGCGATGTTCGCCTTCAACCGGATGGGTTAGCCGGTGCGTCGCAGCAGAGTGACGCTTTCGATATGATGTGTCTGGGGAAAGAAATCCAGGGGCTGGCTCCAGTCGAGAGCGTAGCCGTTGCGCAGCAACGGGACCAGGTCTCTGGCCAGGGTTGGGGGCTCACAGGAAACATAGAGGATATGCCGGGGTTTAAGTCGCTGCAGTTGCTTGATGACATCGTAGGCCCCGGTGCGTGGCGGGTCGAGAATAACCAGATCGAATACCTGCTCACGGCTCAGACGAGCAAGCGCTTCTTCGGCCTGCGCACAATAAAAATCGGCCCGGCCAGTTCCCTGGTTGCACGCGTTAAAACGGGCCTTGTCGATGGATTGGGGAAAATCCTCCACCCCTGTGACGCTAACGACCTCTCGGGCAACAGGCAGGGTCAAATTGCCCATGCCGCAAAAAAGATCAAGCACCTGCCGGGCGCCGAGACGGCGAACCGTTTCGACCACAATGGACACCAGTTTTCGGTTTTGAGCCAGATTGATCTGAGCAAATCCGCCCGGACCGTAAGCCAGTTGCAGCGGCGGGTCGCCCACCTCAATCAACAGATCCTCCGCGCCGCAAACCCGATGCAGTTGACCTCTATCCCCCGTTTGCAGAAACAAGGCCACCTGCGCCGCCAGGGCCACAGGTTGCAGAAAGGCGGCAAGTTGATCCCGGTCTTCACCGAGATAATGGAGAAGGATTCGCACCGCTTCATCATCGCCGACACCGAGGTCCATCTGGGGGATTTTGGCGGCGTGACTGGAACCGTTGAGAGCGTCGCGAAAAATGGCCGCCACCTCGCCAAGACGAGGATGCAGAATCGCGCACTGACGATGATCGATAATGTAATGACTTCCCCGGCGGTAAAATCCCATCACCAATCGGCCATCGATAACCCGCATCTTGAGTTGAGCGCGACTGCGATAGTGCCAGGGCGACGGAGCGGCAATCAAGGGCCTTATCCGGTTGTCTGGAATGTCGGACTGGCGTCGCAGCAGGTCGCTGAAAATCCGCTGTTTCCAGTCGCTTTGAAGGTCATAGGGCAGATGTTGCCACTGACAACCGCCACACTCGCCAAACACCGGGCAAGGGGCCGCGCAGCGATCCGGCGAAGGTTCGAGAACCCGCTCCAGACGGGCTTTGGCAAAACGCTTTTTATTCTTATACACGACGCAGCTCACCCGGTCGCCCGGGGCTGTCATCGGCACAAAAACAACCTTCCCTTCGTGATAGCCGAGTCCGCTGCCGCCGTAGGCCAGAGCTTCGATCTGAAGAGAAGTGATTTTATCTGCCGCCCTGGTCACTTGAGTCCCTTGCGACGTTCGCCCTCCAGCCAATCGAGCCGACTCCAGAGACCCCGCAGTATCCGCACCTCCCGGTCGTTCAGTCCGGCCCGGCCAAAGATCCGCCGCAGGCTGCGCAGGATGTGGTCGGGGTTCTGACTGTCCAGAAAACCGATCTCGCAAAGGGTTCGACGCATATGACCGTACAGATCCTCAAGAACCGCGCTGGTCGCAAGTTTCTTGCGCCCACAGGATCGGTTCTGTTGCAGTCCCCGAAGGCGAACGATTTCGTAGAGGCACAGCACAACCGATTGAGCAAGATTCATCGAAGGCAAAAGATCGCTGGTAGGGATGGTGATCAGTCTTTGACAGAGATCCAACTCGCTGGTGGTCAACCCCTTGTCTTCCCGGCCAAAAACCAGGGCAACCCGACCGGTTTCCGACCAGGGCAGAAGGTAGTTGGCCGCCTCTTCCGGGTGCAGAAAGTCTTCTCGATACTTGCCAAAGCGGCGTGTCGTTCCCAGGGACAGATGGCAATCGCTTAGGGCCTCTTCCAGACTACTGAACAGAGCGGCCGATTCCAGTATGGCGGAAGCCTTGACCGCCATGCGTCGCGCCTCGTCCTGAAGATGATCGGTCTGCGGATTGACCAGGCGAAGGTCACTGAATCCGAAATTCATCATGGCCCGGCATATCGAGCCAACATTCAAAGGTCCCTGGGGTTCGACCAGAACAACTGAAATCTTCGCGAAACTCATAAGCGCTATGAAATATCCTTATAAACAGTTTCCAGTAAGGTTGCGCAGTGCGGGGGCGATATATCTCACCGCTATGCACCGTACAAGGCAAAGTCTCCCCAGATAACCTGACAAGCTGTTGCCGCGGCAATAGCCGCCGTTTCGGTCCGCAAGAGTCGCGGCCCAAGAGACACCACCTCCGCCCCTCTGGCGGCGGCCATGCAAACTTCCGCAGGATCAAAACCACCCTCGGGACCCACGATCAAAGCCAGTCGGTGCAAAGGCGATCGCTGCGGCAGGGATCCGAGGGCCTCTCCCGGTCCTTCAAAAAACAGCAGCGTCCGTTGCGCATCCGCCATCTCTTCCAGAACCGCCGGCCATTCCGTTACCGGAGACAGCTCTGGAATCATAGCCCTGCGGCATTGGCGGGCAGCTCGCAGGACAACCTCCGGCCAGCGATGAGACTTTTGCTGAAGGGCGTCACGGCGCGCCAGCGTCGTTGAACGACCGCTTCGAAAAGGCACGATCCGTTGCACGCCGATTTCCGTGAGCTTCTGCAGGATCAGTTCAAATCGTTCCTTCTCCGGCAATGCCTGAAATACCGTCAGTCGCAGAGAACTTTCCACCGGCCGAACAAACTCAAAAAAAGGCACAACCCGAGCCTCATGATCGGACAATTGTGTCAAGCGGGCTCGAAAATACCGGTGTTCCGACAGGATGAGAGTAAGGATTTGGCCCGGTCGCACCTTCCAAAAAGCCAGGGCCCTGACCGAGTCTTCCGGCAGGGCCACTTCCGTTTCCAGCACCGGGATGCTGTCGAGTCGAATAAGGCTCTCTGAGCCACCCGCATTAACGCATGGCCACGGCAAAGCCGAACTCCTTGTAACGAACATAGCGCTGTCGGGATTTTTCAGCCAGGCGGGGATCGTACATCTCAGCAAAGTCGACAACAAGACGAAACTGGCCCATGAATTCCAAAGGGCATGGATGCCCCATGATGAGGATTTCGGCACCATGCGGATTGCGCTGACCAACTTCAATGAGAATCGGCTCGGACAGACAATCGACCGCACCATTGTCATAAGCATGTGGAATAAATGATGTTTTTCTCCAGGTCCACATGAAGCCGTCAAGAGTGACAGCCTGGTTCTCATCGCTGACGGTAATCAGAACCTTGTTGCCCTCGCTGAAAAAAAATTCAGCCAGTTCACACAGATGTTTGGCTTTTTCCTGCCGTTGCAGCTTGACGAATTCGACCCGGGTCACGCCGGCTCCTGCCCTTGTGCCGTTGGTTTGCAGCCCCGCCCCCTGAGGAACGGTGGCATTACAGGGGATACTGAAAGCCTCAAAGCGGTACTCGCTTGGAGCCCAATGCGTAGCCACGGTCAAGGGCTTCCCTGTTGGCCGGGACAAAGCGCTTGTTACGTTCCGGAATAATTATTTCCAAGGCCTCTTTGACCTTGTCCATGGCAACCATCGGCTTGCAGGCCAGCAGTGCCCCAAGCATCACCATGTTGGCCAGTTTGACATTACCTATCTCCGTAGCAATTTCATTGGCCGGAACCGCCAGCAAACGAACGTCGTCGCGCTGGCAGGAACGAGCGTTTCCAAGGGAGGAATTGTAGATGCAGAGACCTCCGGAACGAAGTTGCGGATAGTATTTATCCAGCGCTTGCTGATTAAGAAGCAGTCCGGTGGAAGGTTGCCCTACCACCGGTGAAGCAATTTCGCGATCGGAAACGATGACGCTGCACATGGCAGCTCCACCGCGTTTTTCCGGACCATAGGCCGGGAAAAACGACGCGTTCAGATCGGCTATCACGGCGGCCTGTCCCAACAGATTGCCGATCAGCAGAATCCCCTGGCCACCAAAACCGGCCATAAAAACATCTTCGCTCATTGAATTGTCATCCCCAAATAAGTTGTCGTCAGGCGCCCGTCGCAGATACCGTCAGATCCTTATAGGTTCCCAGTGGAAAATAACTCATCATCTCCTGACTGACCCGTTCGTTGGCTTCAATAACCGAAAGACCCCAGTTGGTCGGACAGGCAGCCAATACTTCGACAAAAGCAAAACCGCCGCGATTTTTTTGAATTTCAAAAGCCTTTTGAACGGCTCTTGCCGCCTGCGCGACACGCTTGGGACCATCAACGGAAACCCGCGCCGAGTAACTGGTACCATCCAGTAGCGCCAGTAATTCCGCCATGCGAATGGGATTGCCGTCCGTCTCTATCTGACGACCGAAAGGTGTCGTGGTCGTTACCTGTTGCGGAAGAGTGGTTGGCGCCATCTGGCCACCGGTCATGCCGTAGGTAGTATTGTTGACGAAAATAACCGTAATCTGTTCGCCGCGGTTGGCCGCGTGAATGATTTCAGCGGTGCCGATGGCGGCCAGATCCCCGTCGCCCTGATAGGTAAAAACCGTGCTGTGCGGATGAACCCTCTTGACACCGGTGGCCACGGCCGGGGCTCTTCCGTGGGGAGCTTCAACGACATCGATATCGAAATATTCGTAAAGCAGAACACTGCACCCGACCGAAGCGATCCCGATGGTCTGATCCTGTAATCCCAGCTGATCCAGGGCATCGGCCACCAGACGATGAATGGTGCCGTGATGGCAGCCGGCACAAAAATGGCTGACTACCGGCTTGAGGGAACGGGGACGCTCGAACACGGTTGTCACGCTTTCAGCCATAACTCAGTCCTTGTAATGCTTCTGCAGTTGCTTAAAAAGTTCCTCCGGGGTCGGCATGGATCCGGTTCCACCGGGGCGGCCATAAAATCGGACTTCCGCCTGTCGGTCAACGGAAAGGCGAACATCTTCCACCATCTGTCCATTGTTGAGTTCCACGCAGAGGATTCGACGGCAGCGTTCCGTTGCCTGCCGGTAGATCTTTTCCGGAAAGGGGAAAAGGGTGATCGGGCGAATCATGCCTACCTTCAGGCCTGACTGGCGAGCCATCTCGACCGCCGTCTTAGCAATCCGGGCGGCACTGCCGAAAGCCGTAATCAGCAACTCGGCGTCTTCAAGACCCAGGGTCTCGCAGCGAACCTGCTGCTGCTGAATCTGTTGGTAGCGGCCGTGAAGCTTCCAATTGTGCGCTTCGAGAGCGCCATCGGCCAGATAGAGGGATTTGACGGTATTACCTTGGGCACGACCTTGCTTTCCGGTAACCGCCCAACTCTTTTCTGGAAGATCGGTCGGCGGATCGTAGGATCGAGGGATGAGGGACTCTTTCATCTGCCCGATCATCGCGTCTCCCAGGATCATGACCGGCAGAAGATAACGGTCGGCCAGATCAAAGGCCGTCATGGCAAGATCGTATAATTCCTGAACCGAATACGGAGCCAGTACGATGAGGCGATAACCGCCGTGCCCACAACCTTTGACCGCCTGAAAATAATCGGCCTGGGAGGCATCAATCCCTCCGAGGCCGGGTCCGCCGCGCATCATGTTGACGATGACGGCAGGCAGTTCACTGCCCGCCATGAAGGAAATCCCTTCCGCTTTCAAGGAAATTCCCGGCCCCGACGAGGAGGTCATGACCCGGGCACCTGCCGCCGAAGCGCCAAGCACCATGTTGATAGCCGCCACCTCGCTTTCAGCCTGCAGGAACACCCCACCCGCGCCTGGCAGCTCCCTCGACATAAACTCGGGAATTTCGTTCTGGGGGGTGATCGGATAACCGAAATAATGACGGCAGCCGGCAGCAATGGCTCCCATGCAGACCGCCTCGTTGCCTTTAACAAAGAGCCTGTTACTCAAGAAGTCCTCCCGTCGGGCTTATCCATCCTGTTGCGCGAAAACCACATAGACCTCGGATTAATTTTTCTTCACCAGGTACACGGCAATGGCCACATCGGGGCACATGCGGGCACAAGCCGAGCAGGCTGTACACTTTTCCTGGTCGACGTCACTGATCTGCGCCAGGGGATAACCCTGCTTGTTGACTTTTTTGCTGATTTTTATCAGTTCCAGGGGACAGGCAATGACACACAAGCCACATCCCTTGCAGAAATCTTCGTCAATAATGATTTTTTTCACCAGACCCTATTCCTTTAATTGGCGGTATCAGGGATCTTCAAGCGACGAATCATAACAAGGCCTGAAAATTTTAGCAAACCAAACCTTGTGCCTTGTCGCCTCCGTTGTACCTTATGCCTCCCTTTGTGCCTCGTTTACGGGGGTCACTCGTACCCCTTGCCTCTGATGCCGCAAATATTTCCGGAGGTTTCCGTCAACCTGAAGCTTCCTGTGCCGTCAAAGGCAACAAACGGCGACAAAAGCTTAAAAGAATCCTCCACTCGTTCTTTTCTGCCGAGCCGCTGCCGAAACCAACACCGATCACGTTGTACAAGTGAACCCGACACAAAAGGAGAAAAGCCATGAAAAGCAAAAAAATGATTTTCTGTCTCATGCTCTGCGGTTGTCTTGTAACTGCCGGCACCGCCTTTGCGGGAGGCCGTCCGGGAGGCCACCGAAGCCCCCATCCCGGCATCGGCAATCCTCGTCCTTATGTGGCACAAGCACAAAACCGGCATCCAAGGCGGCCCGTCCGAGTTCACAGGCAATCCAGGCTGGAAAAACGTCCGGTGGTTGCTCCCCATCGCCCCGTTGTTTATCGCTCTGCCCAGGCACCGATAATTGTTCACAGGGTCGTGAAACCCGCTCCAAGGAGAGTCTCAGGTCCTCCCCGTTGCGTCCCGCCCAGACACGTGCCGCGGCATAAATGCACAGTTGTTTATCCCATTGGCAGCACTTTCAGCGGCGTTCTCAGCCAACCGGGAATGGCCATGGCCTGGAACATTCATTTGAAATGAGTCCATGCATCGTCCAGGTTGCTGACTCCCCGGGCCCGTCTGCGATTCATTGCAAAACGGGCCCGGGGCCACCTTGAATCGGATCCCTGATCGTCGAGCGCCCTGGTCTCCATTGATCCAAAAAAACCCGGCCCCTGACCGGTCGGAAAAGCTTTTCGCCGCGAAACGCACGAAGGGCCTTCATATCTCTGGATATCAAGGCCCTTTTGATCGTCCTCTGTCGCTGATTTAACCTCTATTGATCAACAATTTCATCAATTCGTGCCCGCGCTCGATGCGGTATCCGGTCGCGGCGGCGGCCCTTTCATGATAGGCCTCGCCCGAATAAAGCAAACTCTTGCCCGAATGGCGGGAATCGTACAAAACAAAGGGAACCGCATCGGAGGTGTGGGTCTTGAGAGCCAAGGGGGTCGGATGGTCCGGCAGCACCAGCAACCGAAAGTTACCAAGCTCCGGTAATCCTTCCAACAGTGTCCCCACCACTAAAGAATCAAAAGACTCAATGGCCCGAATCTTTTCCTGCAGATCGCCCATATGGGAAGCCTCATCAGGCGCCTCCACGTGCAGGTAAATATAGTCGCAGGATTTCAAAGCTCTCAGAGCGTAGCGCGCCTTGGCCTCATAGTCGGTATCGAGATAACCTGTCGCTCCGGGAACATTTACCACTTCCAGGCCGGCATAGATACCGATGCCCTTGATCAGATCAACAGCAGAGATAACCGCTCCGCGAATGCCGAATTTTTTTTCCAGGGTTTCCATTGTCGGGGCCCGTCCATGGCCCCATAACCAGATGGCGTTGGCCGGTTTTTTCCCGGCGGCGACACGCCGCCTGTTGACCGGATGAACCGCCAGCAGTTCCGCGGCCCGAGCCGACAAATCAAGCAGTTGGTCGGCTCCTTCGCCCTTGGGCTGGAAGTCCTCCACCGACCGACCACTGATGTCATGAGGGGGCGTAAAACTCAACTGTTCCCGGCCGCCATGCCACACCATAAGGTGCCGGTAGGATACTCCGGCATAAAAGGTGTATTGTCCACCACCCAAATGTTGCTCCAGAGTCGAAATGATGTCGCCAGCTTCTTCTGTGCCGATGTGCCCGGCGGAAAAATCCTCCATGTACCAGGCGTCATCACGTTGTTCAAGCGTAACCAGATTCAGTCGAAACGCGATGTCTCCAGGGCCCAGTTCAACACCCATGCTGGCCGCCTCCAGGGGCGAACGACCGCTGTAGCAGGTCGCCGGGTCATAACCGAAAACCGACAGGTTGGCAACGTCGCTACCCGGAGGAAACCCTTCGGGAATGGTCTGGGCCATCCCCAGGGAGCCTTCCCGGGCCAGACGATCCATGTGAGGAGTGTTCGCCACTTCAAGGGGAGTTCTGCCGTCCAGTTCCGCCAGGGGCTCATCAGCCATTCCGTCGCCTAAAAGTACCAGATATTTCATTCAGTCCTCATGAAATTGATTGCAATAGCCTATATCAAATAAAAAACAAAATTCTTCGCCTCCCGGGAGACGTGCCTTGATCGTAGCGCAAGGCGTACCTGCACAGGCCTCGATAATAAGCGTTTTTGCTCCCTCATCCTCGAGGGTGAATTTGGGCATGCAGTTTTTTCAGACGCTCTCGAGTGACGTGAGTATAGATCTGGGTTGTGGAAATATCCGCATGTCCCAGCATGGTCTGCACGGCCCGCAAGTCGGCCCCATTATCGAGAAGATGGGTAGCAAACGAGTGTCTCAGAGTGTGCGGCGTGATGTTGACTCGAATACCGGCCTGCAGGGCCCTTCGCTTAATAATCTTCCAGAAGCCCTGGCGTGTCAACCCGTTCCCCGAACGGTTCAGAAACAGCATCGGGCTGCTGCCCGTCTTATTCAACAGCGGCCTTGCATGGGTGAGATAGGCATGCAGTTGGTCCCGGGCTGTCTCCCCCATGGGAACAATCCGCTGCTTGCTGCGTTTTCCAAAGGCGATCAGATAGCCTGCGTCCAGTTGCAGGTCCGATACCCTGAGGCCCACCAGTTCAGAAACCCGCAATCCGGTGGCGTAAAGAAGATCCAGCATTGCCCGATCCCGCAGATCGAGACAGTCATCGCCGACAGGGGCGGCCAGCAGGCGCTCCACCTCCTCCAGTGAAAGGCTGCGGGGCAGCCGGCTCAGGGTTCGCGGAGCACGAATTCGGCTCACCGGATTATCTGTAGCGTACCCTTCTGCGAGCAGAAACCGGTGAAAGGAGCGAAGAGAAACCAGAGTGCGGGCGCGGCTGGGAGCAGCCAGCCCGGACCTTTTAAGAAAATCGAGAAAATCCCTGACCAGAGCGGCACTTACCTGCTCCAGACTGTCAATCGACTTGCCCCGCAAAAACCCCACATAACGGGACAGATCCCGCCCGTAGGCGTCGAGGGTGTTGGCCGACAAGCCCTTTTCAACCACCAGATAGTTAAGAAAAATATCGAGCTTCTGGTCCATAATACCTTGCCGCATAGAGGCTTTAAACGGTAACGCCGTCGATGGTTTGCAGCAATCGAGCACGCAGTTCCTCGATCTGCTTCGGGTCTGTAATTTTCTGTCCGAAAATATCTCTGACATAAAAAGTATCGGCAACCTGATCCACCTTGGTGGAAATTTTCGAAACTCCGATATAGAGTCCTGCGTCGCGCAAAGTGCGACTGATGGCATAGAGCAGCCCGACCTTGTCATGGGTATAGATATCCACAACCGTATAGCCTTCAGAAACCTCGTTATCGATATCGATGCGACTGGGCTTGCTCGGCCTGGAACGGGCGAAGAACGTTGTATTTTTTTGCCGCTGTCGCACCAGCTCTTCAACGAGTATGCTACCTTTGATGACCGCTTCGAGAGCGTCACGAACCTGAGACCATTTGTCGGCCGACACAATGGGATTGCCCTGCGGTCCCCTTACCTGCAGGATATCGAAGGCAAGGCCGTCTCGGTGCGTGTAGATCTGGGCTCCGAGAATATTGATGTTAAAAGCGGCCATGACCCCGGTGATCATAGTGAAGAGACCGGGAACATCCACCATCACAATGATCAGTTCGGAATAATCGACATTCGGCTCATGAGTCACTGAAAAACCCAGACTCTGGTTGCCGCGCTCCATGATCAGGCGAGTATGTTCGATGATTTTTGCCGAGCGCTGAGCGATCAGGTAACGGTTGCTCATCAGGTTAAGTCGTTCCTTGACGGCCCGCTCGCTGAACTCGTTTTTCAGATGTTCCACCACCCTGCGCTTTCTGTTGCGAATTCTCTCCGAACGGCTGTCCAGGTAAAAATCGCCACGCTCCAGAACATCATAGGTTTTTTCGTAGAGCTCCTGAAGCAGCATTCCCTTCCAGGCTGACCACACATCAGGGCCCACCGCCCTGATGTCGGCCACGGTCAGCAAAAACAGCATGCGCAGGTTTTCACTCATGCCCATCTGTCGGGCAAACTGGAGGATCAGGCCGTCGTCGTGAAGATCCCTTCGCTGGGAGATATGGGCCATGCGCAGGTGATAACGCACCAGAAATTCCAGTCGCCCGGCATCTTCTTTGTTGAGGTTCAGGCGCCGGGCAATAGTGGGAATCATGTCCGCGCCTTTATTGCAATGATCCTGGCCCTGGCCCTTGCCGATATCGTGCAGCAGCGCGGCCAGCAGCAGCAGTTCTTTTTTCTCGATATCCTCGGCTACTGCCCTGAGCAGGGGAAAAGATTCATCGTATTCGCCTTGCCAGATTTTAAGCAGTTCTTCCAGGGTAAACAGGGAATGAAAGTCCACCGTGTAGATATGGTAGGCGTCGTGCTGGACTTTGCAGTAAAGTTGTCCGAATTCAGGAATAAAATAATTCAAAAAACGCAGATGGTGCATCAATCTCAGGGTTTCACCCACCCGCAGGGGAGCACGCAGGATCGCCATGAAGTCGCCGGTCATTGCCCGGGAACAGCGGATCTTGTAGGTGATGCGGTGGAGATTTTCACGAATCAGGGTCTTGATCTGAAGGCTCAGCCGTACCCCCTGCTGCTGGGCCAGAAGAAAAGCCCGCATCATCAGCGTCGGATCTTCCTCGAACAATTGTCCCCGATCTACCCGCAGCTCGGCGCCATGGACATAGAAGGCGCCCTCCACGGGGCGACGCAGAGGCCGGCCGCCTTTGCGCAGAAATCCACCTTTAGCGTCCACAATGCCCTGTGCCTTGGCCATCAGCCAGGAGGTTACATGCTCAACATGGGTGGCATGAGCATAATAATCCTGCATGAACTGCTCGACGGCCGGTGCCTCGCTACGATCCCGATAGTCAAGAAAGGCGGCTATTTTTTCCTGCTGGTCGAAGCGCAGCTGCTCGTTCTTGCCCTTGGAGAGATAATGAAGTTCGTTGCGGATGCGCCATAGGTAATCCAGAGCCTGTTCGAACTCCATCGCTTGCCGTTCAGTGAGCACCCCTTTAGCGATCAACTCCTTGAGGTTTCGGCACTTGTACTTGACCTGAGCCATCCACAAAGCGGTCTGCAAATCCCTCAGTCCCCCTTCTCCCTCTTTAATATTGGGTTCCAGCAAAAAAACCGACGAACCGTATTTTTCCTTACGCCGAGCGTACTCTCGAGCCTTCTCCTGCAGAAAGGCCTTACGGTTGGTGCTGTAGGCGAAGGCGAGGGCCGATTTTTCAAATTCGACCAGACACTCTCGGCTCCCCGCAATATATCGAGCATCGAGAAGCGCCGTGCGCACGGTAATATCTCCCTTGGACAAGGCCGAACAGTCCTTGTCCGATCGCACGCTGTATCCCACATCTAAACTCAGGTCCCAAAACAGATAGAGCATTCGCTCTGCCAGGGCCTCGGCGAATTCCTTGCCGCCGCGACAATAATAAAACATCAGGTCAATGTCGGAGCGAGGGTTCAGTTCACCGCGACCATAGCCTCCCAGGGCCAGCAGTACGCAACGGTCACCATTCTTTTGTTGGAGACTGTTGGACACCGTCCGATAAAGGGTCTGCAAAAACCGGTCGTGTAATACACTAAGCTGCCGCACTATCTCCCGGCCTCCGCCACCCTGCCGGTGCCGTTCATAGATCTCCTGGCGACCTCGATCCAGAAAGGTGCGGGCGGCATCCAGCAGCAGAGGGCGCTGCTCCGCATAATCACGGCTGCAGCGCGCAATCAGTTCCTCGTCAAATAAAGTGTTCAATACCTGATTCATACCGCTTATTCTGCTCCACCCGGCTGCCGATCAAGACCTAATAGCTAGTGTCCATCCGGAAACTCCGGATGGACACTAGCGCAGTTTTCATATGGGAAACCAGCAATTTTTCGTTGTGGCAAGGAAATCAAAGGATTGCGCGGAGGCGTACATCGGTACGCCGCACATTTCCACAGGATGGAGGAAATGGACAGCCCCTGGCTGCCCGAAGGGCGAGGGCCAGGGATGGTCCGAGTCACAAGCAAACCTGCAGATTGACGCCGCTACAGCGGAAAAAGGCCGTTTCCGGATGAAAACGAGCTAGCGATGGGCAATCATACGACTGTCCTTGGCAAATTTTTTCACCCCGGCGACAATGGCATCCGCCACCCGTTCCTGGTATCTGCGGCTTCGAAGCAGATTCTCGTCCTGTGGATTGCTGAGATAACCGGCTTCTACCAGGACCGAGGGCATCGTGGCCCCGAGCAGAACATAAAAGGGCCCCTGACGTACCCCGTTGTCCCTGACCTCGGAATAATGGCCCTGAAGACCGGTCACCATGCTGCTTTGAATTTCCGCGGCAAAGCGGCTCGATTCATTGATCTTGGCGTTGGCCATGAGATCGAACAAAATCATTTCCAGGTCGCTGATCTGCTGCAACGAGGTCCCATTTTCCCGCGCCGCAACAGCGGCAGCCCTTTCGCTACTGGAAAAATTCAGGTAATAGGTCTCCACTCCCCTTATCGAGCGATTCTGGCTTGCGTTGGCGTGAATGGAGATAAAAAGATCGGCGCCAACCCGGTTGGCGATGGCGGTGCGCTCTTCCAGAGGCAGATAAACGTCCGTGTCCCGGGTCAGTATGACCTCGCAGCCGAGTTCCCGACGCAGGCGCCGGGCCAGTTCCAGGGCCAGGGCGAGATTGACGTCCTTCTCCATGGTTCCTCTCGGGCCGATGGCGCCGGGGTCTTTGCCACCGTGGCCGGGATCCACCACGATCCTTCGCAGCCGATTGGTGGCGGACTCGGCAATCCGAACCCGCTCGGCGGGCTCTTCGACCTGCGACCCGAGCACCTGGGCGATGGGATCCTCTTTGGTCGGCGGCAGGGACCGGATTGCTGCGGGAGCGGGCGCTCTGAGCTGCTGTTTGGACGCTGTCAGGTCGATGACGATGCGTTCGGGGTCCTTCAAGGCAAAAGCCTTGAACTCGGAAGCCACAGCCAGATCGAGTACC
Organism: Desulfuromonadaceae bacterium; assembly: GCA_007134025.1. Taxonomy (GTDB): domain Bacteria; phylum Desulfobacterota; class Desulfuromonadia; order Desulfuromonadales; family Syntrophotaleaceae; genus SLLR01. The sequence continues at coordinate 1,569 of SLLR01000015.1, read as the reverse complement.
ACGCGACTACTCCGGTCGGCTTGTCGCGCGGTACGAATCTGTCGCAACAACCCTTCTTCAAAAGCCTGTGGTGAGACCGTGCCGGCGTCCAGAAGAGTCTCAGGCAGATCGATATAGATGCGGGGCGCAAGCCCGGTGGCGGGGTCCCCTGGAAGGGAACCGGTGCTGAAAGCTACCGATCGATTCATCTCCAGCACAACACGGGTATAGTTGGGGCTGACCCAGTGGCGAATCTTCAACAGGCGCCTTTGCTCCGAATCCCCGGCCGAAAGAGGTTTCGGCGTCGTTGACTTTGACATGACGGGCGTCGACGCACCCGGTGGTCGTTGTGCAGGGGCATGGGCAGCCAGTCGTTTTACCCCTTGGCGGGCCAGGGTGATCATGTCCCCGTCCGGATAGCGCTCTACCGCCTGCCGATAAAGACGATAGGCGTCGGCGGGTCTGTTCGAGTGCGTCTCCAGTGCCGCGGCGGCCAGAACCAGGGCATCGTCTGCAAGATTGCTGGCAGGATAATTTTCCGCCAGACGCTGGTAGAACAGAATTGCCGCTTCGTTGTCCGAAGCTCGGCGGGAGATGGCGTACAATCGCTGGCTGGCCTTGCCGGCCAGATAAAGAGCGGCCGGTGCTCTTTGGTGGGCGGGATGGTTGGCTGTAAAACGATCAAAATTGTCGATGACCCGCTGCCAGTTGTCCCGATAAAGTTGTTTCTGCTGGGACGCCAGAAGCAGATCGTACTCCTGCCGGACCCGGCGGTAACTTTCCGAGGCGTCGGCAAGACAGCGTCCGCTCACAACAAACACACTGAAAAATAACAGGCAAAATGCCGTAAAAACCCTGGTATTCATAACCTCACACCATTTTCTTCAATTCATCGAGCAGATTAAGCCCCTCCAGAGGAGTCAGCCGGGCAATGTCCAGTTCCTGCAACCGACTTCTCAGGGGATCCTCGCCCCCGGCAAACAGAGACAATTGCACATCAGCGGATTCCTGGCGGGGTTGGCGGCCACGGGCCAGCTTCGGTTGACCCTGCTCCTCAAATTCGCCCTGTTCCAGGTTATTGAGAATCTCCCGGGCCCGAAGCAGCACGGCTTCGGGCAGACCGGCCAGACGGGCGACCTGAATCCCGTAGGAATGGCTGGCCCCTCCCGGAACAATACGCCGCAGGAAGATAATCCGGTCGTTCCATTCTTTTACAGCAATATTGAAATTCTTTACCCGTTCGCAGGTTATCGCCAGTTCGGTCAATTCGTGATAATGGGTTGCAAAAAGCGTTTTGGCCGCCACTGCTGGATTGTCGTGAAGAAACTCGGCCACCGACCAGGCGATGCTGATCCCGTCAAAAGTCGAGGTACCCCGACCGATTTCGTCCAGAACCAGCAGGCTGCGGGGCGTGGCGTGACGGAGAATGTGTGCCGCCTCGGTCATTTCCACCATGAAAGTCGACTGACCCTGGGCCAGATTGTCACTGGCGCCAACCCGGGTAAAGATGCGATCGACCAGGCCGATGCGAGCTGAACGGGCCGGCACCAGGCTGCCCATATGGGCCATGAGGGTAATCAAGGCCACCTG
>SLLR01000063.1 GCA_007134025.1 Desulfuromonadaceae bacterium | reverse complement strand
CTGTACACGGAGTCCTCGCGACGGCCGGAAAGCCCGGGCAAGGGCGGCCAGACCAGAAAGGGTTGTTTGAAAAACATGATAGTAGAGCGCGGCCGGGCCTGCGTCAAGGATTCAGGTGATCACGAAGCGTGGCGAATCTTGGCTTTTTGCGGCGAATTTCCTATAATGGCGAATTTCCCGCACAGAAACCGGTATTTCATGGATCAGGCGATACATCCCCGGGCCGTCGTGCAGATGCGGCAGGCCATCGCGGCGGCGTCCGGCAACGAGGTGTTTTTTCTCGGCCGCACCGACAGTACGCTCTGTCTGGTGGAGGCCGAGGTGTTGGCGCGAGGCAATGCCGAAGCGGTTCCGGCGATCCTGCAGAGCTGCCGTTTCGGCGACGTGGTCGTGCACAATCATCCCGGTGGGCTGCTGCAGCCTTCCGCCGCCGACCTGGAGATCGCCGGGCGACTGGGGGCCTTGGGGGTGGCTTTCTACATTGTGGATAACTCTGTGGAAAGTGTGTATAAGGTGGTGGAGCCTTTTGCCCCCCGGGATGAACAGCTGCTCGAACCGCAGCGGATCGCCGCGTTGCTCGGCCCCGATGGCGAGGTGGCCGTCAAGCTGCCCGGTTACGAGGAGCGGCCCGAGCAGCTGCGCATGGCCCTGGCCGTGGGCGAGGCTTTCAACCTGGGGCGGCTGAGCCTTATCGAGGCCGGCACCGGCACCGGCAAGAGCCTGGCCTACCTGGTTCCGGCTCTGCTCTGGGCCCTGGCCAACGAAGAACGGGTGGTGGTCTCGACCAACACCATCAATTTGCAGGAACAACTCATCCGCAAGGATCTGCCGTTTCTGCGCCGGGCTACCGGACTGCAGTTTCGCGCGGTACTGGTCAAGGGACGGAGCAACTACCTGTGCCGCCGGCGGACGGAGACGGCACATCGGGAACCGGGGCTCTTCGACGACGAACTGAGCGCCGAGTTACACAGTCTGCTGGTCTGGGCGCAGCAGACCGCCGACGGCTCCCGGGAGGAGCTGAACTTCATTCCCCGCAGCCAGGTCTGGGACGAGGTCTGCTGCGAAGCCGACCAGTGTGCCCGGGTGCGCTGCGCTCTCTACGGCGACTGTTTCTTTCACAAGGCCCGCCGGCAGGCGGCGCAGGCCGACCTGCTGGTGGTCAATCACGCCCTGCTGCTGTCGGACCTGGCGCTGCGGCAGCAGACCGACAATTATACCGCAGCGGCGGTCCTGCCGCCCTTTGACCGCGTCATTGTGGATGAGGCCCACCATCTCGAGGATGTGGCCACCCGCTACTTTTCCACCCAGGTGACCCGCTTCGCCTTTGCCCGGGTGCTCAACCGGCTGCGCCATCCGCGCAAGGCCGAGATGGGTCTGCTGCCCCGATTTCTGGCCCGCCTGTCAGAGGATTTGCCGGACACGGAAGAAGCCCTCTACCGACGGCTGCACGAAGCCGTGGAGGGTTTGCTGCTCGGCCGTCAACAGCTCTACGACCGGGCCGTTGCCACCCTCGAAGATATCGGTCGCGGCTTGGCCGACCATCTGGGCCGGGAGCCCGCCGAGGCAGAAGAGCTCAAGCAGCGGCTGGTGCCGGACCTTACCGACAGTCCCTTCTGGCAGGAAACCGCCGACGCGGTTCGGCACTTGAGCCGAGAGACGCAAGGGCTGGCCGGCGAGCTGGCCGAACTGCTCAAGGCCTGCGAGGCCCTGCCCGAAACCGTGGCCGCCAAACTGACCTCTCCGCTGACCGATCTGCGCGGGCTGGTCTGCCGGCTCGGCGGCCTGGTGGCGGATCTGGACGGCTTTATCGCCCGCGACGCCGACTGCTGTGGCTGGTTCGAAGTCGGGCTGGGACGGATCGGCCGGGGCCGGGGCCTCGTCACTCGACTCTGCACCGCCCCCCTGGAGGTGGCGGAGCGACTGCGCAAGGCTCTTTACGAACGCTTTCGCACCGTGGTCATGACCAGCGCCACGCTGACCGTAGCCGGCTCCTTTGGGTACTTTCAAAACCGGGTCGGTCTCGACCGGGCGGAACCGGGCCGGCTGGCCCAGTTGCTGTTGCCTTCGCCCTTTGATTTTGCCCGCCAGGCGCTGCTGGCGGTGCCCACCGATGTACCCGAACCAGGCCGCAGCGGTTACGGCGAGATGGTGCGGGATCTGTGCGAGCAGGCCATCCTCGCCGCCGGCGGCCGCTCCTTTGTGTTGTTTACCGCCTATTCCCTGCTGCGCCGGGTCTACGGCGAACTGGCGCCGGTGCTCGAAGCCCGGGGCTACCGCTGCCTGCGGCAGGGCGAAGAGAACCGCAACCAGCTGCTCAAGACCTTTGCCGCCGATCCGGCCAGCGTGCTGTTCGGCACCGACTCCTTCTGGGAGGGGGTGGACGTTCCGGGGCGGGCCCTGGAGCAGGTGATTCTTACCCGCCTGCCCTTCAAGGTGCCCTCCGATCCGGTCCTGGAGGCGCGCGCCGAAGCTATCGAAAAGGCCGGCGGCGATCCTTTCATGAGCTACACCGTGCCCCAGGCGGCGATCCGCTTCAAACAGGGCTTCGGCCGCCTGATTCGGCACCGCAAGGACCGCGGGGTGGTGCTGATTCTCGACAGCCGGGTGGTGAAAAAGGGTTACGGGCGCGTTTTTCTGCGCTCCCTGCCCGACGTTCCGGTGATCACCGGAACGTCCGTGGAAGTCCTTTCGGGAATGGCGGAATTTCTTGACCAGACGCCCGGGACGGAATAGTTTTTCAGGAACAGAGCAATTCCAACCAGGGAAAGGACGACAACCATGATTATTGTCACCGGTGGCGCCGGTTTTATCGGCAGTAACATTCTGCAGGCCCTCAACCACCAGGGGCGGGACGACATACTGGTGGTGGACGATCTGAGCGACGGCACCAAGTTCGTCAATATGTCCGACGCCTGCCTGGCCGATTACATGGACAAAAGCGAATTTCTCGCCCGCCTCGAAGCCGATGAGGATTTCGGCGGCACCGTCGAGGCAGTGCTGCATCAGGGGGCCTGCTCCACCACCACCGAGTGGGACGGTCGCTACATGATGGACAACAATTATCGCTACTCCAAGGTGTTGCTGCACTGGTGCCTGAAGCGGCGGATTCCCTTTATCTACGCCTCCAGCGCCGCCACCTACGGCGGTGGAACGGTGTTTCGGGAAGAACCCCAGTTCGATCGTCCCCTCAACGTCTACGGCTACTCCAAAGCCCTCTTCGACCAGTATGTGCGGCGCCTGTTGCCCAAAGCCGCCAGCCAGATCGCCGGGTTCCGCTATTTCAACGTCTACGGTCCCCGGGAGCAGCACAAGGGCAGCATGGCCAGCGTCGCCTTTCACCTCAACAACCAGTTGCTGGCCGAAGGCCGGGTCAAGCTGTTTGAGGGCTGCGACGGCTACGGCGACGGCGAGCAGCGGCGGGATTTCGTCTACGTGGAGGACGTGGTCGAGGTCAACCTGTGGTTTCTGGACCATCCTCAAGTTTCCGGCATCTTCAATGTCGGCACCGGGCGCAGCCAGAGCTTCAACGACGTGGCCAAGGGGGTGCTCAAGGCCCACAGGCGCGGGGAACTGGAATACGTGCCTTTTCCTGACAAGCTCAAGGGCCGCTACCAGAGTTTTACCGAAGCCGATCTCGGCCGACTGCGCTCAGCCGGCTACGAAGCCCCCTTTCTGACCGTTGAAGAAGGTGTGGCCCGCTACATGGAATGGCTCAGGGAGCGTCCGGTCTTCTGAGTATCCTCAAGGCCCTGCCGCCGCCGGCGCAGCGGCCCCCGTTCTTCCCTTTGCCGTTGCCGCGGAGAACCTGACGTCATGGCCCGGTTCCGTCTTCAATCCGAATACCAGCCCCGCGGCGATCAGCCGCAAGCCATCGACGAGCTGAGCGCCGGTATCGAACGAGGCGACCGCCACCAGGTGCTGCTCGGCGTCACCGGCAGCGGCAAGACCTTTACCATGGCCAACGTGGTGGCCCGCGTGCAGCGCCCGACCCTGGTGCTGGCCCACAATAAGACCCTCGCCGCCCAGCTCTACGGCGAGTTCAAGGAGCTGTTTCCCGACAACGCCGTCGAATATTTCGTCTCCTACTACGACTACTACCAGCCGGAAGCCTACGTCCCCACCACCGACACCTTCATCGAAAAGGACTCCTCCATCAACGAGGAGATCGACAAACTTCGCCACAGCGCCACCCGCAGCCTGCTGTCCCGCAACGACGTGCTGATTGTTGCCTCCGTGTCTTGCATCTACGGTCTCGGTTCGCCGGAGGCCTACTACGGCCTGCTGATCCGCCTCGAAGAGGGGCTGGAAATCGAACGCAACGAACTGCTGCGACGGCTGGTGGAGATTCAGTACAGCCGCAACGACGTCGATTTTCACCGGGGCACCTTTCGAGTGCGGGGGGACAGCGTAGAGATCTTTCCCGCCTACGAAGAAAGCCGGGCCCTGCGGGTGGCTTTTTTTGGCGACGAGATCGAAAGCATCAGCGAGATCGACCCGATCCGCGGCAAGGTCATCGACCGCCTCGAGCGCACCGCTGTCTTTCCCGCCAGCCACTACGTCGCCACCCGGCCGACCCTCGACCGGGCCATTCGGGAGATTCAGGAGGAGCTGCGGGAGCGCATCGTCTGGTTTCGAGAGCGGGATATGCTGCTGGAGGCCCAGCGCATTGAGCAGCGCACCCTGTTCGACATCGAAATGATGGAAGAGATGGGGTTCTGCCAGGGCATCGAAAACTATTCGCGGCTTCTCGACGGCCGTCAGCCGGGCAAGGCGCCGGCCACCCTGTTCGACTACTTCCCCGACAAAGCCCTGCTGTTCATCGACGAAAGTCACGCCACCGTGTCCCAGATCGGCGCCATGTACCGGGGCGACCGCTCCCGCAAGGAGACCCTGGTCAACTACGGCTTCCGGCTTCCCAGCGCCCTCGACAACCGGCCTCTCACCTTCGAGGAATTCGAGGCCAAAGGCATTCAGACCGTCTATGTTTCCGCCACTCCCGCCGATTACGAACTGGCCAAGGCCGAAGGAGTGGTGGTAGAGCAGATTGTCCGCCCCACCGGGCTTCTCGATCCCCCCGTCGAGGTGCGCCCGGCCCGGGACCAGGTGGACGACCTCATCGACGAGATCCGTGTCACCGTGGCCAGGGGCGAGCGCCTTCTGGTTACCACCCTGACCAAGCGCATGGCCGAAGAACTCACTGGCTATCTTAAGGAACTCGGCATTCAGGTCCGCTACCTCCATTCGGACATTCACACCGTGGAACGGATGGAAATCATCCGCGACCTGCGCCGGGGTGTATTTGACGTGCTGGTGGGGATTAATCTGTTGCGGGAAGGCCTCGACATTCCCGAAGTCTCCCTGGTGGCCATTCTCGATGCCGACAAGGAAGGCTTCCTGCGCTCGGCCCGCTCCCTGATCCAGACCTGCGGCCGCGCCGCCCGCAACGTCGAGGGCCGGGTCATCCTTTACGGCGACAAGATTACCCGCTCCATGCAGGCCTGCATGGACGAAACCGAGCGCCGCCGCGCTGCCCAGCTGGCCTACAACGCCGAGCACGGCATCACCCCCCAGACAGTAAAAAAGTCCCTGCGCAGCATCCTCGAGGACATCGCCGAAAAAGACTACCCCGAACTGCCGCTGGTGGCCGAAGCCGACGGCGAATGGCACAGCCCCG
>SLLR01000131.1 GCA_007134025.1 Desulfuromonadaceae bacterium | reverse complement strand
TGGCTCCACCTCCGCGCAGCACCCTGTCCAGCAGATCGATGGGCCCTCCGGGAGTTGTGGTAAACACCAGCAGATCCGTCACCTCGGGCACCTCGTCGCCATAGAGCAGATCCAGACCATAGCGTACCGCCAAGAAGGAGATATGGACTCCGGCACAACGGCCGGCATCCTTGAGATGCAGGGTTCGAACTTCGCCGTCCCGCAAAACCTTGATGGGACCCAGTTCGGCCGCCTGCGCCGGCAGAGCCGATGCAAGCAGCAGCACCAGTAACCCGGTTTTGAACATATTTTTTTTCCAATCCGCCATGATGTCACTCTCCTCCTGAAATAGTCAGCCACACTCCAAGCCGCAAGCCCGTGCCATAAGCCGTCTAAAAACAAGGCCGCAATGAGCAACAGCGTTTTTGCTTCCGCCCACGGCACTTCCAATGAAGCATCATAGGGGGAGCTCAGGAAAGTTTTTGTGATCTGGATCACAAAATTGAATTTTTATTTCAAATTCAATAAGGAAAGGCGGGCAGGAATGTGCCCAAAGACAAAGGGGGGGTCACAGAAAGGTTTTAATAAAAAGCGAAGGAATTTTTCTGGCGGTTTGAGCTGCCGGACGGCCCCGCCCCTTCGGTGCCGGGTCCGCACCGGAACGCAACCAGACACTTGCCTGGAATCGTCAGTGCAGAAGCGGAGTGTGTTCCGTTTCGGACTCATGGTTCAAAGGCCGCGTCGCCCGTCAACCCGGCTCCGCCGTTTCCGGCCCTGTCGCCTGTTCGATAAGGGATATAAAATTTGCCGCCAGCTGTGGGTGGATCTCGCTGCCGGCCGCCAGGCGCAGAATCCCGGCACTGACCTCCGCCGACCGGGCTTCCTTGTAGGGGCGCATGGTTCTTAAAGCGTCATAAATGTCGGATATGGCCGTCATCTGACTGCAGAGGTGCTGGCTCCAGTGACCAGGAACCGTCGGATAGCCCCGATAGTCGTGACGCATGTGATGCTCAAAGGCGGCTATTACGGCCAGTGGCGGCACCCCCGGGCTGTCGGCCAGCAAGGCGGCGCCCATAGCCGGATGCTGGTGCATGAGCATCCATTCCTGTTCATCCAGCTTGCCGGGCTTGATGATAATCTCCAGGGGAATCTTCAGCTTGCCCACGTCGTGGAGCAGGGCGGCGAGGCCGATGTCGTGCAACAGTTCTCCGCCGATACCGAGGTTCATGGCCTGGGCGAGATTCAGCAGACAGACATTGAGGCTGTGGGTAAAGGTATATTCGTTCATGGTGCGAATGGGCAGCAGGTTCAGCAGAGACAGAATGTTGTTGCTGAAGGCCTCCACCAGGCCACCAACGACCTGGTACAGACCAGCCACATTCACCGAATGCTTGTGCACCACCTCGGCAAACAGGGCTTCCAGTTGTTTCTGGCCGGCTTTTTTCTCTTCGTCAATCAGGACTCCGTCCTTGCCGGTATAAAGAACCGGCCCGTCGGGACGTTCCGGAACGGCGACGGCTTCCGTCAGTGCTTCAAAGCGCAGATGCAGACTGCGGGGGAAATCGTGCCGGATACCGTCATGACGGGCCCAGAAGTCTACCAGATGTTCCAGTTCGTCGGCCCGCAGTCCCCGCCGAAAGACCAGCCGGTTCATACCGTGGCGCTCCATGAATCCAAGGAACTTTTCCCCATGGAGGGTAGCGGGAAACGGCATGTTGTCGAACAACAGCTTCCCCTCCACCGTCAGCAGGGAAACCTCCGGCCGCTCTCTCAGCAGTGTTTCGAGGGCCTGTTGGGCCTCTTCGCAATGGCCCCGTACCTGTCCGTGTCCGCCACTGTACAATCTGGCATTGGCAACCGCCGTTGCCAGATGACGAATAGCTGTCTGCATATGCAAAAGAGCTTCCGTTTTCATGGCCGTGCTCCCAGGCGAAGTTCAACGGCGCGCCGGCGAAGACCGCCCAGATCGGGTCGCAGACTGCCGGACAGTCGCTTGACGAGGGGAGCGACGGCCTGACGCGGGTAACCCTTGAGGGACTCCAGAACCTCTCCCTGCAGGCGGCGGTGACGCAGCGGGTGGGCCAGATTTATCCCGAACAGGATACGCCTCAGGGCAGGCAGGGCGTCGGGATGGCCGATTTCCCCCAGAGCGGCGATCACCCGCAGCTTGACGGTGCAGCTTTCCTCACTGAGCCCCCTTTCGACCAGCAACTCCAGCAGCCGTCCCAAAACCCGGACATCGCGGCACTGGCGCGCCAGCAGAATGCTCCACAGGGACGGGGGCTCGCCGGCCTCGCCCAATTCTTTCAACAGGGCAGGCACCGCCCGTGGGTCCTGAAAGTGCAGGGCTGTTTTTAGTGCCTCCTGCCGTACCCGCTCATGCGGGTGGGCCAGGAGAGGTTCCAGAGCGTGCACCACGCCGGGATCTTCCAGGTCCCGCAGCAGAGTAATCAGATTGCGCACCAGGTACCAGCGGGGATCCTGCAGCCGGTTGATCAGCTCATCCCGTGCCCGACTGCCCATGTCTCTGAGCAATGCCAGGTATTTATAACGGACGGAGCGATCCTGCTCCTCGGCAAGACGGTCCAGAAGCAGAGGAATGAAAGGTGCACCGACCTGGCCGATGAGGGCAAATATGTTCTGGCGCTGTTCCCCCGAGGCGGAGGTAAGCCGGGTCATGACAGAACGCACAAAATCGGCACTGGCAAACAGAGGAGCCAGAAAGCTGTCTTCGGCGGAATCCTCCTCGGTCCCAGAAGACCCGAAATCCCGATAGAGGTCGCCAAGAACGGCCATGTCGCCGAGATCGATAAGCCGATACAACAGATCTTCCAGTTGCGCACAAAGCCTGGCGGCGTGCTCCGGGTCCTTGGAAAAACGCAGCAGATGACAGAGTATCCAGCAAAGCCGGCGTTCGAAGCGCGCCTTGTGCAAACCGTCCAGCAACTCTTCCACCACTGCCGCAGGCAAGGCTCGACTGCGACGGCTGCTTTCGGGAAGTTGCCGCAGAACAGCCTGGTAATCCTGCGGAACGTAGTTATTGGATTGGGTTTCCGCCAGCAGTTCCTCGAGCTCTCCGCTGGTCACCGGCTTCGAAGGAGGCGCAATGGGCTCGCCGGACCGGGGCTCCGACGCGGCGCCGCGAGAGGCCAACTGCTGCAGCACCTGCTGAATAAAGGGAGAAATGGCCTGTTCGCCGTCCAATCCCTCAAGAGCCTCGGCCAGATCCTGCCGGAGAGGGCGGCTCGGCCGGGCCCCGGCGGGGGCATCCAGAACCGTTAAGGCACTCTGCAGAATCTGCCGGCGCAAGGACGGCTGCAACCGGCTCAGCAGCGCCGCGAACTGCTGCAGGCCTTCACCGTAGCCCCCGCGGGAGGCGGTGCCGGCAGCCATCTCGCGCATGAAATCGGCCACCGGGCGGTCGTAGGGCCGCTCTCCGCCAGCATCTTCACCCCGCCAGATACGGCCCGCGTCACTGCCGACATCGGCGTTTAGAGCTGCCACCAGATCTTCCATGGCCACGGACAACTGCTCGTCGTCGACAAGCATCGGCCCGCCGGCAGTCAGGTGAAAAAGTGTTTTGGCCAGACGATCCCAGGGTGACTCCCGGCCGTCGACGGAAGAGGAAGGCCCCCTTGAAACCGAAACTTCCCGAGTGTGGAACAGTTCCTCGTCAAGCATGGCCAGAGTCACGTTGGTTACCCCGTGTTGCGCCATGACCTCCACAACACCTCCCCGGCGCAACAGTTCTTCAGGCTTGTCGGCGAGCAGGCGAAAAAAAAGACACAGTTCTTCAGCGATCAGATCCGGCCGAAAACTGTGCCCCACGATTCCGTGAACGAAAAAAGCCTGTGCATAGGCGCGAAAGGCGGGATTTCGGGATTCCAGCGGAACGGCGTTGAACAGCAGCCGTTCCCCGCCGATGGCGAAACCCACCTCCGGCACCAGAGAGTAGAGGTATTGCAGGGTCTGCAGGGCCTTTTCGGCAACCTGGGCGATGACCTGGTGACCGGGCGGATAAGCGCTCACCTGGCGGCGCACGATGTTCATCTGGCCGACCAGTTCATGCGCCAGGTCGATGACGGCGGCAGGATATTTTGACTCGCTATCGGACACAAGCGACTCCGGTCGGGAACCTGTCTGCCTTCCTCAGGTCCACTGGGTAATTTTGTTGCCCTGCTTGTCGGTAAAGGCGCCGACAATGATCATGACGAAATCGATCAGTGCCCAGATTCCGAGACCGCCCAACGTAATCAGTTGCAACATTCCGGTACCGACTTTGCCAACGTAAAACCGGTGTACACCAAAACAGCCGAGAAAAAAACAGAGCAGAAAAGCAGGTAGAATACGTTTTTCCGACATGACCGACATCCTCCTGCGAAAAAATATTTCACGCTCGACAAAAGGCCCCGGCGGAAAACGCCGCGAGACAGCCTCGGTCAATGGTAGGGCGTTTTGGATCGAAAAGCAATGAAATCAACGGGCTTCGAGGACCGGCACACGAAAAAACTTGCTCCGCTCCGGTCAGCTCATGAGGGTCAATACGATCCAGGGCATCAGATTGAAGACAAACAGCAGAAGCTTGTAGCCGCCGATGAAGCAATAAAAGACCAGATCGAAAGCCTCCCGCGAAATCGCGAACCAGCGGCTGTGCAGCCCATAGACAAAATCACCGGCAAACACCTTGATCAGAAAGGAAAAGATCAGCAATCCGCCGTTGAGAAGCGTGCACCACAGAAAAAATCTGGCCAGTGTCTGCATTTCCATGCGCCTTCTCCTTTCGTGTCGAGCTGATATTTGCAAAGGGCCTTCAATTCTGAAGTAGCGGAAAGCCCCTTTCCCGAGCCGCCGGTGACCTTCCCGTGAAAATTAAACCCCGCCGGAGCTCTACGAAGATTCCCCGCCCTGCCCCGACTGCAGGCCATGAAACAATTCACTGCCGGCGGCGCGGACGATGGTCTTGTCGGCGTCACGGGTCGGGCGGGTCACGGCGGGCCAGCATCCCGCCACCGGTTCGGCCCCTTCTCTGGCCAGAGCCACGGGCTCGCTGTCGGCCATCACCGGCTTTGCCCGGACATCGGCGCCGGGAACGGGCCAGCTGAACTCGATGGGAATGCCGTTGGGGTCGTGGGCGTAGACGGAATGGATGAAACCGTGGTCCCGAACCCCGGTGCAGGGAAAGCCAGCCGCATCGAGTTTGTCTTTGAGCGTCCACAGGTCGTCGCTGGTTTCCACGCCGAAGGAGACATGATCGAAAAGAAAGGGCCCCTTGACCGGCTCACCGTGGACTTTGGGGGGCGTCGGCTCGATCTGCGGCCATTCAAAGAAGGCGATCAGGTCGTTGGGGGAGATTTCAAAGAAGTAATGGCGAAATCCCGGCTTGCCCAGGCCGGCGACCAGGCGCATGCCCAAAAGGTCGCGCCAGAAACGGATGGTGGCATCCATATCGCCCGTGGCCATGGCCAGATGGTTGATTCCCGTAAATTTCATGGTGCCTCCCGAAGTATGTGGATATTAAGAAACACTCAGAGGTGTTCTGCCTCGGTACCACTTTAGCAGATTTTTAGAAAAAGGCGCGCTGAGCGAAGACTCTCCGGCGGGTTCGATGATGCGGTGAATTTGGAAGGGGTTTTTCAGACGATTCGCACCGGCGCGTAGCCGCCGCCGGGAGTGCGCAGGTTGGTGACCTGGCCCTGATAGAGCCGGGCGGCAACACCGAGTACCCGGTTGCGGTAGACAAACAGACGAAAGTCGGCCTTCATCGGTGCGCCGCC
>SLLR01000127.1 GCA_007134025.1 Desulfuromonadaceae bacterium | reverse complement strand
GTGGCGGCAATAATTCGGACATCGAGCCGGGTTTCTCGATTTTCGCCCACCGCTCGCATGTGCCCATCCTGAAGGATGCGCAGCAGTTTGGCCTGCAGGGTAGCAGGCATATCCCCCACTTCATCCAAAAACAGGGTGCCGCCGTTTGCTTCGGCAAAAAGTCCTTTGCGCGCACTCGCGGCACCGGTAAAGGCGCCCGCGGCGTGCCCGAAAAATTCGCTCTCCTGCAATTCGGCGGGAATGGCGGCGCAGTTCACGGCGATAAAGGGTCCGCCGCTACGGGAGCTTTCGCCATGTACGGCGCGTGCGACAAGATCTTTTCCGGTGCCGCTTTCACCGCTGACCAGAACCGGTCCCAGGGCCCGTCCCACCTGTTTGATGGCAGTAAAGAGAGAGGTCATCTTATCGCTGCGGCCGATCATTGCGTGAAAAGAGCCGTCGCCCACAGTTTTGCGAAACCGGTTCAGCTCCAGTCGCATTTCGCGGTTTTCGATCGTACGCCGGACGCGATGAATCAGGTGATCCAGTTCGAGGGGTTTGGTCAGAAAGTCATCGGCCCCTTCCTGCAACGCCGCAACGGCTTGTGAGATGGTGCCGAAGGCGGTCATAAGAATAAAACCCGGCGGGTTTTCCATGCGGCGTGTGCGGGAGAGCAGCTGCAGACCGTCGGTGCCGCAAAGACGCAGATCGCTCAGCACCAGATCCGGTCGCCATTCTTCTATCATGGACCAGGCGGATTCACCGTCGGCCGTACTGCGTACCTGCATCCCCGCGTCGTTCAGTTCGTCGCTGAGCAGCCGGCGCAATGCCGCATCGTCTTCGGCAATAAGGATTTTGGCGAGAGAAAGGTCCGTTTCCGGTAGCGTAGCGATCATGCAAGACCTCCATCCCTGGAAAAGGAGACGATAAATTTTGCGCCGCCCAAAGCGGATTTGGCGACGGAGAGTTCCCCGTCGTGGGCGCGAACGGCCGACAGGGCAACCGATAAGCCCATTCCGGAACCCTGGTCTGCGGATTTGGTGGTAAAAAAGGGCTCGAAAAGCTCTGGCAAAAGGTTTTCAGCGATGCCCGGTCCGTTGTCCTCTACAGTAAAACCGACCGCCTGCGCTGTGGCGAACCAGCACAGCTGCACGATCCCTTCGGGCGGCGCTGCCTGAATCGCGTTTTTCAACAGGTTGGCCAAGGCCTGTTCGAGACGTAATCTATCCACGGCAAGCTTTGGCGCGGGAGCCGGGCCAAGCAGCTTCAGGGTAACGGATTTTTGGGCTGCCGCTTCGCGAACCGCAGCCGCGGCAAGATCGGCCAGAGTCGATAGCCGGGTTGGGCGAAGCCTTAACCGGTCGTCACGGCCAAAATCCAGCAATTGCCGTACCGTACCCTCCATTCGAGTTACCGCATTGCGGATTGTTGACAGATCCTCGGTCGGCGGAGAAGCCGTAGGGTCCCGTCTCATCAGGCGTTGCAGCGTGCCTGAGACGACGCTGAGGGGGGAGCCGAGTTCGTGAGCCACCCCGGCCGAAAGACGACCTATTGCCGCCATCTTTTGCGATTTCTGCAGTCGCTCCTGAAGCATGACCTGGTCCCGGTGATGCCTTTCAAGGGCCTGCTCCGAGCGGGAAATGCTGTCGAGCATGTTGTTCATGCCGGCAGCCAGCTGTCGAATCTCCCGTGGCCCGTGAAGGATGGCCCGGTGAGTTCGTTCCCCGGCCGTAATTCGGGCCATGCTCCTTACCAGGCGGCTGAGGCTGCCGCCGACCAGGCGCTGATGGCCGTAGATGACCAGGCCCAACAAAAGAGCGAAAAAAGTCAGAAAAAAAATGGCTTGGTAGCGAATTTTTTCAATATATTCAAACATTTCGCTGCGTTCGCGGGTCAGGTGCAGCAAACCGATATTGCGCCCTGCCGTATCGGAAAGAGGGACGAAATAGGAAAAAATTTCCTCGCCGTTGGCACTTTGGTAGCCGCCCGTACGGTCTCCGGCAGCCAATTCCAGCAAGCGATGATTTTTAACTTCAGGTTCGCGGGGACCGCTGGTGCCGATTTTCTTACCAGTCGGATCGTAAATGTAGGCCCCGTAAACTCTTCCGAAACGAAACGCGGACGACAAAGTTTGTGACAGGCTGCCTTTGCGGTCTTTTATCAGAGCATCCTCCAGCGGACCGCGAAGGGCTCGGGCGATCAACGCAATTTCTTCCTGCATCTGCTGTTCAAGCCGGATCTCAAGGCGTTGCAGGCTGATATAACCGGTAACGCCAATGACCATCATCAGAGGTAGGGCCAGCAAGGCGATCAGGTAGAAGCGCAGGCCGTACCCGCTGTGAAGTTTGCGACACACTTTTTCTCCGCTAAAAAAAGACATGTATCATTTTTGCACAACTTCCGGTCCTGTGCAAGCGCTGTTAGAGAATTTTATTTTTACAGCCAGGCTCTTTAATTTCAATACCTTGGGAGCATTGGTAGGAGTTTTTGGGTTTTGGCACAATCTTTGTTTGAGTAGATGGAGTCGCCGCCTGGAGCAATGAGGTTCCGGCGCGTTGATGGCGGCACAAATCTTCTGCAGGAGGAAATTGTATGAACGTAACAGGTGTAGGGAAAAAGTGTTTGGGCGTCATGGCGCTCTTTTTAACGGTTGCTCTTCTTATGACGGCTGGGCCCGTTCTGGCCCAGACCGGTCAGGGCGCGCCGCAAGACATGATGGATGAGAGCGCTCCCGCTCGGGAGTTTGATCAGCCGACTCTGGAGAAATTTGCGGCTGCCGCCACCGACTTGCGTGACATTCGCGGTGAATATGCGCAGAAACTGCAAGGTGTTCAGGATCAGGAACAAGCCATGGACATTCAGCGGGAGATGGGTGAAAAAATGGTACATGCTGTACAGCAAAAGGGCTTGAACGTAGAAACGTACAACGAAATTGCCAATCAGTTGGCCGTCGACCCCCAACTGCAGCGGCGGATCGAGGCGCTGATGAATTAGTTGTTGCTGAGACGTAAAAGCAAGGCAAGCTCGAACAGAAACGGGCGGGCGGCTGTGGACCGCTCGCCCGTTTTCGATGAGTGATTCTTCCCGGAGTTACCGTGCCCAGCAGCAGATCAAGGATTCGGTAGCGCGCTGAAATGCACTGGTACCGCCATGTGCCCGGGCGGCGATTTGAGTCCCGAGCAAAAAGGTGAAAAAAGCATAGGCTGTGTCCTCGACCTTGCAGGGGCAGGCTAAAGTTCCTTCCGCGACTCCTTGAAGAAAGGCCACGGAGAAAACGTCCACCGTTTTTTGAATGGTGTCTTCAAGAATGAGGCGCGATTCTTTCCCCAAAGTGTTCAGATCGGCGCTGATGGTGCCCACCAGGCAAAGTTTCCGGTTCTTCAGGCCTTCTTCGAAAACCCCTGCCAATTGTCGTAATTTTTCCGGAGCACTGGCTGAAGATTCGACGATCGTCAGATAATTCTCGCCGTAGGCAACCTGGCAGCGTCGCAAAAGTGCGTCAATCAGGTTTTCTTTTTTCGGGAAATGGTGGTGAATGCTGGCCTTGCGAATACCAACAGCGTCGCTGATATGCTGGTAACTCATGGCATTAAGGCCCACCCGTTGGATAAGGTCTTCGGCGACATCAAGAATCTTGGTTCGCGTATCGTTCATGGAAGCAAACCTATCAGTAGGTAGGGGCGCTGTCAATCATAAAAAATTCCACAGCCTTTTGCTCCAGGCTTCGGTATTGACCGGGTGCGCAACAAGCCTCGCCGTTCAGGGCGGAGAAGCATAGCACTTCCATCCCCATGGGGCGAGACCGTTAAGCTGCCATGGCACAGTAGTAGCATTTGGACAGTTGGCCAGGGTCCCTTGCGTCGTGAAACCGGTTCAGTACAGGGCCGGTAGCGCCTGGCTTTTGATCCGGGCAAGGCAATTGGCACAACTTCCGGGCAGTTGTGCTTTTTTATCAGTCAGTTAAAGGTAGTTCCCTGATCCTGCAGGAAGGTCTGCCGCGAAGGCAAAGGGCATCAGGGTGAGATCAGCAGCCAAACCCTTCATCAAGGAAAGTTTTTTCGATGCCGGAACAGAACGAAGGCGTGAAACGCTGGGCCATGGACAGCCGTCGCGTGGGGATTGTGCCCGATGCGGATGGCACCGGCGAGGTGGGGCTGGGTGTGGAGGAGGCCGGGCGTAAAATTGCCCTGCGCTTTACCCTGGACTTGCGGGATCGGCGCATCTCCCGGATTCGATATCAGGTTTTTGGCTGCGGCTATTCCATGGCGGCCTGTGCCGCGGTGGCCGAACTGGCGACGGATTGCCCGCTGCAAAAGGCCGAGGAGATCTCGGCGGAGCAGGTCGTCGCCTTGCTGGGCGGGTTCCCCGAAGAACGCCGCTACTGTGTTGATCTGGCTTTGGAAGCTTTGCGCGCCGCCGTTGCCAGTGCCCGGGGCGGTGACGGAGGCGTGCGTTCTGTCGTGCATGTGCCGCCCGGCGAATATGGTCCGAGGGTGACGGCGGAAGATCCCCTCTATGTGGCCCTGACGGCGGAACCGCTGGCTGACCAAAACGCTCGGCAGGACCGCCACGTGTTTGCCTGCCTGGTGGCCGCAGCGGCGCAGGACGGCGGCTGTTTGCCGGCGGCACTGGGACTTGAAGAACAGGAGTTTGCCGATCTGTGGCAGCACTTTTTTCCCCAGGTGGCAAGCCCCTCCTGCGCTGAGCAGGAATCGGCGGCCGGGAACGCTTCCGGGCCTCGCAACCAGGACGTTCGTGAGCTAGTGCTTTCCTATGTACCGACGCAAGGTGACGGATTGCCGGAGCCCAAAGCCCTGTGGCTGGCCAAAATCCTCGCCGCCCGAGCCGCCCTTCCCGGGCATCTCTGGGTTGCCATGGGTTTTTTTGAGCGCCCCCAGCTCAGCGCCGCCATTGAGCGTTATCTGCCCGGAATGTTCGCCGCCAACCATCAGAAAATGCGCTGGAAGCGATTCCTTTTCAAGCAGATCTGCGATATGAATGGGGGGCTGATGTGCAAGTCGCCCAATTGCGGCGAATGCAGCGACTACACGCTGTGTTTCGGCGAGGACTAGGGGCTTTTCCCGCGTCGGCGCGGGTCCCCGTCGGCCCCGGTCCAGGACCCGCGCTTTTTTTTCGATAGCGGAAATGGAGTGGAAAGACGATGGAAATGAAACCTATCGGCATCATCCACACGCCCTTCAGCGATCCCGTCGGCATGCCGATCCAGCCGGCCGGTGCCGCCGGAGTCCGGGGGACCGTTCAGGTTTTTGACGAATACGTGCCGGGGCTGCAGGACCTCGAAGGTTTCTCGCACATCCTGCTGCTGTACCTCTTTCACCGCGGTGAGGGTTTCAATCTGCAGGTCGTGCCCTTCATGGATACGGAACCGCGCGGCCTGTTTGCGACACGAGCGCCGAAAAGACCCAACCCCATCGGCCTGTCGCTGGTCCAACTCGACCGGGTTGAGGGGGCGACGCTGCACGTCAGCGGCCTGGATATGCTGGACGGTACACCTCTGTTGGATATAAAGCCCTACGTGCCCGATTTTGATCGTCAGGAGCAGGTGCGCACCGGATGGCTTGAGCAGGCGCGAAAAACCGTCAGTAAGCGCCGCTCCGACCAGAGATTCCAGTAGACACCGGCATCCGACCAGGAATTTTTCGCATTGACCCTACCGGCGATTGATATCGACAATCTGACCGTCACCGTGGACGTAAATCCAGTTTTCTCGGGTCTCTGCCTGCGCCTGCCGCCCGGGCGCAAGATGACCCTGGTCGGTCGTTCGGGCTGTGGCAAGTCGACACTGCTGCGCTGTCTGCTCGGCTTCGTTCCTTTCACCCACGGCTCCATTCACATTTTCGGGCAGGAACTGACCGCCGATTCCGTCTGGCAGCTCCGCACCCGCATGGCCTATGTGGCCCAGGAGCCGGAAATGACGGCGGGCCGGGTGCGGGATTTTCTGGAGCACCCGTTCACCTTTGCCGGCAATCGCCATCTGCGGAACAATCTGGCCGAGGTGCCGACACTCCTGGACCGACTCCTGCTGTCCCAGGCGCTGCTCGACAAGGAGATTTCCACCCTCTCGGGTGGAGAAAAGCAGCGCATCGCCCTGCTCTCAGCCCTGCTGCTCGACCGGGCGATTCTGCTTCTGGACGAGGCTTCTTCGGCCCTGGACCCGGCCGCCAAGCAGGCCGTCATCGAACTGCTCAGGGCGCGCCAAGCACTGACCGTCCTGTCCGTCTCCCACGATCAGGAGTGGATGGGCTGTTCCGACGCGCTTTTCGATCTTTGCGACATCCACAGCGGTTCCGCCACATGAACATCATCGACATTGGCGTCTGGCGCCTGGCCGCCGGGTATCTGCTGCTGGCTGTTCCGCTGGGTATCCTTCTCTGGCTGCGCCTGCCCCTGCTGGGTCAGACCCTGACTGCCGTCGCCCGCATGACCCTGCAACTGCTTTTTGTCGGCTTCTATCTGCAAGTCATCTTCGACCTGAACCGTCTCTGGTTGACCGGTGCCTGGGGCCTGGTCATGATCGGGGTCGCCAACCTATCCATCGCTCGCGGTTGCCGCCTGCGCCCGAGCAAACTTGCCGGCGGGCTGTTTCTGGCCCTGCTTGGCGGAACCCTGGTGCCGCTGCTGTTTTTGGTCTTTGTGGTACTGGAAGGCGCGGCGGCCCTGGACGCCCAGTACCTTGTCCCGCTCTGCGGCATGATTCTCGGTAACTGCCTGCAGGCTGACATCATCGGCCTTCGCACCTTTTACGAGTCCCTGCGACAGAACGAAAAAGCCTACCTTCTTTCCCTGGCTCAAGGGGCCACCCTGAAAGAAGCCCTTTTGCCTTTTGCCCGCAATGCCTGTCGGGCGGCGCTGGCTCCGACCGTGGCCAAGATGTCCACCATCGGCCTGGTTTCCCTGCCCGGCATGATGACCGGGGTGATTCTGGGCGGCGGCAATCCCGTGACCGCCATCAAGTACCAGATCGCCATCATGGTCGCCATCTTTTCCGGAACTGCGCTAACCGTGATCCTGGCCATCCATCTCACCGCATCCAACAACTTCACTGCCGGCGGCACTTTGGATAAAAGCCTTTTTCAGGCGGAAAGCCCCTGAGTGGGCACCGCAAGGGAAGAGGACAGCGGCGAACTCGACGGCCAATCTGCGAATACGTTTAAGGTGCCTTGCGATCCAGGCTTCGGTACTGAATGGCCTCGGCGAGATGGGGCTGGCGGATGTTGTCATCGCCCGCCAGATCGGCGATGGTGCGGGCGACTTTGAGGATGCGGGTGTAGGTGCGGGCGGAGAAGCCGAGCCGGTCGGTGACCATTTCCATGAGCTGGCGGCCGGGCTCGTCCAGCTGGCAGAAGCGGCGCATCTGGCGAGGAGACATGGCGGCGTTGCTCAGGGTACGGCTGCCGGCAAAGCGCTGCTGCTGGCGCTGGCGGGCCTCTTCGACGCGCCGGCGAATCGCCTGACTGCTTTCCGCTTCGGTTTTTTCGGCCAGTTCCCTGTAGCTGATGCGGGGAACTTGCACATGCAGGTCAATGCGGTCGAGCAGCGGGCCGGAGAGCCGGTTGCGGTAGCGGAGGGTCATGGGAGGGGTGCAGCTGCATTCGTGCAGGGAGTCACCGAGGTAGCCGCAGGGGCAGGGGTTCATGGCCGCCACCAGCATGAAATCGGAGGGGTAGGTGAGGGTGGACGCAGCCCGGCTGATGGTCACCAGGCCGTCTTCAAGGGGTTGGCGCAGCATCTCCAGGACATTCTTCTTGAATTCGGGCAGTTCGTCGAGAAACAGCACGCCGTTGTGGGCCAGAGACACTTCGCCCGGCTTGGGAACGGTGCCGCCGCCGATCAGGCCGGCGTCGGAAATGGTGTGGTGAGGGCTACGAAAAGGTCGACGGGCGACCAGCGCGTCCTGGCGAGGCAGCAGGCCGACGATGGAATGAATTTTTGTGGTGACCAGGGCTTCATCGAAGCACAGGGGCGGCAGGATAGTGGGCAGCCGCCGCGCCAGCATGGTCTTGCCGCTGCCGGGCGGCCCCACCATCAGCAGGTTGTGGCCGCCGCTGGCGGCCACCTCGAGGGCCCGCTTGACGTGCTCCTGGCCGTGAACCTCAGAAAAATCCACCTCGTGCCGGCCGGATTGGCGAAACAGTTCGTCCCGGTCCATGACGCAGGGCTCCAACACCTTCTCGCCGTTGAGAAAGTCGACCAGTTGGCCAAGATCCGTCACCCCGTAGACCGGCAGATTGCCGGCAATGGTGCCTTCCCGGGCATTGTCCGCAGGCAGGATCAGGCCCTCGGCGCCCCACTGGTGGGCCGCCACCGCGATGGGCAGGATGCCCCGAACCGGCTTGATCTGGCCGTCAAGGCTCAGTTCGCCGAGTAAGGCATAGTCACGGGGCCGGTGGTTTCTGATAACACCGGTAGCAGCCAGGATGCCGACGGCCATGGGAAGGTCGAAGGCCGTGCCGTCCTTTTTGGTGTCGGCCGGTGCCAGGTTGATGGTGATGCGGCGCACGGGAAAATCGTAACCGGAGTTTTTGATGGCCGACTTGACCCGGTCCTTGCTCTCCCTGACCGCGCCTTCGGCAAGTCCGACGGTAGCGAATTGGGGAAGCCCCTGGGCAATATCGACCTCTACCTCGACCGGGTAAGCATCGATGCCCAAAAGTGCTCCGGACAAGACTTTGGCCAGCATGGCAGCATCCTTCTGCGGCGGCCTCGGCCTTTCCGGCCCGCCGAAGTTACAGTTCGTCGAGATATTTTTCGATAGCAATAGCGGCCACAGCGCCGTCGCCGACGGCGGTTGCGATCTGTTTCAGCAACTTGCTGCGTACGTCGCCGGCAGCAAATACGCCGGGCATAGAGGTGCGGCATTCCGCGTCGGTAAGGATATAACCTTCGCTGTTGAGTTCCAGCACTTCGGCCAGAAAACGGGCCTTGGGGATCACACCGATAGCGAAAAATACACCTTCAAGGGCCAGTACCCGCTTTTCTCCGCTGACCTTGTCTGCGATCCGCAGGCCGTTGACGCCTTTCTGGTCGCCGAGCACCTCTTCGGGAAGGGCGTTCCAGAGCACCTCGATCTTGTCGTTGGCAAAGATCCGGTCCTGTAAAGTTTTGGTGGCGCGCAGCTGGTCCCGGCGGTGGATGATATAGACTTTGCTGGCAAAGCGGGTCAGAAACAGGGCCTCTTCGGCGGCCGTGTCGCCGCCGCCGATCACGGCGACCGGAACATCGCGAAAAAAGGCCCCGTCGCAGGTGGCGCAGTAGGAGACGCCACGGCCGATGAGTTTCTGCTCGCCGGGAATGCCCAGCTTGCGGGGCTCGGCTCCGGTAGTGACGATGACTGCCCGGGCCTTGAATTCCTTATCATCTACGGTGACCACTTTGAAGGAGCCTTCGTCCCGGAGTTGCCGGGCTTCGCCGTTAACAATCTGCAGGCCGAACTCCTGACAATGCTCATGGAACCGGGCCACCAGTTCCGGGCCGTCGATGCCGCCGGGAAAGCCCGGGTAGTTTTCTACCTTGGTGGTGGTCATGACCTGCCCGCCGACCAGCATGTTCTCAATGAGCAGGCTGTTCAGTTTGGCTCGGGAGGTGTAAAGGCCTGCGGTCAGGCCGGCCGGCCCGCCACCAATGATGATGACGTCGAAAAGCTGTTCGTTCATGGTCTCACTCCTTATACCTCTTTCGGGCAGACATCCTTATAGCACAGCTGAGGTTAGATTTGTAGAATGAATTAAAAGAAATGTTTTTGCGCCGCCGCCGTCTTGTTTGCACATCGTGAATGTCTTATGATAGGCGCACTTTGAGTACGACCACCAGCAACGGAACGACAGGCTTATGCCATGACCAGAAAAGCATCCAGGTCACCGCGAAAAACGCCCCCGAGACGTCGTCTGGGTCGGCTGCTGCTATGGGTCGGAGTCTTCCTTCTGATCCTGCTTGCGGCGGACCGGCTGCTGCTGCGCGGATCGCCGGCCCACCCGCTGCTGCAGGAGGTTCAATCCTGTTATGAGGATCTGCGCCGCCGCCTGCTGAGCGGTGCCCGTTCCTCGGATCCGGTGGCGGATCTGCTGGATACCAGGGAAAAGCCCCTGAGAAGCTACTTTTACGCCGACGATCACGGGGTGCTGCATTTTGTCGACAGTCTGCAACAAGTGCCCCTCCCTTATCGCAGCGAGGCCCAGGTCTTGGAGGAGTGACGCCGAAGGCACACTGCACTCGAAGGGCGGCTCAGGAGCCCTGTCGGAACCCATCAAGTCTACCGTAAATCTCCGGTCTTCGGTCCTGCCAGGCCGGTATCTCCTGTCGGTAGGCGGCCATGTCAGCTCGATCTGCCAGAGCGTTCGGCGCTTCGGCCCGGGTGCCGCCCTCGGCCAGAATCTCCCCGCGGGGTGAAAGGATCTGGCTCATGCCGAAAAATCGAAGTTTGCCGAGGGTGCCGCAATTGTTGGCGGCGATCAGGAAACACTGGTTTTCGATGGCCCGGGCGCGCAGCAGGGTTTGCCACAGTTCTTGCCGCGGAGAGGGCCACTGGGCCGGCAGGCAGATCAGCTCCGCCCCCTCCAGGGCGAGCTTGCGAAACAGTTCGGGAAAGCGCAGGTCGTAGCAGATGGCGAGACCGAGCCGGCCGGCGGACGTGTCCGTCACCAGAGTGCGGTCTCCGGCGCTCAGATAGCGGTCTTCCTGCATGGGTGAAAAGAGGTGGAGCTTGCGATAGCGGCCCGCTTCTCGACCCCGGTCGTGGACGAAGGCTGTATTGAACAGGCGGTCGCGGTCTTTTTCCGGCAGGCTGCCGACGACCACCATATCCAGTTCTGCGGTCAGGCGTTCCAGCACCCCGGTAACCTGCGGTGTCTGCTCGGCCAGTTGCTCCAGGCGCGGATAATCGTAACCGCTGCTCCACATTTCCGGCAGCACGGCCAGTCGGACCCCTTTTTCCCGCAACTGCCGCAGGGCCCGTTCCGCCTGTAGCAGGTTGGTTTCGATGTCTCCGATGGCAACTGGGAACTGAACGGCGGCGACCTGGATCGAAGAGGACATGACAACCTTTTCCGTGAAGAGCCAATGAATCGGTACCCGATGCCGAGTATAATCCAGGCTTTGACCCGGAGCAAGCCGAACTCCGGGCCACCTTCCAGGGGATCCGATTCCTTCGACAACATTTCAGCGGATCAGCGCCGTGTTCGATAGCCTGGCGACGGCTGCGTCGCTCTACCTGCATATTCCTTTCTGCCTCAGCAAATGCCCCTACTGCGATTTTTTTTCCCGGATTGCCAGCCCCGAGCAACGGGACGGCTACGTTGAAATGCTGGGCCGTCATCTGTTGTTTCTCTACCGTTCCGGGGTTATGAACCATGCCCTGGAAACGGTCTTTTTCGGTGGCGGCACGCCGTCGCTGCTGCGTCCGAAGCAGGTGGCGTTCCTGCTTGAGCTGCTGAACAATACCGTCGGCCTGGCCGAAAACGCCGAAATCTCCCTTGAAGCCAACCCGGGCACGGTGGATTTGCATCGCCTGAGGGGCTACCGACGGGCTGGGGTTAACCGTCTGTCCATAGGCGTCCAGACACTGCAGGACGAGGCATTGCGGCAATTGGGGCGCGGACATAACCGACGTCAGTCGGAGCAGGCTTTTGAATGGGCTCGTGAGGCCGGGTTCGACAACCTGAGCGGCGACCTGATGTTTGGTCTTGCAGGTCAGAACCTTGACCAACTACTGCAGGACCTGCAGGGTCTGCTGCGGCTGCAGCCGGATCATCTGTCCTGTTACGGTCTGACCGTGGAGTCGGGAACTCCCTTTGCCCGTCGACAACGCCGAGGGCAGCTTGCCCTGCCCGGCGAAGAACTGTTCCGGACCTTCTATCTGGCGATTCACGAGCAGCTGACCGGCGCCGGTTTTGAGCACTATGAGATCTCCAACTATGCTCGCCCGGGGCGGGTCTGTCGCCATAATCTGGCCTACTGGCAAAGGCGGAGCTGTCACGGCGTCGGCGCCGGCGCCCACATTTTCTGCGCATCCGGTTACGGTCTGCGGCGGTCGGTACCGGCCGACCTGCGCCGCTATCGGCGGTTTCTGCAACAGGGCCGCGACCCGGCAGTGACCCTGGACACCTTTGATCGCCGGGAAGCCATGGCCGAGACCCTGTACCTCGGTCTGCGCTGTCGCCAGGGTGTTTGCGAAGACCATTTTCGAGCACGGTTTGGTGTCGGTGTCGCCGGGGCCTTCCCTGAAGCGTTGAACCGCTGCGGAGAACGGCTGAAGAAGCAGCAGGGCTGTTGGCGCTTCGATCTCGAAGGGTGGCTGCTGTACGATCATTTCATCTTGAATTTCCTGTGAAAAAAGCGGTTTTTTTCGCAGCCCCTTTCCCTTGACAAAGCCTGGGGCCGTTGTTATGTTGTGCTCCGTTAGCACTCCGCAGGGATGAGTGCTAACGGGTTAGATCGGCCGGTGTTTCCGGCCGGATCTGTTCTGACGAATGTTTCCTCAGGGAAACCGGCAGGTGCCTTTCTCTCGAGGAAGCGGCACGGGGTGGGTGGATGCGATGAGCGAAGAGCTGAGCGAACGCAGTCGACTGATCCTGAAAACGATCATCGAAGACTATACCGTCACCGGCGAACCGGTCGGTTCTCGAACCCTGAGCCGCCGCGAGGGCATCAACCTGTCTCCGGCCTCGGTGCGCAACGTCATGGCGGACCTGGAAGAGCTGGGCTATCTCTCTTCTCCCCATACCTCTGCCGGCCGTATTCCCACCGAAAAAGGCTATCGGTTTTACGTTGCCAGCCTGTTGCGGGTTCGGCAGCTGAGCCGTGACTTGCGGGAGCACCTGCGGCGGGAATGTCAGCTGCGGGAACTCGATACGGAAGGGCTGTTGCGGGAAGCCGGCCGTATTCTTTCAGCGGCCTCCAACTACACCGGTCTGGTCATGGTGCCCCGCTTTACCACCACCGTGTTTCGTCGCATCGAATTTGTGCGGCTTTCGGAGACCCGGGTTCTGGTAGTTTTCATCACCCAGGCGGGCATTGTCCAGCACAAACTGGTGGAGGTGAGCGAGCCCCTGACCCAGGCCGAGTTGGACGAGGTGACCAACTACCTCAACCAGGAGTTCACCGGTCTTTCGGTACAGGAAATCAAGCGCCGGGTGGCCCGTCAGATGGCCCAGGAGCGCGCTCTTTTCGATTCCCTGCAACGGCGGGCCCTGCTCCTCTCCAGCTGTGTGCTGCAGCACGATCTGGGAGACCAGGTGTTTGTCGAGGGGGCCAGCAACATTCTGGAGCAGCCGGAGTTTGCCGACCTGGCCGTCATGAGGCGCCTGTTGCGGACTTTCGACCAGAAGGCCCTGCTGGTGGAGTTGCTCGACAAGGCCCAGCAGGTCGAGGGGGTACAGATTCTGATCGGCAGCGCCGAGGCCCACAGCGAGATTGAAGGCTGCAGCCTGGTCACCTCCTGCTACTCCAGCGACCGGGGCACGACCGGCATTCTCGGTGTGCTCGGACCGACACGCATGCCCTATGCGATGGTCATTCCGCTGGTGGATTATGCGGCTCGCCTGGTCAGCGAAATTTTGAAAAATGAGTCGGATTCAATATAAACGGTAAAAGGAGAAAAGCCTTTGTCTCACAAAAACCAACAGGAACCTAAAGAGGCTGCGGCCTCGCCGAGGGAAGGAACGGAAGGCGCAACGCCGACAACGGAAGAGTCTCAACCTACCCTCGAAGAGGCACTGGCCGAAAGCCAGGCCGAAGTCCGCAAGAACTGGGATCTCTACCTGCGGGAGCGGGCGGATCTGGAAAACTACCGCAAGCGAGCTCAGCGGGAGCGGGAGGAGTTGGCCCGGTTTGCCAACGAGAACCTGCTGCGCGAGCTGCTGCCGGTTCTCGACAATCTGGAGCGTGCCGTGGCCCATGCCGAGCAGGAATCGGAAGGCGGCCTGCTGCAAGGAGTGCAGCTGACCCTTGAGCAGTTGCGTAAAACTCTGGAACGGTTCGGGGTGTTGCCGGTGGCCGCCGTTGGCGAACCCTTTAATCCCGACCACCACGAAGCCATGGGGCAGATGGAAAGCAGCGATCAACCGCCGAATACGGTGGTGCAGGAAATGCAGAAAGGCTACACCCTGAACGAAAGGCTGCTGAGACCGGCACTGGTCATGATCGCCACAGCCCCGGCGGCCTCGGCTACAGACGAACAGTAATCGGACAACCACAACACGATAAGCCCGGCAGCCTGTCGCAGGCGCGAAGGAATCGGCCGTGAACAGATTCCCCGCAGGCCACAGGATCCCGGACAGAGAGACCACCAAGGAGGATACAAAATCATGGGTAAAGTTATCGGAATAGACCTGGGCACCACCAATTCCTGTGTTGCCGTCATGGAGGGAGGCGAGCCTGTTGTCATCGCCAATTCGGAGGGCTCCCGGACCACGCCGTCCATGGTCGCCTTCACCGAAAGCGGCGAGCGTCTGGTGGGGCAGCAGGCCAAGCGCCAGGCGGTCACCAATCCCGAGAATACCCTGTTCGCCATCAAACGCCTTATCGGCCGCAAGTTTGACAGTGACGCAGTGCGCAAGGACATCGAGATCAGTCCGTTCAAAATCATCAAGGCCGACAACGGCGACGCCTGGGTCGAAGCCCGCGGTAAAAAATACAGCTCGCCTGAAATTTCCGCCATGGTCCTGCAGAAAATGAAGCAGACCGCCGAGGACTATCTGGGCGAGCCGGTCACCGAAGCGGTGATCACTGTTCCGGCCTACTTCAACGACTCTCAGCGGCAGGCCACCAAAGACGCCGGCAAAATTGCCGGACTGGAGGTGCTGCGCATCATCAACGAGCCCACCGCCGCTTCCCTGGCCTACGGCCTGGACAAAAAGGGCGAAGAGAAGGTCGCAGTATTTGACCTTGGCGGCGGCACCTTTGATATCTCCATACTCGAACTCGGGGACGGGGTTTTTGAGGTCAAGGCCACCAACGGCGACACCTTTCTGGGCGGCGAAGACTTTGACCAGTACATCATCGACTACGTGGCCGCCGAGTTCAAAAAAGATCAGGGCATCGACCTGCGCAGCGACAAAATGGCCCTGCAGCGGCTCAAGGAAGCCAGTGAAAAGGCCAAGTGCGAACTCTCCTCTTCCATGGAGACCGACATCAATCTGCCGTTCATTACCGCCGACCAGTCCGGTCCCAAGCACATGAACATCAAGCTGACCCGCTCCAAGTTGGAAAGCATCTGCGCCAGCCTTCTCGACCGCCTGGTGGGTCCTTGCCGCACCGCCCTCAAGGATGCCGGACTGTCCGCCTCGGATATTGACGAAGTCCTGCTGGTCGGCGGCATGACCCGCATGCCGGCGGTACAGGCCAAGGTCAAGGAGATTTTCAACAAGACTCCCAACCGCGGGGTCAACCCGGACGAAGTGGTTGCCATCGGCGCCGCCATTCAGGGCGGGGTTCTCAAGGGCGATGTCAAGGACGTGCTGCTGCTCGACGTGTCCCCTCTGTCTCTGGGCATCGAGACTCTGGGCGGGGTCATGACCAAGCTCATTGAAAAGAACACCACCATTCCCTGCAAGAAGAGCCAGATTTTTTCCACCGCTGCAGACAACCAACCGGCGGTTTCGGTCCATGTGCTGCAGGGCGAGCGGGAGATTGCCAGCGGCAACAAGACCATCGGCCGTTTTGAGCTGGTCGGGATTCCGCCGGCGCCCCGGGGAGTGCCCCAGATCGAGGTGGCCTTTGACATTGACGCTAACGGCATTCTGCATGTGTCGGCCAAGGATCTTGGCACCGGCAAGGAGCAGTCGATCCGGATCACCGCCTCCTCCGGTCTCAGCGAAGAGGAGATCGACAAGATGGTGAAGGATGCCGAGACCCACGCCGACGAGGACAAGAAAAAGAAGACCCTGGTGGAAGTGCGCAACCAGGCCGACGGGTTGGTCTACACCACCGAAAAATCTCTTAAGGAGCACGGCGAAAAGATCGACGACGAGACCCGCAAGGGCATCGAGACTGCCCTTGAAGAACTGAAAAAGGTCATGGAAGGCGAAAACGCCGACGAGATCAAGGCCAAGACCGAGTCCCTCGCGACCGCCTCGCACAAACTGGCCGAAGCCATCTACAAGCAGGGGCAGGGCAGCGAAGCTACCGAGGCCGCCGAGGCTGGGGAAGAGACCGGTGCGGCAGGCGACGGTGTGGTGGATGCCGAGTTTGAAGAGGTCGACGAAGACAAGGGCTGATGCCGCAGCGCAGCCTGTGTTGTCATCACCACAACAGGAGCCGGGGATACCCGGCTCCTGTTGCCGTTCATTGAACAGGTTTTCGGCGGGTTCGACCGGCGAAAACCCATGAACGTCGGGTAGCTGTCCGACGGCATTTTTACGAGGGGCACGGAGTTGGAAAAACGCGACTATTACGAGGTTCTCGGCGTCCACCGCAACGCCAGCGAGACGGAAATCAAGAAGGCTTACCGCAAGTTGGCTCTGCAACATCATCCCGACAAAAATTCCGGGAACCCGGAGTCCGAAGAAATATTCAAGGAGCTTTCCGAGGCCTATTCGGTACTTTCCGATCGCCAGCAGCGGGCCAATTACGATCAATTTGGTCATGCGGGAGTGGGTGGCGGTGGCGGATTTTCCAGCAGCGGTTTTGGTGCCAGCCCTTTTGAGGATCTGTTCGGGGATATCTTTGGGGATCTTTTCGGTGGTCGAGCCGGAGCACGGGGACGCGGTCAGCGGGGCGACGATCTGCGCTACAATCTGTCCATCAAGTTCGAAGAGGCCGCCTTCGGGGTCGAAACCCGTATTCAGATTCCCCGTTATGAGACCTGCGAAACCTGCGACGGTTCGGGCGCCAAGCCCGGCAGCCGGCCCAGGACCTGCGAGGTCTGTCGCGGTGCCGGTCAGGTGCGTTACAAGCAGGGTTTCTTCTCTTTGACCCGCCCGTGCCCCGAATGTCACGGATCCGGTCAGGTGATCGACCAGCCCTGCTCCGACTGCGACGGCCAGGGCCGCATCAAGGGCAAGAAAAGCCTGTCGCTGAAAATTCCCGCCGGGGTCGAGAGCGGCAGCCGTCTGAAGCTCAGCGGCGAGGGCGAGCCCGGCCTGCAGGGGGGGCCGCCCGGTGATCTGTACGTGGTCATCAACGTCCAGGATCATCCCCTGTTCCGCCGGGAAGGGCAGGAAGTGATCTGTGAAATACCGATTTCCTTTCCTCAGGCGGCCCTGGGTTGTGACCTGGAGGTGCCGACTCTGGAGCAGAAGGTAAACATCAAGGTTCCCCCCGGAACCCAGTCCGGCAAGGTCATACAACTGCCGGGCAAGGGATTTCCGTCCCTGCAGGGTTATTCCCGGGGCAATCAGCTGGTGGTGCTGCGGGTGGAGACGCCCACCCGGCTTACCGGCCGCCAGAAGGACTTGCTGGAAGAGTTCGCCCGTGAAGCGGGCGAAGACATTCATCCGCTCGGAAAAACCTTTTTAGACAAGGTCAAGGAGCTGTTCGGCTGAGCGAGCCGGGCGCTGCATGGAGGGTCGAGGTGATCCCTTTGACGAACAGACTATCGCCCAGACTGGCCCGGAGCGTCGGTCTGGTCTGGCTGCTGCTGGTGCTGCTGGCCCTGAGCGGTCAACCAGCTCAAAGGGCCGCGGCCCTTGAACCGGCCAACAGCGCTCTGGAGCAGGGCCTGCGCCACTACCGGGCCGGAGATAACGACCGCGCCGTGCCGCTGCTGCTCGACTATCTGGCCGATCGGCCCGACCCCGCCGGTGAGGCTCAAGCCGCCCTGCTGCTGGCCCGTATCTACCATCAGCGCGGTCGATATGACTTCGTGCTGCATTATCTGCGGCGTATTGCCGAGCCGGCGCGGGACGGGGAGAGCGATCTGCTGGAAGGCTCAGCCCTGGTACGGCTCGGGCGCAGCAGCGAAGGCCTGCCGTTGCTACTGCGCCTGAAGGAGGAGGATCTCTCCACGGCCCAGCAGGGCCAGCGGCTCGCCGCTCTCGCCGAGGGCCATTTCGCCGAGCAGCGTTGGCTGCAGGCCCTGTACTTCATTCATGCCTATCTCGACCGACCGGCCGATCCGCTGCAGGCCACCGAACTACTGGACAAGGCAGAAGAGGTGATTCGCGATCGTCTCAGTGCCGCCCAGTTGGCCGAAGCAGCTTTCATGTTTGCCGGCTCGCCCATCGGCCAGGCTGCCGGCCTGCGCCAGGCGCTGCACAGTCTGGAAGCGGGGCATGAGGGGCAGGCTCGTCAGCTGGTCGAACAGATTCTGAGCCAGCCGCAGGGCTTTCCCGGCCGCCCCGAAGCAGTGCGGTTGCGGGAGCAGCTTTTCGGGACGGCCATCGAGCGCCCGGTACTGGGGGTGATTCTGCCTCTCTCGGGGCGCTACGCGGCTTTTGGCCAGGCCGTGCGGCGGGGCATGGAGCTGGCCCTGGAAGAGTTTGAGTCGGAAGCATTTCCAGTGCGGTTGGTGTTCAGAGACAGCGGCGGGGATGCACGGCGCAGCGCTCGGGCGGTGTCGGAACTGGCCAACGCCGAAGGGGTATTGGCCATCCTCGGCCCCCTCACCGGTGCCGCCGCCGAAGGGGCTGCGGCCCGTGCCCAGCTGGAGCGGTTGCCGCTGCTGGCCCTGAGTCAACGGGACGGTCTGGCGGAAACCGGCGCTTATGTGTTTCGTAATTCCCTGACCAGCGGCCTGCAGGCCCGGGCCCTGGCCCGCTACGCTGTGGAGGAGCGGGGCCTGAGGACCTTTGCCGTGCTGGCCCCCGACAATCGCCTGGGAGAGGACATGATCAACCGCTTTCGGGCGGAGATCGAGAGCCGTGGCGGGCAGTTAGTGGCGGTACGGCGGTATGCCCCTCAGGCCACCGATTTCCGCCGCCAGATTCTGTTGCTCAAGGGGGAAAACCCCGATGCGCCTCAGCAGGCGACGGAGGAAGATTCGGACGGAGAGCCGTTGGAGCTGCCCTTTGAGGCGCTGTTCATCCCCGATTACGCCGAGAAGATCGGGCTGATCGCACCACAGCTCACCTTCTACGGCGTGCGCGACGTAGCGCTGCTAGGCATCAACGGCTGGAACGATCCCCGGTTGCTGGAGACGGCCGGCGGTCACGTGGAAGGAGCGGTTTTTGCCGACGGTTTTTACCGCTACAGCCCCTATCCCTTTGTGCAGGCGTTCGTCAACCGGTATTTTGAACGTCACGGCGAAGAGCCGACGATTCTCGAGGCCCAGGGCTACGATGCCGTTGGTATCCTTCTGTCCCAGTTGCGCCTGGGCGGTGCGGTGAGTCGTGACGGGCTGCGGGAGGCTCTGAGCCGTTTGCAGAATTACCCCGGGGTGGCCGGCTCCACTTCTTTTGACGGCCAGGGAGACGCGCGCAAGGAACTCTTTCTGCTGCAGGTGCAAAAGGGCGCCATTGTTCAGATCAATTGAATGAGACCGGCCGAGGGGGGTTGCGGTTGACGGTTCAGACAGGCCAAGGTCTTTTTATCAAGGACCTTGGCCTGTGGTGTTTTTGGCCAATTTCTCAGCGGTC
>SLLR01000075.1 GCA_007134025.1 Desulfuromonadaceae bacterium | reverse complement strand
TAATGGTACCTTCCCAGGTAGATACCCGATCCAGTTCACTGAGCTCTTCCGGAGAAGCCCACTTGGTGGTCACGGTCTTGACTTGGGTATAGAATCTGATCCCGTCGCGACCAAGACAGTGGAGGTCACCGAAAAAGGACCGCTTGTGACCGGAGAAGGGGAAGAAGGCCAGAGGCACCGGGATTCCGACATTGATGCCGACCATGCCACCATCGGTGCGGCGGGCGAATTCCCGGGATTTGTGGCCGTCTCGGGTAAAGATGGAAGAACCGTTGGCGAACTCGTTGGCGTTCATCACCGCGAGACCCTCTTCAAAGTCCTTGACCCGCTTGACACTGATGACCGGACCGAAGATTTCATCATCACCGACGGACATTCCTTCCTTGACGTTGTCGAAAATGGTGGGACCGACAAAATAGCCCCCTTCGTAGCCCTCAACCACGGTCTCGCGACCGTCAAGTACCAGCTCCGCGCCTTCTTCAACGCCCTTGCCGATCATCTCAAGTACGAATTTTTTCTGTCCTTCGCTCACCAGAGGCCCGAGTTCCGTGGTTTCCTCATAAGCCGGACCGATTTTCAAGGTCTGAGCGTATTTCTTCAGCAGGGCCACGAACTCATCGGCAATGCACTCTTCGACAACCACCGCCGGAAGGGCCATGCACCGCTGACCGGCACAACCGAAGGCCGAGTTGATGATGCGTTTGGCAGTCCAGTCCAGAGGCGCGTCGCGCAACACCAGGGCGTGGTTTTTCGCTTCGGTCAAAGCCTGCACCCGCTTGCCTGAGGCGGCTCCGGCGGAATAGATCTTCAGACCAACCGAGGTGGAGCCGACAAAAGAGATCCCACGGATGTCCGGATGGGACAGCAGATCCGTCAGTTCGTTGCGGCTACAGGTAATCAGATTGACAACCCCTTTTGGCAGTCCGGCCTCGATGAGCAGTTCGAGCAAACGCATGCTGGTCATGGGCACCAGACTGGCGGACTTCAGGACCACGGTGTTGCCGGCGGCAATGGCCAGAGGGATGAACCAGCCAAAGGGGATCATCGCCGGAAAGTTGTAGGGGGCGATGCCGAGGAAAACACCCACAGCTTCACGATACAACACCGTGTCATGGCCGCGGGTAACCTCCATGGTGGAGTGACCCTGCATTTCCAGCGGGGCGGCGACCGCAACTTCGCAGGCCTCAACGACCTTGTGCACGTCACCGCGGGCCTCGTTGAGATTCTTGCCCATTTCGGTGGCCAGAGTCAGGGCCAGCTGTTCAAAATTATCATTCACCAGGTCGCGAAACCTGAACAGCACCTGAGTCCGGATCGCCGCCGGCTTGGAGGACCATTCGGGGAAGGCCGCCTTGGCCGCCTGCACCACCGTCTCAACTTCATCACGGGTGCAACAGGGGGTTTCGGCGATCTGCTCACCGGTACTCGGGTTCATGATGGCCATATACTTATCCGTAGCCGATTCCAGCCATTCGTTGTTGACGCAGTACTTGAGACGTTTGATTTCGGACATGACGACTTTCCTTTCGTGGTAATGTCCCCGTCGGGGATCTTCGATGAAAATGATATTCTTCCCTGAGCCGGTGGGAAATGACCCAACCGTGCGTTCTTTTGCATTCTTAAAGGGTCAGAGCGCTTCGTAATAAAGGCCGATGATCTCCTCTGCAGTAGGCTGGCGCGGATTGTTGGCCGGGCTGCCGCTGGCCAGCGCGTCCGCCGCCATCTTTTCGACCAGTTCGTCCAGCTTTTTCCGCGTCACGCCGAGCTTTCCAAGTGTCGGCACTTCGAGCATCTGAATCAGGCGCTTGACCTTTTCCGCTCCGGCCTGAGCGACTCCCATAATGTCCTGATTGCGATTGCCCACCCCCATGGCCCGGGCAATATCGGCGTATCGCTGTGGATTGCCGGACAGGGAAAACTCCATCACCACCCCCAGCAGCGCCGCATTGGAGATCCCATGAGCCACATGAAAGATGGCGCCAACGGGGCGCGACATGCCATGCACCAAAGCCACAGAGGCATTGGAAAAGGCGATGCCGGCCTGCAATGCACCAAGCATGGTCCAGCTGCGGGCTTCCCGGTCCTCAGGGTGTCCCCAGGCGCGGGGCAGATGTTCGGCAATCAGCCGCACCGCCGACAATGCCAGCACGTCGGTCATGGGCTGGGCCTTGCGCGACACATAGGCTTCGATGGCATGAGTCAGAGCATCGAGGCCAGTGGCCGCCGTCAGACCACGGGGCATCTTCAGGGTCAAGAGCGGATCCACAATGGCCGCCGCAGGCATCAACAACGGGCTGCCAATCAACATTTTGACGTCATTTTCCGTGTCGGTAATAATGCTGAACATGGTAGCTTCACTGCCGGTTCCCGCCGTGGTCGGCACCGCCAGCAGTGGCACTCCCGGTCGCGCGAACCGGTCCAGCCCCATGTAATCGGCGATACTTCCCGGATGGGTCGCCATAATCCCCACCGCCTTGGCCACGTCGATGGGACTCCCGCCGCCACAGGCCACCAGCACATCACACCGGCTTTCC
The DNA here is from genome assembly GCA_007134025.1 of Desulfuromonadaceae bacterium. GTDB lineage: Bacteria > Desulfobacterota > Desulfuromonadia > Desulfuromonadales > Syntrophotaleaceae > SLLR01. The sequence continues at coordinate 3,269 of SLLR01000075.1, read as the reverse complement.
CGCAGCATGCTCAGTCCTGTTTCCACATGTTCGAGGGTCGGCTCGCTGTTGACTCCGTCATAAACCCGCACCCTGACCGCGGCAGTCTCGAGGGACTCCAGCACCGGGTTGATGGCTCCGGATGAGGCCAGGTACTGGTCGGTGATCACCAGCGCACTGCAGGCTCCCAGACGCTTGGCTTCTTCGCCGGTGCGCTGAGCGGCCTGATCACCAAAATGAATGGTCGGCGGTACTCTGAATGGACGTGAAATCATCGCTTTCTTCTCCTTGGATCGACGGGCGCACAGAGCCTTGCGCCAGGTTGGCATCCCTGCTAAAATCCAGAAACTAATATATTAAATATATGGCTTTTTCTTTACTTATACGGCAATGAATCGCTGCCGTCAATATATTTTCCAAATATTTGGCTATTTATTTTTTCTTGCTTTCAGGCCCCTGCGCCTCCCCCGACGACAGGGGCCTGACAATATCGCTTGAACAGCCTACTCGCCTTGATTGAATACGATCTCGGCGTCCTGCAGGATCATGGCCCCGGAATGGACCATTTTTTTGACGAGCGGGATTATTTCCAGAATTTTTTCCTCGCAGTCCACGAACTCCACCACCATGGGCTGACATTTCGACCTGGTCATACCCAGGTTCTGGGTGCGGCAGGATTTACAGCAGAAGCCAAATCCCTGAAGGCCGCGGAACACCATGGACCCGGCCAAGCCATGCTCAAAGGCCATGGCCGTGACCGCCTCGTACAGGGGCAGATCTTCATAGCGGCTGTTCTCATTGATAAATATCCGCAGCAGCTTGCCTTTTCCTTCCATCGCCATCAGTTGCCTCCTTTTTCGGCGTCGTCAATCACTGGAAAAATCGCCCCAGGTTCAGAAACTCCGGCTTGAACAACAGGTTCATGACAAAGGTGGCCAGGGCGATGCCGGCTGCCGGCGGATCGAGGTGGTTGCTGCCGTGATTATAGAACATGCGCGCGGTCAGCTCCTGGATAAATGCCGCGACGATTCCAAAAATCATCGCCACCACCAGGGATCCGGTCAGCAGATAACCCCAGGCCCCCATGATGGCCATACAGTGGGTCACCGGCGACTTCTGAATGGTGCCCTGGCCAAAGTTGAGCATGGTCAGCATCAAGGCGGAAAAGCCCCAGCAGAAAATCAGGGGAGCGACAAAGGCGGCTGCATCACTGACAACGCCCTGTTCGGCCAGCGGCAGCAGGTATTCACGAAAACCCATGGCCACGCCGCCGGAAAGCAGCCCCATGCCGGCTCCGATAGCCACCAGGCGGGAAGGCGGCGACATCCACCCCACCCAGGAAATGGCGTAATTGTCGGTCTTCAGCCAACCATGCTTGCGAATGGAATCCATGTTGCCCCAGGGCATCTCCTTCTGAAACAGATAACGTGCCAGCCATATGTTGATGATGATGGAAAGAGCCAGCAGATCAAACTCCCGCAGCAGCGGGACCCTGGCGAACAGCGGCACGATGACCAGACCGAATACGGCCGACAGGCCACCGACCACCAGAACGTCCCAGGAAGTATCCAGCAGAGGGGACAGAATATCCTTGGCGGCACCGGAAGGATGGTTTTTTTTGAACCCTGCGGCGTAGGTTGACGCCACTACGCCGGCGACAAAACCACCGGTATGCGGACCGAATATCGGACCCAGGCCCACCTGCAGCAGCAGGAAATCCGACCCGCCGCCCAGCACCACCAGACAGCCGAGCATGGTCAGGAGACCGCACAGGCAGAAGGCCCACAAACCGCCAAGGGCCGCGCCGAACATGCCGCCGCCAAAAGCCAGCAATATCGCGTTGAAACTCCATGCATCCATAAATTACTCCCTAAAAGATGTGCCTTATTGCCGCCGGATCCATTCGTAAACCGGTGAATCAATCCAGTCTCTGCGGCGTACAGGACATGCCATGCAACGCAGACGACACCCCAGGCATTACCAGGAGTGTCGCCGCGCGGTGTGCTTTGTTACATGGCGTTCTTGAACAGTTGGACAATATCTTCAAGCTTTCCGATGCGGGGGTTGGTACCCGCGTTGCCGTCACGCATGGCCATTTCAGCCATCTCCTGGATATCGGACTCCTTCACGCCCAGTTCAGCCAGGTGCTGAGGAATACCAACGTCTTTGGACAGGCGCACGATGGCGTCGACAGCTTTTTCGGCAGCTTCCATTTTGCCGAGGCCATCGATATTTTCGCCCAGGGCAACGGCTATGTCGGCAAATTTCTCGGGGTTGACCATCAGGTTGTAACGCTCAATGTGCGGTAACAGTACGGCGTTGGCGATACCGTGCGGCATGTCCAGCAGGCCGCCCAACTGGTGGGCCATGGCATGCACGTAGCCAAGCCCGGCATTGTTGAAAGCCATTCCGGCCAGTAACGAACCGTAGGCCATGCCCTCGCGGGCCTCGATGTCTTCGCCATTGGCCACGGCGCGACGCAGGTACTTACCGATCAGCTTGATGGCATGAATCGCCACCGCGTCGGTGATATGGTTGGGTTCCTTGGTGACGTAGCACTCAACAGCGTGGGTCAGGGCGTCCATACCAGTAGCTGCGGTCAAGCCGGCCGGCTTGGCAACCATCAGTTCGGGATCGTTAATGGATACCTTGGGCAGGTTTCGCCAGCTGACGATAACAAACTTTACTTTTTCCTTGGTGTTGGTGATGACACAATGCCGTGTGACTTCACTGGCAGTACCAGCGGTGGTGTTGACGGCGATGATCGGCGGCAATTCGTTGGTCAGCATTTCGATGCCGGCGTAATCTTTATAAAGGTCCCCGTCATGAGTGGCGGCAATGCCGATGCCCTTGCCGCAGTCATGGCTGCTGCCGCCGCCAACGGTAACGATCATGTCACAGCCTTCCTGCTGATAGATTTTCAGGCCGTCCGCAACATTGGTATCTTTCGGGTTTGGCTCGGCACCGGCAAAAACCGCAAACTTGACCCCTGCCTGCTGCAGGGAGTCTTTGACCTTGTCCACCGGTCCACCTTCGAGTTTGCCAAGAAAGCCGTCGCAGACAATCAGCGCCTTGGTACCGAACATGGCAGCGCGAGGACCTGTTTCAGCAACCGTACCCCTACCGATGAAGTTTACTGCGGGACACAAAAAGTCAGCCATTGTTTCCTCCTTTTTTTCAGTGTGTGTGCATACCGGACTCGGACATCCCCTGCCTGAGTCACCCCTTTAAACCCATTTACCTGCTTGTGTCGACAGCCTCCTTTCCAATACCGTCTCAGAGACCAGACT
>SLLR01000110.1 GCA_007134025.1 Desulfuromonadaceae bacterium | reverse complement strand
TCAGGCCACCCTGCTTTACGAAGATCGCAATCACTACCGCCACCCCGGTGTCAATCCCCTGGCCCTGCTGCGCGGCGCCTGGAGCACTTATGTGATGCGGCGTCGTCCCGTTGGCGCCTCGACCATCACCATGCAGGTGGCCCGTCTGCGCTGGAACCTGCAGACCCGCCGCCTGAGCGGCAAACTGGTTCAGCTGTTGCGGGCCCTGCAACTGGCCCGCCATTACAGCAAGGACGAGATCTTTGAAGCCTATCTCAATCTGGCCCCCTACGGTCGCAACATCGAGGGCATCGAGGCGGCCAGCCTGATCTATTTCGACAAGCCTGCCGCCCGCCTGACCCTCCCCGAAGCCCTGACCCTCTGCGTCATTCCGCAGAACCCGGTACGCCGCAATCCCACCACCGCCGCCGGTGTCGCCGCTCTGCGGACCGCCCGCGATCCCCTTTTCCGTCGCTGGCAGGAACAGCATCCCGAGAGCGCCTCCCTGCAGGCGTTTTTCGACCTGCCGCTGCAGGTTCGGCCCCCAGAACAGCTGCCCTTTCACGCTCCCCACCTGGTGACCGAACTCGACAGGCGGCTGCCTGACGGGCAGCGGGGCCGCGTACAGACCACCATCGACGGTGATCTGCAGCAACGGGTTACCGCGCGCCTCGCCGACTACGTGGCCCGCCGCTCGGAAGAGGGCATCCGCAACGGCGCCGTTGCGATTGTGGATTACCGCTCCATGGAAATCCGCGCCCTGGTCGGTTCCGCCGATTTTCACGACGCGGCCATCGAGGGCCAGGTCAACGGCTGTACCGCTCTGCGTTCCCCCGGCTCCACCCTCAAGCCGCTGGTTTACGCCCTGGCCATGGATCAGGGGTTGATCCACCCCATGACCATGCTGCGGGATTCTCCCCACCGCTTCGGCGGTTTCGCCCCGGAGAATTACGATCAGGTATTTAGCGGTCCGATGCTGGCCAGGGACGCCCTGGTGCAGAGCCGCAACGTGCCCGCCGCCGCCCTTCAGTCCCAGCTGGGTTCGCCGGGGCTCTATCAGTTGCTGCAGGCGGCGGGAGTGGCGCGGCTCGAGCCGGAGAGTCACTACGGCCTGGCGCTGGTTCTCGGCGGGGTGGAACTGACCCTTCTCGATCAGGTGCGGCTCTACGCCATGCTGGCCAACGGCGGCAAACTGCAACCTCTGCGATGGCTCAAGGATGATCCGCCGCCCGTTGATTCACAGCAACTCATCAGTGCGGAAGCCAGTTTTCTGGTTCTCGACATGCTGGCCGCCAATCCGCCCCCCCAGCGTCGCCGGCTGCCCGGCCAGAGCGCCGAGCGCCCCTGGGTGGCCTGGAAAACCGGCACCTCCCACGCCTTTCGCGACGCCTGGGCAATCGGCGTGTCCGGCCCTTACGTGGTGGCGGTATGGATCGGCAACTTCGACGGTTCGGGCAATCCGGCCTTTGTCGGCCGCACCGCCGCCGGCCCGTTGCTGTTCGAGATTCTGCACGGGTTGCAGGACCAGGGAACCCGGAGCGCTGCCGCCCCCTTCGATCCGGGCGGACTCAACCTGCGCCAGGTGCCCATGTGCGCCGATACCGGTGATCTGCACGGACGCTACTGCCCGCGCAGCGTCGATTCCTGGTTCATTCCCGGCGTCTCCCCGCTGCGGGTATCCACCGTGCATCGAGCGGTACCCGTCGACCGTCAGACCGGTCTGCAGACCTGTTATCCTGAGGCCGGTCGCACCGAGATGCGGGTTTACGAATTCTGGCCTTCTGACCTGCAGCAGATTTTCCGCCAGGCCGGCATCGCCCTGCGCAGTCCGCCGCCCTTTGCCCCCGACTGTCCCCTCGATGAGCGTACCCACCGGGGTTCGGCACCGCGCATCCTGTCCCCGGCCGCCGGTCTTGCGTACCGTTTTCGCAGCGACTCCACTGAGAAGGAAACCCTCCCTTTCACTGCCGTCGCCGACGGTGCCGTGCGGCGACTGTTCTGGTTTGTCGATGACCGCTACGTCGGCAGCAGCGCGGCCGGCGAACCCTTTTTCTGGCCGCTGCGCAGCGGCGAGTTCAACCTTCGGGTGGTGGATGACCACGGCCGTGCCGATCAGCGCAGTTTCAACGCCGGCCTGGTACGGGATCACATGGACTAAGACGCCGGATTTTTAACGGCTCAGAGAATGGGTTTTCCCAGCACATGGGGCATATGCCATCAACCGGGAAAATTCAAAACAGCATCGAAGGGGGATTTACCAGGCCGGCAGGTAAAGAGTGTTTTTCCTGAAATTTTCGGGTTTCAGATGCACCTTGGTGAAGTGGTAAAATGAACATTTTTGTTCTGGATCTCGACATTGACCGGTGCGCCCGGTATCACTGCGACCAGCATGTGGTTAAAATGATCCTGGAAAGTACCCAAATTGCCTGTACCGCCCTCAACGAAAAGGGGTTTTCCACTCCGTACCGGTCCACCCATGTCAAGCACCCCTGCGTTCTCTGGGCGGGGCGTTCCTTTGCCAATCTGCAATGGCTTGTGCAGCTGGCGCGGGCGCTGAATCGCGAGTACCGGTACCGGTATCAGCTAGGCAGGGATCATCGCTCGCTGGCGCTACTGGATGGGATTGAAGGAATGGAGTTTGCCTCGACGGGGCTCACCGAATTTCCCCAGGCCATGCCGGAGCGCTATCAGGTTCCCGGCGACCCGGTGCAGGCCTACCGCCAGTTCTATGTCGGTGAGAAATTACGCTTCGCGCGCTGGACCCGGCGCAGAAGGCCGGCCTGGGTGGGCGTTATGTTGCGCAGGCAGGCAGCTTCACGATAGGGCTCGAAGACTTTCCAGCCGGTGCGTTAGTGCGGTCGCGAGTCGGCAGACCGGCGGATAGTCTGGTACAGGATGCTGTTTCCTTCCGGTCTTCAGGGCCTCCCAAATGGCTTCCGGTAAATCCGGTTGTTCTCAACAGGAAGCCTGGCCCGGCTCGCGGTCCAACTGCTGCTGCGCTTTGTCTCCTCGGCCACAAAGTCCCTGCTGAGGGATTGTACCAGGCCGACATGAGCTTTGAGGAGTCGGCTCCTGCGGGGACCGGTATCGATTAAGGAGCGAAGCGTTAAGGGTTTTCGGGTAGAATTGACGGCTTAGAAGTTAAAATGTAGCCTGTTCGAGAACGTCCTGGTGCGGATCGATTGTGCCGGGTGCCCGGTTGCAGCGCCGTTTTTTCTTCCATATCTTACAACCGTTATTTTGGGGATTGACCGATGAAAGAGCAGGAAATTAATCCGCAGGTGTCCCGGCGACAGAGCCTGCAGTCCCTGTTTTCGCGGCAGCGCCAGGCCTATGACGCCGACCCCATGCCTTCGGCCGCCAGCCGCATCGCCCTGCTGCGGCGCCTGGAACGGCAGTTGCTTGCCGACAAAGAGGTGTTGTGCGCGGCTCTGGATGCCGACTACGGCGGTCGTCACCGCCAGGACACCCTGCTGGCGGATATTCTCCCCTGTCTGACCCATCTGCGTTACAGCCGTCGCCGCATCAGGCGCTGGATGCGTCCCCAACGGCGATCCGCCGGTTTTCTGCTGACGCCGGCCCGGATTCGGGTTTATTATCAACCTCTGGGGGTGGTGGGCATCGTGGTTCCGTGGAACTTCCCCATTCTGCTGGCCCTGTGTCCGCTCATCGGTGCCCTGGCCGCCGGCAACCGGGTGATGCTCAAACTCTCCGAGTTTACTCCACGGGTCAATCGCCGGCTGGTGGAACTGCTGGAGCGGGTCTTTCCTCCGGATACCGTGGCCTGCCTGGAAGGGGATGCGGAACTGGCGGCGGATTTTGTGTCGCTGCCCTTTGATCACCTGTTGTTCACCGGCTCCATCGCCGTAGGCCAGCAGGTGATGCGGTCGGCAGCCGAGCATTTGACCCCGGTGACCCTGGAGTTGGGGGGCAAGTCGCCGGCTCTGATCGCTGCCGATGTGGACCTGGATTTCGCGGTGCGGCGGATGCTGTTCGGCAAGACCCTCAATGCCGGGCAGATCTGCGTGGCTCCCGATTACGTGCTGGTGCCTCGGGACAGAATCAATGCCTTTGTCGACTGTTACCGCCGGCATTTTGCACAGCTTTATCCTGAGGGCGTCGGCAGCGCCGACTACGCCTCGGTGATCAACCAGCGGCAGTACCAGAGGCTGCTGCAGCTGCTGGCCGATGCCGAAGGGCAGGGGGCCAGAGTGTTTGCCTGCTGCGAGGGACGGCATCGGGACGATGGGCGGCGGCGCCTGACCACCCATCTGCTGCTGGATGTCAGCGAGAGCATGACCCTGATGCAGCAGGAGATTTTCGGCCCGCTGCTGCCGGTGCTGCCCTACGACACGCTGCCGGAAGCCCTGGAGATGATCTGCCGTCGACCCCGGCCCCTGGCCCTGTACCTGTTCAGCCACGACCGGGATCTGCAGCGCCGGGTCATCGAACAGACCCACGCCGGCGGCATGGCCATCAACGAGACGGTGCTGCAGGCGGCGGTGGATGACGCGCCCTTCGGCGGCATCGGCCCTTCGGGCATGGGCCACTACCGCGGCAAGGAGGGTTTTGAGACCTTTTCCAAGGCCAAGACGGTGCTGGTTCGGGGCCGTTTTTCTACCGGAACGCTGCTGCAACCGCCCTACGGAAGCCCCTGGCAGCAGCGTTTGCTGCGCTGGTTTCTCCGCTGAGAAAGACCGGAAAGGACAACGGATCATGACAACAGAAACCTCCAGCAGCGACCGCCGCGAAGGCCCCGTGTCGCGACGGGTGATCGTCATCGGTGCCGGTCTGGGCGGTCTGTCCGCCGCCATCGGCTGTGCCGCCAAAGGCTTCGAGGTGGAGCTGTTCGAAAAAAACGACCGCATCGGCGGCAAACTCAACCGCGCCGACCAGGAGGGCTTCGGTTTCGATCTCGGCCCTTCGATTCTGACCCTGCCCGAGGTGTTCCGCGACCTTTTCCGCCGGGCCGGCCTGCGTCTCGAAGACCATGTGCCGATTCGGCCCCTCGACCTGCACTGGCGCAATTTTTTTGAAGACGGCAGCCACATCGACCTGGTGGCCGATCTGGACCGGCAGAAACAGCTACTGGCCGCCGTGGACCCGAAGGCGCCCGCGCAATTCGAGGGGTTTCTCGCCTACAGCCGCCGCCAGTACGAACTCTGCGAATCCGGCTATTTGCGGGGCACCGACCGGCCCCTGACCCTGATTCGCAAGCTGCTCGGACGGGGTCTGTTCCAGCTCGGCCTGCTGGGGTCCATGCACGGCAAGGTCGCGTCCTTTTTCAGCGAACCGAGGCTGCAGGCCATCTTCGATTACTTCGCCAAATACATCGGCTCGTCCCCCTACAACGCGCCGGGGATGATCAACCTGCTGCCCTGGGTGCAGTACCGGTACGGCCTGTGGTATGTTGACGGCGGGCTGTACGGTCTGGCCGAAGGCATGGGGGCGGCCCTGGAAAAGCTGTCGGTGCGCCTGCACCTGAATCGCGAAGTGGCGACCATCAACACTCATGGCGACACCGTCACCGGCGTCACCCTGGCCGACGGCGAAGAGCGCCGGGCCGATACGGTGATCTGCAACATGGACGTGATTCCTGCTCACGACAAGCTGCTCAAAGCGCCCCTCGGCCCCTGGTCCCGGCGCAAACTGGAGCCGGCCTGTTCGGGGCTGGTCATTCACCTCGGGGTGGACCGCATCTATCCGCAACTGGCCCATCACAACTTTTTTCATTCCGCCAACCCGAGGGAGCATTTTCGCACGGTTTTCGACCGCAAGCGGCTGCCCGAAGACCCGACCATCTACCTGGTGGCGCCGACCCGCACCGACCCCGGCCAGGCTCCGCCCGGTTGCGACAACCTCAAGCTGCTGCCGCACATTCCGGCGCTCGATCCGCAGCATCCGCCGACAGCGGAGGATTATCGGGCCCTGCGGGACCGGGTGCTGGCCAAGTGCGAACGGATGGGCCTTACCGACCTGCGCCGCCATATTCGCGTCGAAGAAACCTGGACTCCTCTGGATATTGAGGCCCGCTACGCCTCCAACCGGGGCGCCATCTACGGCGTGGTGAGCG
>SLLR01000126.1 GCA_007134025.1 Desulfuromonadaceae bacterium | reverse complement strand
GGTTTCAATCGGCAGGGGAGGTTTTTTTCGGGCGGGCTTTGACCTTGGGTTTGCCATTTTCGGTAACGACCCGGAATTCAATCTCCTGGCCCCTGAATTTTTCCGCCAGTGCCGAGCGCTGTCGGTGGAGGTAGGCGTCGAACTGCTGACGGCTTGGTGCCGGTCGGCCCAGGCGACATTCTTGATGGGCCCTGAGCATCTGCTGGTAGGCGTCTTCGTCGGGATCGCGAGTATTTTTAGTTTGATCCCCAAGGGACGGTGGCTTGGCTCTGTTGCCGCCGAGGTGCCTTTCGTAACGGCCTTCGTCCATTAGCCTCAAAATGCGATCCCAATAGCCGCTGTAGGTGTGGTAGCGGGCCGCCAGGCCTTCGTAGCGGAATCGCAGGTCGGTTTTGGTAATGCGCCGGTTGATAAATTGGCGCAACCGGGCCTGCAGTTGCTGTCTTTTTTTGAGGGGTTCGCGTTTTTCTTCTCCGGAAAAATACCGCTCGTAAAGAATTTCCAGTTCCCGCATTTCTTCGGCGATACTGTCCAGGGCGCGAATCAGAATTTGGCGTTCCGGCATTCATCCTCCCTTTCTGACCGCCGATTCTAAAACAAATTGTGGTATATTCATAGCTCAATTCCCAGCCATTCGGGAATACCGGATAAAACACATTCGATTGAGGAGCGACTGGAATCAATCTTGACCGGCCCGGTGCTTTTCAGGATACTCTTCGCTTCAGATGTTTTTAACCCGGCTTGCCGTTGTCCTGCTGCCCGGCTTCAAAAGGCGGCGCAGAGGGTGACCCTTGTGCAGCGGGCCGGGGGACCAGGGAGGACGCATGAACGCCACAGGACTCGCCGCGGTGGTGCTGGCCGCCGGTAAGGGAACCCGCATGAAATCAGAACGCCCCAAGGTGCAGCATGAACTGGCCGGCCGGCCGATGCTGCACTATCCCGTTGACCAGGCTCTAAACCTCGGTTGCCGGCCCACGGTGCTGGTAACCGGACACGGCACCGACGAGGTACGAACCAGCCTTCAAGACCGGCAGGTCGCCTTTGCTCTGCAGGAGCAACAGCTTGGCACCGGCCATGCGCTGCTCAGCGCCCGCCGGTCGTTGGAGGGTTTTTCTGGCGATCTGTTGTTGTTGTGTGGCGACGTCCCCCTGTTGCGTGGGGAGACCTTGGAGCAGCTCCTCGCCCTGCATCGCGCTGAACAGGCCGCGGCCACGGTGCTCACCGCGAAGCTGGAAAATCCCCGGGGCTACGGCCGCATTCTTCGCGACGGTGACGAGGTGCTGGGCATCATCGAGGAAAAGGACGCCACGGAAGCACAACGGGGCCTTTGCGAAGTGAATACCGGCATCTATATTTTTACTGCTCCCCGGGTTTTTGAAATCCTCGCCGAACTGGGTTGTGACAATGCTCAGGGGGAATATTACCTCACTGACGTACTGGCGGCGCTGCGCCGGGAAGGGCTGCGCGTGCGGGCTCTGATGCTGGAGGATTCCAGCGAGGCCATGGGGATCAACAGCCGGGTGCAACTGGCCGAAGCCGCCGCCATCCTGCGCAGGCGCATCAACGAAAAATGGATGCTGGCCGGCGTGACCCTCATCGACCCGGCGACCACCTATATTGATGAGGGGGTGGAGATCGGGCCGGATACCGTCATCCATCCCGGCGTTTCCCTGTGGGGCGCGAGCCGTATCGGCCGGGACTGTCTTATCGAGCCCGGGGTGACGGTGGATGGCTGCGAGCTGGGGGACGGGGTGCACCTCAAGAGCGGCTCGGTGCTGGAGGGGTCGCGGATCGGTTCCCACAGCGACATCGGTCCCATGGCCCACCTGCGTCCGGGAACGGTTCTGGTCGGTCACAACAAAATCGGCAATTTCGTCGAAACCAAGAAGGCCACCATCGGCGAAGGTTCCAAGGCCAGCCACCTGACCTATATCGGCGACGCCGAACTCGGCGCCCGGGTCAACATCGGCTGCGGCACCATCACCTGCAACTACGACGGGGTCAACAAGCACAGAACCGTTATTGAAGACGGGGTGTTTGTCGGCAGCGACACTCAGTTCATCGCTCCGGTGCGCATCGGCCGCAACAGCGTGATCGGGGCCGGTTCGACCATCACTAAAGATGTGCCGGCTCATTCCCTGGCCCTGTCCCGCAGCCCGCAGAAAATTATCGAGAACTGGACCTTGCGCAAAAAAAAGTCCAGGGACAAGGAATAGGGGCAGGCTGCTTGACGCCCCGTTGCCTCTGTCATCCGGGGCCAATGCAGTGGCTGTTGTCAGCGCGGAAAGGTACGCCGCTGGGTGCGGCCGAAGAAGGTTGCGTCTTCTGAGGACGGGGCCGCATTCGAAAAAAACCACTAGACGGCATATGCCGGGAGACACTCGCTTATGTGCGGTATTGTAGGTTATTTTGGTCAGCAGCAGGCCACACCAATCATTCTTGACGGCCTGCGGCGTCTTGAGTACCGGGGCTATGACTCGGCGGGCATCGCCGTTCTCAACGGCGGCCGGATCGAGATTCGCCGCGCCAAGGGCAAACTGGCCGAACTGGAAACACGGCTTGCCGAGCAGCCCCTGGCGGGCGTGCGGGGCATCGGCCATACCCGCTGGGCGACCCATGGAAGGCCTTCGGAGACCAATGCTCATCCCCATTACTGCGGCAAAGTAGCGGTGGTGCACAACGGCATCATCGAGAACTATCTCTTTCTCAAAGATAAACTGACGACCCTGGGGCACCAGTTCAGCTCCGAAACCGATACCGAAATCATTGCCCATCTCATCGACCATCATCTGGATCGGTGCGGCGATTTCGAGAGCGCGGTGCGTAGGGCCCTGAGCGAGGTGCGGGGTGCTTACGCGGTGGCGGTGATCTGCGAGCAGGAACCGGAGAAAATGATCGCCGCCAAACTCGGCTCGCCGCTGGTGGTGGGGCAGGGCGATGGCGAATTTTTTGTCGCTTCCGACATTCCGGCGATGCTTTCCCACACCCGGGAAATGATTTTTCTCGAAGAGGGAGAAATGGTCATCTATGCGGCGGGGGAGTTGCGCTTCAGCGATCTGGCCGGCAATCCGCTGACCAAGACCGCCCGGACCATTACCTGGAGTCCGCTGATGGCGGAAAAGGGCGGCTACCGCCATTTCATGCTCAAAGAGATTCACGAACAGCCCCGGGCTATTGCCGATACCGTGGCCGGCCGCATTCAGGACGATCAGGGTGACGTCTATCTGGAGGGACTGTCCCTCGACGACAGGGAACTGCAGGTCATGGAGCGTCTCTATATCGTCGCCTGCGGCACCTCCTGGCATGCCGCCCTGACGGGCAAGTTTCTCATCGAAAAGCTGGCCCGGGTGCCGGTAGAAGTGGACATCGCCAGCGAATTTCGCTATCGGGACCCGCTGGTGACGGAGCGCACCCTGACCGTTCTCATCAGTCAAAGCGGGGAAACCGCCGACACTCTGGCGGCCCTGCGCGAGGCGCGACGCAAGGGGGGCAAGGCGCTGGCGATCTGCAACGTGGTGGAGTCATCCATCGCCCGGGAGAGCGACGGTATCATTTATACCCATGCCGGGCCGGAGATCGGCGTGGCATCGACCAAGGCCTTTACCACTCAGTTGGTGGCTCTGTATCTGCTGGCTCTGCGTCTGGGTCGGGTTCGGGGGCAGCTCGACGCCGAACGCTGCCGTGAGCTGACTCAGGCGCTGCTGACCCTGCCGCGCAAGATGGAGGAGGTGCTGGAGCTGGACGAGCAGATCGAGACCATCGCCAGGGCTTTCATGAACGCTCGGGACTTTCTTTACCTCGGGCGGGGCAACCAGTATCCCATTGCCCTGGAAGGGGCCCTCAAACTCAAGGAGATTTCCTATATCCATGCCGAAGGCTATCCGGCCGGAGAGATGAAACACGGCCCCATCGCGCTCATCGACGACCAGCTGCCGGTGGTTTTTCTCTGCCCCCGCAACGACATCCTGGAGAAGGTTATCTCCAACCTGGAAGAGGTGCGGGCCAGGGACGGTCGCGTCATCGCCGTGGTCACCGAAGGCCAGCAGCACCTGCTCGGCGAGGTCGACGCCCTGATCACCGTTCCTGAAATCAATGACGAGCTGGCCCCGATACTTATGTCCGTTCCCATGCAGCTGCTGGCCTATCATGTGGCGGTGTGCAAGGGCACCGACGTGGATCAGCCCCGCAATCTGGCCAAGAGCGTGACCGTGGAATAGACGCCGCCGGCTTTTGCTCCTGGTTCTGCCGTCCCCCGTCGAGGCTTTTGGCTTCGGTGGGGGATTTTTCGTAATGGGAACGCGCAACCCCTGCCGCCCGGTCTACCATTCGGCGACAAAATCTGATAAGGTCGGCGTCGCACGGCCTGAGCGTACTCTGCGGGAGTTGAAAAGAACCCGAGAACAGATTTTCGTCAGTAGAAAGGAACCTGCCGCACATGTACTGGGAACCGCAAATCGAGCAGCTGCCGGTCAGGGAGTTGCACCAACTGCAGCTGAGCCGGCTGAGGCAGACTCTGGGAAGCGCCGTCCGTGCACCGTTCTATCGCCAGCAGCTCGCCAACGCCGGGGTCGTCGCCGAGCGCCTGAGCCATATCGAACAAATCCGCAGTCTGCCCTTCACCACCAAAGAGGATCTGCGCAACCACTTTCCCTACGGGTTTCTCACCGTGCCCAAGGACGGCACGGTGCGCCTGCATTGCTCCAGCGGCACCACCGGCAATCCGACGGTGATTTTTCACGACCGCCACGACCTGGATTCCTGGGCGAACCTGGTGGCCCGTTCCCTGTACTGCGCGGGCGTTCGGCCCACGGATGTGTTCCAGAATATCTGTGGCTATGGGCTGTTTACCGGCGGGCTCGGCTTTCAGGACGGCGCCGAACGGCTCGGAGCCCTGGTCATTCCCGCCGCCGCCGGCAACAGCCGCCGCCAGATCAAGCTGATGCAGGATTTCGGCACCACCGCGGTGCACGCCATCCCCAGTTATCTGTTCCGCCTGCACAGCGCTTTTGTCGAACTGGGCCTTGACCCCCGTCGCGATACCTGTTTGCGGCACTTTGTCATCGGAGCCGAGCCTCATACGGAGGGCCAGCGGCGGCGCATCGAAGAACTGTTCGGGGTGCGGGCTTTCAACTCCTACGGGCTTTCGGAGATGAACGGCCCCGGGGTGGCCTTTGAGTGTATCGAACAGCAGGGCCTGCATATCTGGGAGGATTGTTTCGTGGTGGAGGTCATCGATCCCGTGACCCTCGACCCGCTGCCGGAAGGGGAAGTGGGAGAGTTGGTTCTGACTACCCTCGACCGGCGGGCCATGCCTCTGCTGCGCTATCGGACCCGTGATCTGACCCGGATTCTTCCCGGTCCCTGCTCCTGCGGCCGCAGCCACCGGCGCATCGACCGGATCAACGGTCGCAGCGACGACATGCTGATTCTCAAGGGCTGCAACATCTTCCCGCTGCAGATCGAAAAAGTGCTGATGCGGTTTCCCGAGGTCGGCAGCAACTACCTGATTGTGCTGCAGAGCCGCAAGGACGGCGACCAGATGGAGATTCGGGTCGAGGTGCAGAAGGAGTGGTTTACCGGCAACATGGAGGAACTGGAGGCTCTGTCCCGAAAAATCAGTCACGAAGTACGCGACGAAGTTCTGATTACCCCGGTGATTCGCCTGGTGGAGCCGGGCAGTCTGCCCCAGAGCGAGGGCAAGGCGATACGGGTACAGGATCTTCGCACCCCCCAGGAGGTCTTATGATCGCCCAACAGGTGTCGGTGTTTCTGGAAAACAAGCCGGGCCGGCTGGAAAAAATCACCGCCGTGCTCAAACAACAGCAGATCAACATACGGGCCATGACCCTGTCCACCAGCACCGCCGGCTGGGGAATCCTCAATCTGCTGGTCGACCGGCCGGAACTGGCCCGCCAAGTGCTGGCCGACGAAGGACATCCGGCGGCCCTGCGAGAGATCGTTGTGGTTCGAATGAGCGACACTCCCGGTGCCCTGCACGACATGCTGTTGCTGCTGGCCAAGGCCGGCCTCAACATACAGAACGCCTACGGCACGGTCCTCGGCGACCGG
>SLLR01000115.1 GCA_007134025.1 Desulfuromonadaceae bacterium | reverse complement strand
AGCTGGCTTTGCTGAAGAAGCACGAACATAGCGGTCGTCCCCTTGGGGAGGTTGCGTTCGTCGAGCACCTGCAGCAGGAGATGGGTCGCCTGCTTCGACCGGCCAAGCGTGGCCCGAAACCAAAGAAAAAGATGCCAGCTACAACCATAAGGGGCAATAGGGTCAGGATTTGATAACTTGGGAGGAAGAATAGGGGTAGCGCAGCGGCCCATATTGCCAGCAAAGACGATCAACTGGCAAAGGTCATGCCGCTGCTGGAAAGGGTAAGTGACTGGGAGAGTTTTCTGACCCTGGCGGGAAAAGCGGAGCTGGCTTTGCTGAAGAAGCACGAACATAGCGGTCGTCCCCTTGGGGAGGTTGCGTTCGTCGAGCACCTGGAGCAGAAGATGGGACGCCTGCTTCGACCGGCAAAGCGTGGCCCTAAACCAAAGACAAAGTAATTAAATATACTGTCCCCGGAATTCCTCGCTCCTCTGGAAAATCCGCCCGGTTGATCAGCCGGCGCACGGCCTTCCCGGTCTTGGCCAGGTCAGAGTCGGCGCGTCGGTGGTCTTCGAGCAGATCAGCGATCTTTTCCTCAAGCTGGTTGGCCGCGAGAAACTCGCGATAGGCCGCTGCCGTGGTGGCGAAACCGTTCGGCACGGCAATGTCCTGCTTGCGCATGGCCGTAATCATTTCGCCGAGGGAGGCGTTTTTGCCGCCGACCAGCGCTAAGTCCCCGGAGCCCAGGTCTTCGAGCCAGCGAACGTAGTTGCTATGAGCGTTCATATTCTCTCTCCGTGGCCTGTTTTAATAATGAAAACACCGGGTCTGGATCGATCGATGCCGCCCAGGCCCTTGTGTGACTTGTATCAGATATCGGCTCCATGTCAAAAACACGCAAAAACGAAGGCTTGTCCTGATCGTCTAAGCCCCCTTTCTGCAGCAGGCTTTCAACAGCGATGCGCTGCCGCCTGTCGACTGGCTGATCGCCGCCGTTTTCGCTTTCAGCGTGTCGCCGGTACCTGAGCTGGCTAAGTGGCTGGTGCGCCGCCGGCCCGCATCGTTGCGGGGATTGCTATGGGGGTGAAGGCCCCTTGAAGGGAAGGCGCTTTGTGATAGCATTGCTGGAGGGCGAAAAATTCAGAATCTGCATAACCCGACCCGGTCGCGTGACGCGAGGCCAGAGGCACAGACGTCAACCGGATCGCCAGCCAAAGGAGAGGGAACATGGGGAAAAAAGGTGAAGTTTACAAATGTGACATCTGTCAACAGGTGGTCGAGGTAAAGACCGGCGGCGACGGGGAACTGGTCTGTTGCGGAGAGGCGATGAAAAAACTGTAACCGGCGACGATAGAATCCGACAGGGGGAGCCTGGTGCAAGCCGGGCTTCCCCTGTGTTTTTTGCCGGGCGCGCCCGCTAATCTCGAGAGGGTGAATATGGCTGACAAGCAAAGAGACGATTTTCGCAAGCTGCAGGAACAGCGTCCGCCACAGCATCAGGACCGGCAGCCGGGCCGGGAAGGGGAAATGACCCCCCGCCCGGTGGTCATCCGCGAGGGCTATCGCGGCAGCGGCAGACTGACAGGGAAGGCGGTTCTGATCACCGGCGGCGACAGCGGCATCGGCCGCTCGGTAGCGGTTCACTGCGCCCGCGAGGGGGCCGACGTTGCGATCGTCTATCTCGAAGAGCACGCCGACGCCGAGGAAACTCGGACCCTGGTGGAAGGGGAAGGGCGCCGCTGCCTGCTGCTGGCGGGGGATCTCGGGGTGGAGGCTCTTTGCCGCCAGGCGGTCGAGGCCGCGGTCGGCCACTTCGGCCATCTCGAGGTGCTGGTGAACAACGCCGCGGAACAGCACTTGGCCGAGGATTTTCATCAGATCAGCGGCGAACAGCTGGAAAAGACCTTTCGAACCAACCTGTTCGCCTATTTTCACACCACTCGGGCGGCCCTGCCCCACCTGCAGAGAGGGGCCGCCGTCATCAACACAACCTCCATCACCGCCTACCGGGGCAGCGGGCACCTGGTCGACTATTCGGCCACCAAGGGTGCGATCGTGGCCTTCACCCGATCCTTGGCCAAGAATCTGGCGCCGCAGGGTATTCGGGTCAACGGCGTGGCACCCGGCCCGGTCTGGACGCCGCTCATCGCCGCCACCTTTCCGGCCGAGGCCGTGCAGGATTTCGGCCGCTCCACTCTCATGGGGCGGGCCGCTCAGCCGGCCGAGATCGGCCCCTGCTTCGTGTTCCTCGCTTCGGCGGACGCCTCTTACATGACCGGGCAGGTGCTGCACCCCAACGGCGGGGATTTGACAGCCAGCTGAACGGCGCCGCCGGGTGCTCGTCGCGCCACAAAAGAACGGCGGGTTTTCGTTGCCGGCCGGCGGTTTTAGGTCTGATGTTCCGGACAGCAGTAGGCATGGCGCCCGGAAATCTTCAGGCGTTCGATGGTGCCGCCGCATCGGGGACAGGTTTCGCCTGCTTCCCGTCGGGGCAGCAGCCAACCCTTCGGCCATCCCTTTTCCCCGACCCGGCAGTCGATGGCTTGCTGCAGGACTGACCCCACGCGGCCATAGAGCTGTCGGATCTCGTCTTCATCCAGGTCCGATACCGGCCGCCGCGGATGCATTCCGGCCTGAAACAGGATCTCGTCCGAGTAGACGTTGCCGATCCCGGCCAGGGCCTGCTGGTTCATGAGCAGCGATTTGATCGCGCCGCGCCGTCGCCGCAGAATCCGGCGGAAATCCTTTCCCTCGAAGCCGTCCCGCAGAGGATCGGGGCCGAGTTCCTTCGCCTGGCGAAGTTCCGCGACCGAACGGTGCCAGCGGATCTCGCCGAATTTACGCTGACAGTCGAAGACCAGGCGATAACCGTTGTCGAATTCCAGGATCAGGGCGGCATGCACCGGACCTGCTTCGGCGCGCCGGTGGTATTTCAAAAAGCCGGTCATGCCGAAATGCAGGACCAGGTGCCCCTTGCCGGGAACCTCGGCCAGCAGATATTTGCCGTGCCGGGAAGTCGCGACGAAAGTCCGGCCGTGAAGTTTTCGGCCGAGCCGGGACGCCGAAAGGTCCCGCAGCAGTTTCGGGCTCGGCACCTGTACCGCCGCGACCGGCTGGTGCAGTGCCGTGGACTGGAAATAGCGGCGAAAGATCTCGACATCGGGCAATTCAGGCATGGGCGCTCCTGACTAGCGTCGCCGGAAGGTTGCGCTTCGGAATCAGTTCCCGGCGATGCGTTTGAAGGTCGTGCGTTGGAGAAGCTCGCCGAAATCCTCTTTGGTGCAGAGTGCGGTGCCGGCCCGGATGACCGTCGCCGCTCTGGCAGCCACGGCGCAGGCCAACGCCTTTTGCGGTTCGAAGCCGTTGACCAGGCCGTAGACATAGCCGGCCACCGAAGAGTCGCCGGCGCCAATGGTGTTGACGATGTCCACTTCGAGAGGGGTCGCATGAAATACGTCGCCCTCGGTGATCCGGATCATGCCCCGGGAGCCCATGGAAGAGAGCACCGTGGCGACGCCGCGCTCCCGTATAGTTTGTGCCGTCCCAATGATCTCATCGACGCTGTTCAGGGTTTCGCCGACCATCCTTGCCAGTTCGTGAATATTGGGCTTGATGATCTCGGGGCGGCCCGCAGGCCGACCTTGAGCGGCTCGCCGTCCGTGTCCAGGACCACCCTGTCGCCTTTGGCCCGGGCGATTTCGATGATCCGCCGGTAGATTTCCGGATTGATCTGCCGCGGCAGACTGCCGCTGACGACTAAGATGTCCGGCTCATGAAGGGCTTCGATCTTACGCATCAGGCACATCAGTTCGTTGGGCTGAATTTCCGGACCCTCAGCGTTGAAAATCAGCTGCTTGCCGTCCGTTTGGTCGTTGATGATGATATTGGTCCGGGCCCCTCACCGGCAATCCGGACGAAGTCGCAGGCGATCCCTTCATTAAGAAGCCGCCCCTCCAGCTCATCGCCTGTAAACCCGCCGACAAAACCAAGCGCCCGGTTTTCGATCCCCAGGGTGATAAGGACCGGACCGAGCTTTCCCTTCAGGCCCTGGGTCCGCTCGAAGAATCGCTGCAGCGGTTCTTGCCGGTCCTTGAGCTTTTTCATGTGGGTGATGAAGCGACTGGCCTTGACCGCGAAGACGAAATCCTTCGGCATCGTTTTCCGTCGGGAAAGGAAAGTTTGTTTTTCCGGCAGTCGGTAGTAGGAATTGTTGATTTCCGCGGTCCGAAAGCTTTCTGCGTAGCGGGCGAGCATTTCCCTGTCGGGCAGTTCCTGCTGATAGAAAGGACCTTTCCAGTGCTTGTAGTGCCAGCCCGAGGTCCCGATATGAATGTGCCTGCTCCCTTGCATGATCCGTCTC
The DNA here is from genome assembly GCA_007134025.1 of Desulfuromonadaceae bacterium. Classification (GTDB taxonomy): domain Bacteria; phylum Desulfobacterota; class Desulfuromonadia; order Desulfuromonadales; family Syntrophotaleaceae; genus SLLR01. The sequence continues at coordinate 1,734 of SLLR01000115.1, read as the reverse complement.
CCGTTGCTTCCCAGTATAACAGTTCGCGGCGATTTCCCATTGTCGAGGCCAAGTTGACAACCCTCCGGCAATTGGGACAATTGAAACGGATCGTTCAAGCCCGTCCGGCCCGGGCCATTCGGGCCTTGCCTTGAAACCTTGCGAAAAGGGCCGCCGGCCGGCAAAGTTCCAGGAGGTATTCTCGTGTTCGAAAATCGCCTGACTTTATTCAGAATGTTCGGTTTCAGCGTACGCCTCGATCTGAGCTGGCTGCTGATTGCCCTTCTGGTGACCTGGTCGCTGGCGGAAGGTTTTTTCCCTGACCGCTACCCCGATTTGTCGAATTCGGTCTATTGGCTGATGGGCATTCTGGGCGCAGCGGGCCTGTTCCTTTCCATCATTTTCCATGAGTTCTGCCATTCCCTGGTTGCCCGCCGCTACGGGTTGCCCATGAAGGGCATCACCTTGTTCGTTTTCGGCGGCATTGCCGAAATGGAGGACGAACCGCAAAACCCGAAAACCGAATTTCTGATGGCCCTGGCAGGTCCGGTTTCCACGCTCCTGCTGGCCCTGCTCCTGTACCTGCTGTGGTCCTGGGGGAAGCAGCTGGGCTGGGGCGACCTGGTCAACGGCATCACCGGCTACCTCGCGTTCATCAACCTGCTGTTGGCGGTGTTCAATCTGTTGCCCGCCTTTCCCCTCGACGGTGGACGTCTGTTACGGTCGACCCTCTGGCGCTGGCAGGGCGATCTGCGCCGTGCCACCCGCACCGCCACCCGCATCGGTTCCGGTTTCGGCATCGTGCTGATGCTCTTCGGTGTGCTCAACGCCTTCGGCGGCAACCTGCTGGGCGGCATGTGGTATTTTCTGATCGGCCTGTTTATAAGAGGCGCGGCGAAAAATTCCTACCGCCGCCTGTTGCTGCAGGAGGCCTTTACGGGAAAACGCGTCGACAGTCTGATGCACAGCGCATCGGACACGATTGCTCCCGATACTTCCCTGGCGGAAGTGGTCGCCGAGCACCTTCCCCGCCAGAAAGGGAAAGTCCTGCCGGTTGTCGAACAGGGCCGGCTGGCCGGCTGCATCACTCTGGCCCAGATCAGGAACGTCCCTCGCGAGGAACGCCGGGATCGAAGCGCTGGCGAACTTCTGCAGGCCTGCCCCAGGGATGCCGTCATCGACCGCGGGACCGATGTCATGGAAGCCCTCGCGCACATGAACCGGACCGGTACTAGCCGGCTGCTGGTGGTCGACGGCCAGCAGCTGGTAGGTAGCCTGTCCCGCGCGGATATCACCGATACCTTCTCGGCCTGGATGGAACTGGAAGACGCATCCTGAGGCCGACCCCTTCGCCGACCGGTCCGGTCTCTTTCGGAGAACATCCATGGCAAGTAAAGTCAAGGGGAAAACGGAGATTTCCCTTTACCTCGCGGATACCATCCCGTGGCTTAGTTTTGCAGCCCTTCATGCCTTCCGATCTTTTTAATTCTGCGCTTGCGGTCCGCCCGATCAGGCGACCAGACATCCACTTACCGTCATCGAGGAAAAGTCTCGTTACGGAAGATTGAGTTTGGACCAACCCACCGGCCTCGAAACACCATAAGGGGCGTACAGTTAAGTAGGCAATAGGGTCAGGATTTGATAGCTTGGAGTAGGCAATAGGGTCAGGATTTGATAGCTTGGGAGGAACAATAGGAGTAGCGCAGCGGCCCATCTTGCCGGCAAAGACGATCAACTGGCAAAGGTCATGCCGCT
>SLLR01000069.1 GCA_007134025.1 Desulfuromonadaceae bacterium | reverse complement strand
CGTTTTGCCCTCAGCGAAGCCTCGGCCTGTCGTACCTATTGTGCCGACGCGGAGCAGGTCATGATTCAAACCATCGATGCGGCCAGGGAGGCGGGCGACTCCCTGGGCGGCGTGGTAGAAGTGGCCGTGCTTGGTTTGCCGGTGGGATTGGGTTCTCATGTGCACTGGGACAAGCGTCTCGATGGTCGTCTGGCCGCTGCGATGATGAGCATTCAAGCGTTCAAGGGAGTGGAAATCGGTCTCGGATTCGAGGCGGCCCGTCGCCCCGGCAGCCAGGTCCATGACGAAATCCTTTTGCAGAATGGGAGTTTCAGAAGACGCACCAACCGTGCGGGGGGGCTGGAGGGCGGCATGACCAACGGCGAACCCCTGGTGGTGAGAGGCGCCATGAAGCCGATTCCGACTCTGTATACTCCGCTGCAGACGGTGGATCTGAATACCCGCCAGCCCTTTGCCGCCGCCGTGGAGCGTTCCGATGTTTGCGCCGTACCGGCGGCCGCCGTGGTCGCTGAAGCTGTGGTTGCCATCGAGGTGGCCGCGGCGGTGCTACAGAAATTCGGCGGCGATTGCCTGGAAGAAGTTCGTCAGAATTATGCCGCCTACGAGCGTTATGTCCGTGAGTTTTAAAACCGGGCTGATTCTCATCGGCTTCATGGGCGCCGGCAAAAGCACCGTGGGGCGAGCCCTGAATCGTCATACCGGCTTGCCACTGGTGGATCTGGACGAGGTGATTGTTCAGCAGCAGGGCCGCTCCATTTCGGAGATCTTTGCAGAGCAGGGGGAAAGTGCTTTTCGCTGTTACGAAACCGAAGCGCTGCGATCATTGGACTCGGTGCAACCGCGGATTATGGCTACCGGTGGCGGTATTGTCGGCCGTCCGGAAAACTGGCCCCTGTTGCGGCAACTGGGGCGCCTGATTTATCTGAGAGCCGAATGGCCGACCTTGAAAAGCCGGCTGGTCGGAAGCACCGGCAGGCCCCTGGCTTCTTCCGAGGTCTCGCAAGAGGCTTTACGAGAACTGCTGGAACAACGTCGTCCCCTCTATGAGCAGGCCGATCTCATCGTGGATACGGACAACCGTGAGGTGGACGAAGTGGTCCGGGAGATTCTGGACCGCATCAAGGAGACAGAATGAGTATGTTGCAGCATCTGCTGGTTGGACTTGGAGACCGGGCCTATCCCATCTGGATCGGTCACGGCATTTTTGACCGGCTCGGTGAAGCGTTAAACACTGTGAAGTTTCCTCGCAAAATGGCCATCGTAACCAGCCCGTCGGTGGCTCGGCATTACGGGGAAGCCGCTCAAGAGGCGCTGAATCGCTCCGGGTTTAAGGTATCGACGATTGTCATCCCCGACGGCGAAGAACATAAAACCCTCGCCGGCGTTGAGAAAATACTGGATGCCCTGATCGAGCAGGGTTTCGATCGAAGTTGCGGGCTTGTGGCTCTGGGCGGTGGTGTCATCGGTGATATGGTGGGTTTTGCTGCTGCGATCTTCCTGCGCGGCATCGCTTTTGCCCAGGTGCCCACCACCCTGCTGTCCCAGGTGGACAGTTCCATCGGCGGCAAAACCGCGGTCAATCACCCTTTGGGAAAAAATCTTATCGGTGCTTTTTATCAGCCCCGTCATGTGCATATCGACGTGGATACACTTTCGACCCTGCCCGCCAGGGAATTTGCCGCAGGCATGGCCGAAGTGGTCAAATACGGAGTGATTTGCGACGAGTATTTCTTTGAACAACTTGCTGAACAGCGGGAAAACCTCATCAGCCGGGATCCCGGTGCCCTGGTGCGGATGGTAAAGAGATCTTGCCAAATCAAGGCGAATGTTGTAGAGATTGACGAAAAAGAGAGCTCTTTCAGGGCGATTCTCAACTTCGGTCACACCTTCGGCCACGCGGTGGAAGCTCTGGCCGGTTACGGTTCCTTTCGACATGGAGAAGCGGTGGCTATCGGCATGGTTTTTGCCGCTGAACTCTCCTGTCGCCTCAATTTGTGCAGTTCTCAGGATGTCGCCGCCATTCGGCAACTGCTTGTCGCTTTCGGCCTGCCGGTCGATCCTCCCGCTTTTTCTGTCAAGGACTATAAGCAAGCCATGCAACGGGACAAAAAAGTCAGGGATGGGGTGCTGCGGTTTGTCCTCAATCGCGGCATAGGCGACTGTGTTATGCAGGAAGTAGCCGGGCTCGAGGGGTTGCTGACCGACATTTTAACGACCTGAGCACGGACTTTATACCGAGGATTCACGTGATGGCATATCAGTCAGACGGTGCGCTACAGGCCAAAATTGCCCGGTATTGCAAGATTCTGGAAAAAGACCCCCACTCGACGGTTTTTGTTTCTCTGGCCGAAACCTATGTGCAGTTGGGCCGGCTCGACGAAGCCCTGGCGGTGGCTCGCAGCGGCGTGGAGGGATTGCCCTGGTTCAGCCCCGGCCATGTGATCCTGGGGCAGGCTCTTCTTGCCCGCGGTGAAGAGGGGCCGGCTCTTGGCGCCTTCAACAAGGCGCTGACCCTGGATGGCGAGTGTCTCGAGGCCTTCAAGGGGGTGGCGACGGTTTTCCGTCAGCGTAACCAGCTTGCCGACGCCCGGCAGGTTCTGGAAAGAGCCGCCGCCATTCATCCCGAGGACGCCTCGGTCCAGAGGTTGTTGCAGACCCTGTCCGATGCCGGTGAGGAAGACCTTGAAACCGTTGCCGAAAGCGCTGTCCCGAGACAAGAGGAGCCTGACCAGGAACTTCCTGCCGAAAAGCCTATTGCCACCACCACCATCGCGGAGCTTTATGTCAGTCAGGGATTGCTGACCCAGGCCTGCCAGATCTATCGCGACATCCTGCACAGCGATCCCCACAACAGTTCCGTTCGTTCCAGGCTCATCGCCCTGGAGCAGCGTCTCGCGGCCGATGTTCAGGCCGAATCTGCCGAGGAACCGGAGCCACCGGTCCAACCGGCCAGGGAAGCGGAAATCCTGGCAACCCTGCAGCGCTGGCTGCAGGCCGCCCGCCTACGGAGGGACTATGTTCAGAAGCATTCTGCAAGGCATTGTTGAAGAAGCCGAGGGCTACAGTGCCGTTCTCATGGGCTATGACGGCCTGGCGGTGGAACAGTATGACCGGCCCGCCGAGGTGGGGGATCTCACCTCTTTCGCTGTGGAGTACGCTCACATCCTCAAGGAAATGAAAGACACTCTCGGTGTTCTGAACTCCGGCGAAATCGAGGAATTGACGGTGCGCACCGAGCGCTTTCAGATTATTATCCGCACCCTGAATGAAGAATACTTCGTGATTCTGACCATGAAGGCCAACGGCAACTACGGCAAGGGACGCTATCTGCTGTCGCGGGATCTGTTCCGGCTGCGGGAGGAACTTCAATGAACGCCGGCGGTGATCACATCCTGGTTCTGCATGGTCCCAACCTGAATCTGCTGGGGACCCGGGAGCCCGAGGTCTACGGCCATGAAACTCTCGAAGATCTCAACGCTCGACTCAAGGTGTTGGCGGAAGAACTGCAGGTCACTCTGGAAATCTTTCAATCCAACCACGAAGGGCAACTGATCGACCGGATTCATCAGGCCCGCCTCAGCGGGACGACGGGTATTCTGATCAACCCCGGGGGGCTGACCCATACCAGTGTGGCGCTTCGGGATGCGCTGGTCGGGGTGGCCATTCCGGCAGCCGAAGTTCATCTTTCCAATGTCCACGCACGGGAACCCTTTCGCCACCACTCTTTTATCAGCTCCATAGCGGTAGGGCAGATCTGCGGTTTCGGCATCTTCGGCTACGAACTGGCCCTGCGCGGACTTGTTTGCCACCTGCGACGATAAAAGGGCCCGCAAGATTTTCATGACCTCGCCACGTCTGCAAAAGGTTTATCGTCTGCTGGAAAATGCCGGTCTGGATGGTTTCCTGTTTATGAACCGGGCCAACCTCCGCTACTTGTGCGGATTTACCGGCAGTTCCGGGGCCCTGCTGGTGACTCCCCGAGAGACGGTCTTTCTCACCGATTTCCGTTATATGATTCAGGCCCACAAAGAGGTCCGAGCGCAAAAGATCGTCCGGTACCGAATGGCCACAGAGGGTATCGTCGAGCAGGTTGAGGCGCTGGGTCTGCAACGGATCGGTTTTGAGTCCGAGACCCTGACCTACGATCAGGTTCTGCACCTGAGGAGCAAGAGCTCCGACGCCTGTCAATGGATTGCCGAAACCAGCGGACTGCACACCCTGCGCTCCGTCAAGGACGCCGAAGAACTGGCCGCCATTGCAGGGGCCGCTTCCCTGGCGGCGGCGGCTTTTGAGGAGGTGCTGCCTCTGCTGCGGCCCGGTTGCCGGGAGCGGGAGTTTGCCTTTGAACTGGAGCTGGCCATGCGCCGGCGGGGGGCCGAGGAAAAAGCCTTTGACATCATCGTGGCTTCCGGTTGTCGCGGCGCCTTGCCCCATGGCACCGCCTCCGACAAGCTGATTGCCCGGGGCGATCTGGTGACTATCGATTTCGGCTGCCGCCTGAATGGCTATCACTCCGACGAGACGGTGACCTTGGCCATCGGCACCGTGGATCCCCAATTGCGGCGGATCTACGAAACGGTACTGGAGGCCCGCCACCGCGCGCTGGACGGAATTCGACCCGGAGTTGCCCTGCGGGACATCGATGCTCTGGCTCGCGACTATATTGTCGCTCAGGGCTACGGCGACTATTTCGGTCATGGACTCGGTCATGGTCTGGGTCTGGAAGTTCATGAGAAGCCGACGATTTCGTCACTTTCTGATGCCGTTGCCGAAGAAAATATGGTATTTACAGTCGAGCCGGGAATCTACCTGCCTGAACGGGGCGGCGTGCGAATCGAGGATCTGGTCTGCGTCACAGCCGAAGGCTGCCGGCGCTTGACCCGCCTGCCCAAGGATTTTCAAATCCTGTCGGCGGCATGAGCAGCACACAGCCCGCTTGACCGAACAGGATGGAGAGCGGTTTTCTAAACAGTACAGGACTTGGACAGTCTGATTTTTCTTATGATGGCAAGGAGCGCAATCTGATGGACATCAAAGACATTAAAGTATTGGTCAAGTTGGTGACGCAAACCGACATTACCGAATTCGAACTGGAAAACGGGGATCAAAAGCTGGTCATTCGGCGGGGTTCCGCGCCGGTGGTAACGGCTATTCCGGCTCCGGTAATCAACCCGGTTCAACAGACACCGGCTCCCTTTGTCCCAACCTCGGCCGCGGCCCCGGAGGCTGCGCCGGAGATGCCGGTAAAATCCGCTACCGAGGGTTGCGAGAAAGTCCTCTCTCCCATCGTCGGTACCTTCTATCGGTCTCCCTCACCGGAATCGGAATCCTATGTCGAAGTGGGCTCCGTGGTTGAAAAAGGGCAGATTCTCTGCATCATCGAGGCGATGAAGCTGATGAACGAGATCGAAGCCGAATTCAAATGCAAGGTTGTGAAGATTCTCAAGGAGAACGCCGAGGTCGTTGAATACGGCGAAACCCTTTTCCTGGTCGAGGCCTTGTAAGCTGATTGCGGAACGCTTTCCGTCGGTTACATTCGTTCGCTACAGAAAATCGATTTTTCGGAGATATCCGTTTTATGTTTCATAAAATTTTGATCGCCAATCGGGGTGAAATCGCCTTGCGCGTCATCCGCGCCTGCAAGGAACTGGGCATTCGGACCGTTGCCGTTCATTCCACGGTGGACAACGAATCGTTGCATGTCAAATTGGCCGACGAAAGCATCTGTATCGGCCCGGCTCCCAGCATCAACAGCTATCTGAATATTCAAGCCATTATCAGTGCAGCAGAAGTCACCGATGCCGACGGGATTCACCCGGGGTACGGATTTCTGGCCGAGAACGCCGAGTTTGCCGAGATCTGCGGCAACTGCGGCATTACCTTTATCGGTCCCAGCCCGGATAACATGCGTCTGATGGGAGACAAGATCCGCGCCCGTCAGACTGTCACCCAGGCCGGGGTTCCGATTCTGCCGGGGACCAAGGATGCCGTCAGCACCATCGGTCAGGCCAGGGAAGTTGCTGCCGAAATCGGTTATCCGGTGATTATCAAGGCCACCGCCGGCGGCGGCGGCCGGGGCATGAAGGTGGTGCACTCGCCGGCCTCGCTGCCCAATGCCTTTGCTGCGGCCCGTTCCGAGGCCAAGGCCGGATTCGGCAATCCGG
>SLLR01000124.1 GCA_007134025.1 Desulfuromonadaceae bacterium | reverse complement strand
GCTGGCGGGAGAACGGCAGGTGTGGGAGGGGGAAGTACCCAATCGCTTCGGGCCGCCGCAGAGCGTGCTGTCCTTTGTTCTGCCCGTCGGGGGACTAAAAGGGGTAAGTGAATTCATGCGCATGGACGTGGATATGTCCCGGCATAAGCGCATGGAGGAAGAGCTGCGTTTTACCAGTTCTCACGACCACCTCACCGGGCTGTTCAATCGTAATTTTTTCGAACGGGAGATGATGCGTCAAGAAGTGAGCACATCGGATTGCGGCGGGGTGATCGTCTGTGATCTTGATGGCCTTAAACTGGTCAATGATACTCTGGGCCATTCTGCGGGAGATCGGCTTCTCGTTCAGGTCGCCGGTATGCTGCAGGGTCTGTTCGGCAAAGGGGGCATTGTCGCCCGGGTGGGCGGGGACGAGTTCGCTGTTCTGCTCACAGCAAATGGGTCTCTGAATGTTGCTGAAGCCGCCGAGCGAATCAAGGACAGTGCCCTGCAGCACAACCGGGCCAATTCCGATCTGCCCTTGAGCCTGTCGGTAGGGTTTGCTGCCCGAGAAAAACCGGATCAAAAAATACGCGATCTTTTTATCGCCGCGGACAACAATATGTCCCGGGAAAAACTGCATCGCAGCCAAAGCAATCGAAGCGCCGTGGTACAGACTCTGGCGAGAGCACTTGAAGCGCGGGATTTCATCACCGAGGGTCACGCGGATCGGCTCGAATCCATGGTCGTAGCCCTGGCTCGGGAACTGGACCTTTCCGAACATCGCATCCACGATCTGCGTCTGCTGGCTAAATTTCACGACATCGGCAAGGTTGGAATCAAGGACCAGATTCTGTTCAAACCGGATAAACTCACTCCGCAAGAGACTCTCGCCATGCGGCAGCACTGTGCCATCGGCTATCACATCGCTCAAGCGTCTCCTGATCTGGTGCCTATTGCCGACTGGATCTACAAGCATCACGAGTGGTGGGACGGCAGCGGCTATCCCTTGGGGTTGGCCGGAGATAAAATTCCTTTGGAGTGTCGTATCTTGGCCATAGCTGATGCCTTTGACGCGATGATCAGCGATCGCCCCTACCGCAAGGGACTGCCTCGGGAAAAGGTGGTGGAGGAACTGAGGCGTTGTTCCGGGACCCAGTTCGATCCCGAGTTGGTGCCGCTTTTTATTGGGGTTGTGGCGGCATCCCGGGATTCGCAAATTACTTCCTCGGAAGAAAAAAAAGGAGTCCTTTGCCAACGATAGTGAGGGAAGGCTGCTGCAACGGCTTGTTGCCGCGGGGAAAAGAAATGTTAAAGGTGAGACGTTCAGCGCGGCGCGAAGACGCCCTGCGCCCCCTGAGTCTGCGATTTCGGGGGTGTGATCTTGAAAAAGAGTATCGCCGGGAAATTATTACCGAGGAAACTCGAAGGTGGCGTTTCACATCCGTGGTCGGTGCCGGAATGTACGCCATCTTTTATCTTCTGGATCAGCAACTGCTGCCCGATCTGCTGTGGCTCTGCCTGGTTATTCGTTTTGCCGTGGTGTGTCCGGCCCTGCTCCTGTCTTTTGTTCTGAGCTTTACCGGTGTCGGCGCAAAAAAGAAGGCCACCATCTTCCTGATCAACGGCGGGCTGGCGAGTTTGGGAATCATCGCCATGATCGCCCTTGCCGGGCCACCCGCAAACCACATTTATTATGGTGGGTTGCTGCTCTGCGTTCTGTTCTATTATTTGTTTCTCCCCGGATGGCTGCTTCCCAATCTGATCGCCTGGACGACCTTTGTGGCTTACGAGGTTGTCGTCTTCCTGTATTGCGACCTTACTCGGGAGTTTCTCATCGGCAGTTCTTACATTTTTTTCTTTTTCAACCTTTCAGGAATGTTCGGCTGCTATGGGCTTAACCGAATGGAACGCCGGGCTTTTCTGCAGCGCCGGACCATTAAGCATCAGGCGCAAGCTCTTCAGAAGGCCTTGGCCGTGGCTGAAGATGAAAGGCGGTTGGCGGAGTCGCTGGCCCAGACCGATCCGTTGACCGGAGCGGCCAATCGGCGAAGCTTTTTCCCCTTGGCTGAGAGAGAATGGGCGCGGCATCGGCGCAATGGCCATTCCTTGAGTCTGCTGATGTTCGATATTGATCACTTTAAACAATTCAACGACCGTCACGGCCATCGAGCCGGAGACCGGGTGTTGAGGACAGTGGCCCGATCCCTGCTTCAAACTGTGCGCGGTACTGATACGGTGTGCCGTTACGGTGGCGAGGAGTTTGCGGTGCTGCTGCCGGAAACCGGATCGGAAGCGGCCCATGCGCTGGGTTGTCGGATTCTCGGAGCCATTGAGCAGTCCGTTGTGCTCCATGCAGGCATTCCCCTCGGGGTTACGGCGAGTCTCGGCATAGCTACCGCGCCGGCAACCGGGATGGATAGCTTTGACGAACTGCTCGAACAGGCCGATAAGGCCCTTTATTCAGCCAAAAAAGCGGGGCGCAATCAGCTGCGCAGATGGACCGGGACCGGGACGGGAACGGCGGCCAGCTGTGAACCCGTAACAAAGCGGTTCCTCGAGCCGTCGGGATTTTCGCCTTAGTGGACAGATCAAAGGACGAAAAAAGCTGCTTCGAGGCTTTTTTCGCCACCGGCATGGCAGACTTTCAAAACTCTTTAGCCATTCTGCCTAAATTTAGGACTGCCTAAAAATAGGTTCTTCCGCCCATGTAGGTACGTGTAAAATAGGGACTGGACAAATTCTCGATACGTACGCGAGCACCGGTACGGGGCGCGTGGATGAACCGGCCGTTGCCGATATACATGCCGACGTGGGAAACCTGGCGGTTGCCGGTGGTATCAAAAAAAACCAGGTCGCCCTGCTGCAACTGGCTCCGCGAGACACTGCGGCCGGCCTGAAACTGGCTGCGCGATACCCGCGGAAGTTCCAGTCCGTTAAGGCGGTAGCTGACCATGGTCAGACCGCTGCAGTCGAAGCCGCTGGACTGGTCTGTGCCGCCCCAGCGGTAGGGAACGCCGATAAAGCGCTTAGCGGTCTGTACCAGGTCGTGGCGCAATTGGTCCTGATTGCTTCCCCTGGCGCGATAGCTGCTGTAGCTTTCGGGGATAACAATAAAGAAGTTGCCGATGAGACCCTGGGCGGCGAGTTGCTTCGCTTGTGCGCGGGCGCTTCCATAGTCGCGATGGTTGCCGAAATGAACCTTAAACAAGCCTGAATCATCACGGAAATAGAAGGCTTCAACCCCCCTGTTGTTCAGAGTCGCTTCAAAACGTACCGCATTCTCAAGCTGCCTGAAGGCCCCGACCTGCACGGCGTAGCCCATTTGAGCCAGAGGCTGGCGAAGGTCTTCGTCGGCGAACGCGTGCTGGGACGGAACGAGCAGTTGGCCTATGGGGTCCGGGCTGGAGAGCAGGTTCGGATTTGTTTGGCCAGTGCAACCTACGATGATCACGGGGAAGAAAGCCAACAGCAGCCAAAGAAGATGCCCGGAACGAAATAACAGAGTCATGGGACAACTCCCAATGTTTTACTTCCCTTCTCAGACGGTGCCGGAGTGGACATAGTTGCAGGAACAGGCAAAGCCCGGAACGTAGTTGCTCCAATAGCGGGCTGATCCAAAGCGTCTTTTGAACTGTAGCACAGAACAAAAAGCGCTGAAAAGTCGTACTGCCGTGCCGGAGTGAGAACCGGGCGGTTTACAGAGGCTTGGAAGCCGCCGGTGGAATCAGTCGCCGGTCGTATCAAAAAAAGACAGCCCGGAACTAAACGGGCTGTCTTTGCGTTAAAGGTGGGCGTTTTTTTCAGGAGGGTTTTCTAAGATAGTTGTCAATGGCCGCTGCCGCCTTTTTGCCGTCGCCCATGGCCAGAATAACCGTAGCACCGCCACGCACGATGTCGCCACCGGCAAAGACGCCGGGGATGCTGGTGGCGCCGTTTTCATCCGTTGCGATATTGCCCTTGGCGGACAAACCCAGGTTTGGAGCAGTAGACGTCAACAGAGGATTGGGCCGGGTGCCGATAGCGTTGACAACCACGTCGGCCTCCAGCAAAAAGGTATCCCCCTCAATGGGCTGGGGGCGACGTCTGCCGGAGGCATCGGGCTCGCCAAGTTTCATGCGCTGGCAGCGCAGGCCGTTTACCCAGCCCTTGTCGTCGCCAAGAACTTCCAGAGGAGCAGCCAGCAGGATAAATTCGATGCCTTCTTCCTTGGCATGTTTGATCTCTTCGTCGCGGGCCGGCATTTCCGCTTCGCTGCGCCGGTAGAGGATGATGGCCCTTTCGGCGCCAAGCCGCCGGGCGGTCCGCACAGCGTCCATGGCAGTGTTGCCGCCGCCAATCACCACCACGCGACGTCCCTGAATAATTGGCGTGGGCAGGTCATCGCGCCAGGCTCCCATCAGGTTGACCCGGGTCAGATACTCGTTGGCGGAAAAGACCCCCTTGAGATTTTCCCCTTCGATGTTGAGCATCATCGGCAGACCGGCGCCGTTGCCGATAAAGACAGCGTCAAACTGACGGATCAGGTCATCGAGAGTCAGGGTCTTGCCGATAATGACGTTGCACTCAATAGTCACTCCAATTTTTTTCAGGCGATCCACTTCTGCATCGACGATGTCCTTGGGCAGGCGGAACTCGGGGATTCCGTAGCGTAGAACGCCGCCAGTTTCATGAAGGGCCTCAAAAATGGTCACCTGGTGCCCCAAATGAGCCAATTCGCCGGCCATCGTCAGCCCTGCAGGGCCGGATCCGACCACTGCGACGGTTTTGCCGCTGGGTTCGGGCCGATCCTGCTTCAGCAACTTGTCTGGATTTTGCATGGCCCAGTCGGCCACGTAGCGCTCCAGGTAACCGATGGCCACCGGCCCGGATTTGGCGCTGCGGACACATACAATTTCGCACTGTTCTTCCTGCGGACAAACGCGGCCGCAGACCGCCGGCAGCGTGTTGTCCGCCAGCAAAATATGGGCGGCCAGGGGCATGTTGTCTTCGGCGACCGCTTCGAGAAATTCGGGAATCCTCACGCGAACCGGACAGCCTTCAACGCAGGGCTGGCTTTTGCATTGCAGGCAGCGCTGGGCTTCCCGCATGGCTTGCTGTTTGGTCAGCCCCAGGTTGACTTCCTGGAAATTGCGACTGCGTTGCCGCGGGTCTTGCTCGGGCATTTTCACCCGCTCGATAGCCATGGTTTCTTTGTGACTGAGATTTTTTTTCATTGGAGATCTATTTCTTCACTTTAGTGATTTTGCCTTTGAGTGATTCCGGCAAATCCTCGACCAAACGGGCTTCCTGATCCCGGTACATGGTCAGTCGATCCATCAGCAGAGCAAAATCGACTTGGTGGCCGTCAAATTCGGGTCCGTCGACACAGGCGAATTTGGTCTCACCGGCAATGCTGACCCGACAACCGCCGCACATGCCAGTGCCGTCAATCATGATCGGATTGAGGCTGACAATGGTCTTGATGCCGTAGGGGCGGGACAATTCGCAGACGGCCCGCATCATCGGCACCGGACCCACGGCAAAAATAGCCTGAGGACAGCGTAGCGGATCGTCGATCAATTCCTGCAGGGCGTTGGTGACAAATCCCTGCTTTCCGAGACTGCCGTCTTCGGTAGTAATCAGGACTTCCCGGGAAAAACGGCCCAGTTCTTCTGCCAGAATAATGAAGGGCGCGGAGCGGCCGCCGATGATAGTGGTTACCTCGTTGCCGGCATCGGCCAGGGCCTTGGCCTGTGGATACAGCACCGCGGTGCCGACGCCTCCGCCAACACAGACAACCCGCCCCCAATTCTCGATGTCGGTTTCTTTGCCCAGAGGTCCGGCAATGTCCAGTAGCGAACTGCCGGGGGGTGTGCCGGTAATTTTAAGGGTTGAGGCTCCGATGGCTTGGACAAACAACGTAATGGTACCGTCTTCCGGGTCAGCGTCAGCGATTGTCAGGGGAATACGCTCTCCCCCCTTTTGCGGATGGACGATGACGAACTGCCCGGGTTTGCGAGCTTTGGCAATACGCGGGGCCCGAACCACCAAACGATGAACATTGGGAGCCAGGGTGTCGTTTTCCAGAACTTCAAACATTGAGATAAGCTCTCCAGAAGGGTCAGAAAAGGGGGAAGGGTTTTATTGAGCAAGAAACCCTCTGAAAGAAACTTTTGCCTTTTAATCATTCGGCTGCTCACTTTAACAGCAATCTAAAACAGGGTCAAGTTTGTTTCCTGTGAACAGGAACGGGTCTATAGCACTATACTCAAAGGGTTTTTGGCAAATCCAATGGCGTTGCACGCTTGCGCTCTTTCTGCTACGCTGACCCGGAAATATTGGATCGGAGGGTGACTTGCAAGAGACTGCCGCGCTCAAAAAAAGAAAAGCCGCCCTTGCTTCGGCCCTGCAAGATAGCGACCGCAGGGTGCGGGAGGCTGCCGCCGCAGCGCTTGAGCGCCTGGAATCCCTGGCTGAATTTTCCGGGCTCGCCGGTCTGCTCAAAACCGGGAGTCGGGAACAGCAGGTACGAGCGATCTATGCTCTGGAGCAGATCGCCAGCCCGGAAATATACGACTCTCTGGTTGAAGCCTTGAGCTCGCGAGACCAGGATGTGCGCGGTGCGGCGCTTCAGGTGCTGGGCCGAAAAAAGAACCCAAAAATGCTCAAATACATGGTTCGGCACCTCAAGGATCCGCATCCGGCGGTGCGGGTGCACGCCGCTGAAGCCCTGGGTCATTTTTCCGATCGGCGACTGGTGCCTTATCTGTCGGCTCTGCTGGTAGAGGAAGACGAGGCTCTGGTGACAAGTGCCGTGCGCTCTCTTGCGGCCATCGGCGATCCGGCGGCCGAGGTGGATCTGCTGCGACTGCTTGAAGCGGCAAGTCCTGCGATAAAGGCGGCTGCCGCCGAAGCCCTGGGATTTTTACAGGTCGAGCCAGAGGCCGGCTCCCCGACGCCTGAATGATATCTCGGCAGGAAGAGTTTTCTTCATGGGGTCTGCTACATCACAGCCGCGATCTGGCGGGATTCATTTCCCAGCAGCACCTGCGATCATCTCATGCCTCAACCGGTTCGCGTCTTGACCCGAGCGGCATGGGTCTTGAAGCCCCGCTCCCGCTCCTGACCCCCATCCCTTAAAAAAAATCCACCGGGTTCACACCTTTGATAAAGGAGTCGACTTCTGCGACCAAAAGGTGCCCGTCGTTGCTTCCAAGCTGGCGCACGGGGGGTTGCTCAAGGCGATCTCCTTGCGCACTGAAGAGGATTTTGAGTTCTATTTCTTCCGTATTATCCCGGCCTACCCGGGTTACCAGGCCGATTTCGTTATTTGCCAGGCGCACCATGCTACCGACGGGAAAATTGCCCAGTGAAGTCATAAAAGCATTCAGATAATCCGGGTGCAGAATCGAACCGCTGGTTTCCAGCATTTTGGCGATTGCCTGGCGGGGTGTGATCGGTTGCTGATAGGCCCGCAGCGTGGTAATGGCATCGTAGCAGTCGGCAATTGCGGTCATGTGGACCGGTTTCATCGGCCCCTGAAGCCGGGCGTCGGCGGGATAACCCTGCAGGTCGTAGCGCAGGTGGTGGCCGAGGACAATATCGACGACCGTGGCGGAAACACCCTCGGATTCGCGGACCATGTTCGCGCCCAGGCGGGGATGATGCATTATCTGGGAGAATTCCTGTTCGCTCAGGCGACCGGGCTTGTTGATGATGTTCAGGTCAATTTTCAGTTTGCCGATATCATGAAGCAGACCTCCCAACCCGATACAGAGAAGCTCCGTTTCGGAAAGACCGCAGGCTCGTCCGACGGCAAGGGCGATCACCGATACATTGACCGAGTGAGTAAAGGTATAATTGTCGTAACTTTTCAGCATGGAAAGGGCGAAAAGAGCATGGGGCTCAGCGAGTGTCAGCCTGGCCATGTCTTTTACTACATGACGGGCCTTCTCCGAACTGGGGATGCGTCCCAGGCGGACATCCTGAAAAATCTCATTGACGACGGTCATGGCCCGACCGTAGATCTTGCGAGGTTCCCGGTCTTCGTCGGAGGTGCTTTCCGCAAGACGGATATGGCGGATGCGGTGCCGTTCAAAGACCTGCTTCAATTCTTCAGCCAAGACGACTGGTCCGTCCAGAATCTGCAAAAAAGCGAGAAGCTCTTGCGCTTCAAGTCCTTGGTGAAATTCCAGCATTTCAATCTGCAGGCGTTGTAATAAGGCGGTCAGGACTTCTGTGGCCGGTGTCTGAATGGCAAACAGCTGATCGTCAATGAACAGGGTTTCTTCCAACAGGCCGATTTTGAATTGTGCCCGGGAGCCAAGGTGGGCTTGCAGTAATTGCAGCAATTTTTCAATCTGACGCTGAATGCTTGGATGCCGGGGTGGATAGAGGCGCAGTCCTTTGCAGGCTCCGGTAAATCCGTTGACGATCTGATGTAATGGCTCAGTGTTCATCGGGCATCCTTGCAACAAGTTTCAGCAGGGCTTCCTTGGCGACGTGGGCCAGCAGGGGAGAGGTGTCTTTGGCGGCAAACTCAAGAGCAATAATGGCTTCTTGCGCAGGAATATTGCCCAGCGCCTGTGCCGCACCGGACCGTAGTGTCTCATGCTTTTCTCGTCCCCAGAAACGGCGCTTTCTCAGGATCTTAACCAGGGCAGGGATCGCTGTCGGATCACCAATGGCACCCAGGGCCTTGATGGATCCCTGTTTAAGCTCAAGGTTTTTCAGCAGGGGATCAAAGGCGCAGAGCAGGCGCAGTAGCGGTGGAACCGCCGTTGCGTTTTGCATTGACCCCAGGGCTGTTAGTGCTGCGGAGCACAACTCCCGGTCCCGGCTTTCGACCAGCTGCAGGAGCCCCTTGAGGGCCACGGGGCCGCCGACACGCCCCAGTGCCCGCACGGTCTCCTGGCGCACCCGATGGTCTCGGTGGTCGAGATAGGGACGAATATGCATGGCTGTTTTGGGGTTACCAATTCGGCCAAGAATCAACAACGCATTGCGGGTGACGTACCAACGGTTGTCGGACAGACGTTCGATCAGCGGCGCAACGGCACACTCCCCGAGTTGCACCAGGGTCTCAGAGAAGAGTTTGCGGGCCTGAAAGTTGTCCTCGCGGGCCAGGCGTTCTACCAGGGCAACGGCCGCTTTATCCTGAAGTTCCTTCAGGGCCTTGACCAGGGTGGCGCGAACGCTCTTGCCTTGCTGGTTGTCGCACAGGGCGTTGATAAGGGCTTTGACCAGCTCCGGGCTGCCAAGCCCGTTCAGAGTTTCCAGGGCGGCCCGACGCTGGCGGCTGTCGCGATCTTGCTGAGCGCCGTGCAGAGCCAGCAGCAAGAGGGCTTTACAGTGGGTTGCCATGCTCGGCTCATAGGGACTTTGCTGCAGGGCGGACAGCAGCTTACGGCACAAAAGCCGATAGCGCTTATCAGAGCTTTCCTGTTCCAGTTGACTGAGCAACTCCGCCGGAGAGAGTTGCAGGGCGGCGAGGTTGTCCAGCAGCGCCTCCGGGGATAACAGGTGCTCTGCCCGGTCCGGTGAAAGGTCCTGGGGGTTGCTCTCCAAAAAGGCAGATTCGCCGTCGATGTATTTTTTTTGGTTGAGTACCCGTTGCCGTTGCGATTCAATGGTCTGCAGATCAATCTCATTGAGAAACAAGCCTGTGACCTGGTGCCGCAGCAAAAGTTCCTGAAGGCCGCCGGCCTGTTTCAGTTCCGCCGGTTCTTTGCCGGCACAACGGGCGAACAGTTCCAGTTCGTGCTCGGTTAGCTCGGGAAGCAGCAACAGGCGATGCACCAGACGGGAAAAAAAGTGGAAAGCGAGTTCCCGAAGGGCAGGAAATTCGCTTCCGACGGGTTCGTCCTGCCAGAAAAAACCGGTCTTGCTTACGGTCAGGGTGAGACCTCGGGTTCCGGTCAACGGCGAAAGATGGCGCAAAGCTTCCCGGCTGGCATCTTTGACCGTCGGATGACTTGAAGGATAGAAGCGCACGGCTTTGAGAAGCTTGCTGAAAGCAAGCAGGGCGATGGCCGCGTGATCCAGCCGAACCTCTGCAACTAAGCCTTTATGGTTGTCGCGAACTTCGTGCATGGGAAGTCGTCACCGATTGCCGTTTTATTAAGATTGGGGACATGGAAATATGCCCGCAGAGTACTCTGCGGGTTGCACAAAAAAAGAAATCCGGTCAGATATCGCTGATAGGATCCGTCTCGCCGTTGCCGGTATAATATAATCCGATTATCCATACTATGACAAATTCAATTCGTCTTCACGTTTTTTTATTAAGCATGGCGTAAACAGGAAAGTCTCTGGAGAGAGGTCTTTATGATAATCGGTGTAACGGGGGGCATTGCCAGCGGCAAGTCAGCGGTTGCGCGTATGTTCCAGGATCTGGGGGCGTTGGTGGTCAGCGCCGATGTGCTGGCGCGGGAGATTGTTCGAACGGGTTCGGAAACCCTGGAGCGCATCGCCGAGCGCTTCGGTGACCAGTTTATTCTAAGGGACGGGCAATTGGACCGCAAAGCTCTGGGGGAATTGATTTTCTCCGACGACCGGGCGAGAGCTGACCTGAACGCCCTGACTCATCCGGCGATCGCCGCCCTGGCAAAGCGTCGGCTGCGGGAGGCTGAAGAGCAGGGTGCTTCGCTGGTTATTTATGAAGCCCCCCTGCTCTTTGAGTCAGGCGCCGATCAACAGGTTGACAAAGTGCTGGTGGTCAAGATTGCCGAAGAGATCCAGTTGGACCGTCTCATGGCTCGCGACGGCATCAGCCTGGAGCAGGCCCGGACGCGGGTCTCCAGCCAGATGCCGCAAAAAGAAAAACTGGCTCAGGCCGACTATGTAGTGGACAACTCGGGCTCACCGGAGGAAACCCGGGATCAGGTTCGGGCGCTGATGAAGCGACTGAACTCCGGGCGGCAAGTCTGAGCCGAACCTGTTCAGCGAATGCATTTTTTCGCCGGCGTCATTTGTGATAGCCGAGACGGGTCGAAAGTTCTTCGGCGGCCTTTGTCACCAGGGGAACCAGTTCCTCTTCAAGGCGCTCATCGGAGAACCGGGTTGAGGGTCCGGAGATGCTGAGAGCGCCGACGATGCGGCGCGTGTAGTCGCGAATCGGCGCGGCGACACAGCGCACGCCCATGTCCAGTTCCTCGATATCAAAGGCGTAACCCCTCACGGCCGTTGTGGCCAGATTCCGTTTCAGTTGGTCGCGGTCGGTGATGGAGTGGGGAGTATAACCTTTCAGCTCCTGGCTGGGGTAGTAGCTTTCAAGTTCTTCTTCAGACATGTAGGCCAGATGAATTTTTCCGGCCGCTGTGCAGTGAGCGGGGAGCCGGCTTCCGACCCGGGAAACGACGCGCACGGTAAGTCGGGTTTCTACGACGTCGAGATAAACGATGAAGCCTTCTTTAAAAATGGCCACATAGGCCGTTTCGTTGGTCGCGTCCACCAGCTCTTGCAGTACCGGTTTGGCCTGATCCAGCAAACCCATTTTTTTGATAAAGGTTTGGCCGAGTTCCAGCGATTTCAGCCCCAGGCGGTAATTTTCAGTCACCTTGTTCTGCTCGATATAGCCTCGGGATTCAAGGGTTGCCAGGAGGCGAAAAACATTGTTTTTGTGAAGTTTGAGGCGCTTGCTGAGTTCTGTGACTCCCAGCTCGTCCACATCGTCTCCGTGAAACTGTTCAAGCAGATCGAGGGCGTGGGAAACAGCCTGGATCAGGTACTCGGATTTTTCTTTGCGTGCCATGGTCAGGGGATCCTTCCAGAAATATATTTTTAAAAAAACTCGTGAAATCAAAAAATTGGCCAAAAGGATCGGAGCCTTTAGCGGCTTCGGACGAAGTTCGCAACGGGCGGTGTCTCAAAAGAATCAGCATGGCAGTCCCTCTGTTTCATTGAGAGACACCTGGCGCAGAAAAAGCCACCGAGACTGTTTTGATCTAACCCGTTGGGTAACAAAAAAAACCCCGAAAGTCCGTCTTCAGACCAGGGTCTTCACGAAACAATAGAATGTTGTTTTATTATTGTCAACCAGCTTGGATTGTTGTCGAGGGGAGAAGGTCGTCGTCCTGTTCCCGGCGCTCCGGGGCTGCACTTGAAATTCTTTTTATGAAGCAGTGTGTTAGCGCGGTCTTTTGTGCCCGGCATCAAAGGAATCTTTTCCTGAAAAAAAGATAGGCCGCGAAGACCGAAAACCTCGAAAGGGGCAAAAAACGCAGTCGGGTTCCGGCTACAGGGTGCAAGTGCTTGGGCAAAAATAGTGCCGATTATTGGTTTTTCAAGGGATTGGTTTTCATAATCTCACGCAGTACGCTGGTCGCGTAGCTTCCTTTGGGCAGGGTGAAGGCGAGTCGCAGGGCGTCCCCCTCCATTGAGGTGGCGATTTCCCCCAAAGGAATACGGATAGGGCGGCGTGCGCCCTCGAGGGCCAGGCCTCGGGACAGGCGAAAGCTGTCCCGACAGAGACCTTCCTTGTCAAGCAGACTTGTTTCGAGCAGGCCTGCCTGACCCTGCGCCAGAGTGACCTTAAAGCCGTAAAGGGGAGCAGAGGGGCTGATTTCAAGTCGGTCGGCTCGCGGTTGTTCCCGCTCCGGATTTTCCACCAGAAAGCAGGCGCCGCTGTCGTGCCGGTAGGCAAGGTCGCCGGGCCAGAGAGTTTCCAGGGATGCAAGCCGCATGGTGACAATGCGGTCGAAGAGGAATGACTGGTAAGCGGAGAGATAGAGCCTAAGCAGTTTGTGGGGCAGCCCGAACAGGGCTTTTTCGGCAGAAAGTCCTCGGGCCAGTTGGCTCAACAGGCGGGCCTCATTGCCCATGCCGCGGGGTAGCAGTTGCCGGGCACGGTCAAAATCCCCCTGAAGATAGGTTGCGGCTGCGTTTTGCCAGTCGGGGTTGCTTATAATTTTCGGCTCGCCGATGATATGATCAATCGCGGTGTTGAAATCTTCGGCGACGATCGCTTTGCCCACAAGATGGCTGTTGCCCAGAATGCCGTAACGTTGCTCCCCGAAATAATTGGGAACGCCGGTGATGGCCAGCACGTGCAGAACATCCCGGGCCCTGTCCAGGGCGTCCGGAAGGACCTGGCGGAGACGAATCACAAAGCGGTTCCCGGCCAGGTGGCCGGTGCGAAGTTTGTTGCGGTGGTAGTGGGCCGACAGCACCTTGACACCGGCGATATCCAGCGCCAGAGCCTGTTCAGGACGAACGCCGGTTAGCGAGATGGTCTGACGGGTCACGGCACGGGCATCTTTAAGGCCGGCATAGCCCATTTCACGGCGGTTTGCACCGAGGGAGCGGGCCAACTGATCCAGCAGGTCGAGGGTTGTCAGGCCGGTCTTTTCGATCTCGAGGTAAAGATGCTCTCCTTCGCCGCTGGGTGTATAGAGAGGGATTTCCTCGACACGGAAATCTTCCGGGCATTGTTTGAGGGTGCCGCCGGTGCCGGGAAAGGTTTTTGTCAGATAGTCAGCCATGCTCTACGCTGCTCCAGGAAGTTCGGAATCCGGCCCTTACCGGGGTCAGCAAGTGGCATCCGCTGGCGCAGGACTCCTGTTTTTTGCAATGAATAAAATGAATCGGCTGACCCTTGTCAAGAAAACGGCGCATATATTTTGAGCGGGGATAATCCTGCGGAATCGTTTCTGGCAGTCGGCCCAACTGGCTCTCGTAACCGGGCAGGTCGCGAACCAGGGGCGCCACCTGCTCCGCGTAATCAGTGAAGTCGGTGCTGAAAAACAGTTCTCCGCCTGGTTGCAGATAGTAGAGCAAGGCGCGGAGGAAATCCCGGTTGACAAGGCGTCTTCGACGGTGACGTTTCTTGGGCCAGGGATCGGGGCAGTTGATATAGACAGCTGCCAGACTGTTTAAGCTCAGATAGCGATCCAGCAGAAATCTGGCCTCAATGCGCATGACACGAATATTTCCCAGTCCTGCCCCGTCGATTCGGCGACAGGTTTTGTAGCAACCCTTGTTGTAGATGTCGATGGCCAGGAAATTCCGCTGGGGGTGAATTGTTGCCATTTGTTCAATGAAATCGCCAATGCCGCAGCCGATCTCAAGGCACAGCGGATTGTGGTTTTCGAACAGAGCGGCGAAGTTTGCGGGAGATTCGAGCTGTAGCTCCGTCACAAAGTTCGGTGAGCTGATCTCGATAATGCGCTGCGTCATGGGGAATCAGGCCTTGTGTTTTTTAGTAACAATCCGGAAGGGTTCCTAACGACTTGATCCGGCCAATCGAAGCCAAGCAAAATAGCATATGCATTACACGATTTCAATCCTCTGTTTGCTCATTGCGCTGGCCGAACGAAAAGTGGTATCTAGCATAGGGGCCATCGCAGCGCCAAGGCGAAACGGGTCTTCGGTCCTCATTCAGTTTGACACCGTTGGGGAAATCCCTACAGAAGCTCGGTATTTTGATCAAGGGAAAGGCTGACCATGCTTATTGTGATGCATCACCATGCTTCCGCCGGGGAAATCGAAGCGGTTCAGGCCGCGGTCAAGGCCCTCGGTTTTCGCAGCGAACCGATACCCGGTAAGGAACGCACAGCCATCGGCGTGCTTGGCAATCAGGGATATGTCGAGGATGGTACCATCCTGGAGTTGCCCGGTGTCCTTGAGGTGATCCATGTCAGCAAACCCTATAAGCTTGTTTCCCGGGACTTCCATCCCTCTTCCAGCCAGGTGCAGGTAGCCGATGTGTTGCTCGGAGACGGGTTGCCGCCGGTTATTATGGCCGGTCCCTGTTCCGTCGAAAGCGCCGACCAGATAAGTGCCGCTGCCCGGCTGGTAAAAAAAGCTGGAGCCCACATTCTTCGCGGCGGTGCCTTCAAGCCGCGCACTGGACCGCATACTTTTCAGGGTCTCGGTGAAGAAGGACTGCGGTATCTGCGGGCGGCCGGCGACGAAGTCGGCATGCCGGTGGTTACCGAAGTCATGCGTATCAGCCAACTGGAAGCGGTCTGCCGGTACGCCCATATGGTGCAGATCGGCGCTCGCAACATGCAGAACTTTGAACTGCTCAAGGAAGTCGGCAAGCTCAAGATGCCGGTATTGCTGAAGCGGGGTATGAGCGCTACCCTTGAAGAGTTTCTGGCAGCGGCCGAGTACCTGCTCGCCGAGGGCAATACGCAGGTCGTGCTTTGTGAGCGGGGTATACGGACCTTTGAGACGGCCACTCGTAACACCCTTGATCTGGCCATTGTGCCTCTGGTGAGGGAACTCAGCCATCTGCCGATCATCGTCGATCCCAGCCACGCCACCGGCAAGCGGGCGCTGGTGCCGGTGATGTCCAAGGCAGCGCTGGTGGCGGGAGCTCACGGCCTGATGATCGAGGTGCATCCCGCTCCGGAGATCGCTTTGTGTGACGGGGCCCAGAGTCTGACCGAGCAGGGGTTCAGTCAGTTGATGGGCCAGATAAAGCGTATGCTACCGATGCTCGACGGACCCTGAACGATCGCCGGAAGTATCCCGTGGCGGCCGCCGCCAGGGAAGTTCTGCGCCAGGCGGGTTGCCGAGTGTTAACAGGGTTATTTCCGGTGGACACAGAAATCGCACGGGCAGCAGACTGGTCCCCATGCCGCGGTTGACGTACAACGGGATGTGTTTTTCCGTGACCCGATAGAGGCCGGAGATGTAGGGCAGGGAAAAGCGGGGCAGGTAGAAGGGTTGAACATAAGGCAGGCGAACCTGCCCGCCGTGAGTGTGGCCGCTGAGAATTAGATCGGCAAGACCGGCCAACTTGTTGTGGCTGAAGGCCGGCACGTGTGACAGCGCAATGTTGACCCGGCCCCTTGTTGCGAGCCGGGAGACCGTTTCCAGATTGTGTGAGGCCGAGGGGTAGTCGATCCCGAGGATCGAAACGGGTATGCCGCGAATCAGCAGGTCCCGGCGCTCATCGATCAACAGTTCGGCGCCCGCTGCTGCCAGTCCCCGCCGTAAAGGTTCCCCTTCCAGCCGTGCCCAGTATTCCCAGTTGCCCTGTATGGCAAATATGCCCTGAGCAGCACTCAGCTTGCGGATGAATTGAATGGCTCCTTCAAGCTGGCGGGCCTGATCGAGGTAGTCACCGGTCAGCAGGATCAAGTCGGGGCGCAGCTTGTTGATGGTCTCTACGGCGGTGGCAAAGGTTCTTGGCAGCGAACGTAAATGCAGGTCGGACAGGTGCACGATGCGCAGGCCGGGTCCCGGAGGGATCTTGGCAAGATGCAGTTGCCGCTCCTCAAGGATAAAAGTTCGCGGTTCGTGCCAGGCGGCCTTGCCCAGCAGAAGGCCGCCGCCCAAGGTAGCCGCCGATGCCAGAAAGCGGCGGCGGGATATGCCGAAGGAGTCAGCGGCAGGCGGCGTGTCGTTCACGAGGCGCAGGGCTCCCGAAAGCAATAATGACCGTGGCTCCGTCTTCTTGAACAGAGCAGGTGAACTACGGGGTCGATGGCAAAATATAGCACGGTCTGCAAGGGTGCCGCAAACATCCCTGCGCCGAATTTTTCCTGATCTTCAGTAACCCGCAACCGCGCCTGACCGGCAGCGAGGTGATTGCCCTTGTCCGACCAGACCGTTCGCGTGGCTGTCGCCGCGCCGCTACGAAAAACTCTGCATTACCGGTTGCCCGAAAGGTTGATGACCCAGGCAAAAATCGGTTCCCGCCTGCGTGTGCCGCTGGGCAGAAGGACGGTGGTCGGCTATCTGCTCGGCTTTGTCAAGGAGGAAACGATCTCCCTGAAAGAGGTGGTCGAAGTGCTGGACCCCGCCCCCTTGTTCGGGGAATCCCTGGTACCCTTTTTCGAATGGGCCGCCGATTATTACTGCCACCCCATAGGCGAAGTCATTCGCACGGCTCTGCCGGCCGGTCTTGGCGGCGCCGGAAGGGAACCGGGGATTCTCAAAGAACGATTTTTTTTCCTGCGGCCCCTGGCAGGGAAACCCCGCGGGGCCAAGCAGCAGGCCCTTGTGGATTATCTGCGGCAGCACTCTGGCGGCACTCTGGAGCAGATCAAAGGCCAGTTTGGCGAGGTTTACGACAGCCTGCGGCGACTGCAGCAGCAGGGTTTTGTGGAAGAAAGCCAACGGGAGAGGCAAAGGGATCCCTTTGCCGACCTGCCCGCCGGCGCCGACTTGCCGGTAGAGCCTTCCGCAAGCCAGCGGTCTGCCCTCGCCGCCGTCGAAGAAGCTCTGGATGACCAGAGCTTTCGTCCCATGCTGCTGCACGGAGTAACGGGCAGCGGCAAAACGGAAGTCTATCTTCGCTCCGTTCAGCAGGTACTCGATCGAGGCCGCAAGGCGCTGGTTCTGGTTCCGGAAATAGCCCTGACTCCGCAGTTGGTGGGACGTTTTCGAGCACGGTTTGCCAACCGGAATGCCCGCCTGGCAGTGCTCCATTCGGGGTTGTCCAGCGGTGAACGTTACGATTCCTGGCGAGCGGTGGCTCGCGGCGAAATCGACATCGTTATCGGTGCTCGGTCGGCGATTTTTGCCCCGCTGGAGAACATCGGCCTGATTCTCATCGATGAGGAGCACGACGGCAGTTACAAGCAAGGAGACGGCTTTCGCTACCACGCCCGGGACCTAGCCCTGTTGCGGGGCAAGATGCAACACGCCACGGTTGTGCTGGGTAGCGCCACCCCGGCTCTGACGACTTTTTACCGGGTTCAAAAGGGACAGGCCGCCTATCTGCCCCTGGCCGAGAGGATTCTGGGCAGGCCTTTGCCGGAGGTGCAGCTCATCGACCTGACAGAGCAGCGCCCCGAGGGCATTCTGGCCGAGACACTGCGGCTGGCCTTGCAGGACAATTTCGAGAAGGGCGAGCAGTCTCTGCTGCTGCTCAATCGGCGGGGCTTTGCTCCTTTTTTGCTGTGTGCCGATTGCGGCGTGACCATACGCTGCCCCAACTGCGAGATTGCCCTGACCTATTACCAGAAACAGCGCCTGCTACGGTGCAATTACTGCGACTTCGCCCTGTTACCGCCGGACCATTGTCCGGCCTGCCACGGTTGCGACATGGTTCCCGAGGGGGCCGGCACCGAGCGATTGGAGGAGGAGCTGGCAGCATTGCTGCCCGATGCCGTCATCGGCCGCATGGACCGGGATACGACGTCGCGCAAAGGATCCCATCAAAAGCTGATTGACGGCATGTCCGCCCGCCGCATCGATATTCTGTTGGGAACTCAAATGGTGGCCAAAGGACACGACTTTCCCGGCGTCACTTTGGTGGGCGTGGTAAACGCCGACAGCGCCCTGAACTTTCCCGACTTTCGAGCTGCCGAGCGAACCTTCTCCCTGTTGGCCCAGGTAGCGGGCCGGGCCGGTCGGGGTGAGCAGCCCGGTCGGGTTCTGATTCAGACTTATGATCCCGGTCACTATGTGCTGAACTGTGTGGCCGGGCACGATTATCGGTCATTTTACGATGAAGAACTGAACCTTCGAGAAGTGCTGGGTTACCCGCCCTTCGGTCACTTGGTGAACTGCCTGATTGCCGGCAACGACGAACAGCGGGTCATGGCCGCCGCCGAACAGCTGGCACAGGCCTGGCAGGATCTGGCCAACGGGATACCGGTGGAAATTCTTGGACCGGCTCCCTGTCCCCTGAGTCGACTGCGCGGCAAATGGCGCCGCCAGATTCTGCTCAAATCCACCAATCGACTTGCTCTGCGCCACCTGTTGCGGCACTTTGACAGGCTGCGCAAGGAAGTTCCGGCGGGGGTTTCGGCGCTTATCGATGTCGACCCGGTGGATATGTTTTAGCCATAATGGCTCGCGGTTAAAAGTCCATTCCCGAGTCTTTGTCGGCCGTTTTCAACAGTTTGCCAGCCGCCGCCGAAAACAAAATGCACTCCATCGTTGTATTTGTGGAAAGGTTCGATAAAATGTGTCACTTGGGGTTTAGCCGCTTTTCCTTGAAGGCGATGACGCACCCTCTGCGGACCAAGGTTCCGCTTTTCTTCTACCTTGCGCCGTTGGCTTCTGTAATGAAAATGCACAACAAAAACTGTCAGCTTGTCGCCTGGTTTTGCCCCTGCATTACAGTGCCGAGGGTCTCGGAGTGAAGACGGTGACAGGTGGCATTTATGGAAGGATCGGCGCGGTTTCGCCAAAGCCATGGAGAACAGAAAGTTTACAATTAATCGAACGTTGCGGAAGCTCAAGCGTCGACAGATCAGAACCTTTGCGCCGCAACCGTCTGATACCTCAGAGGCCGGTTCGATCCGGTCGGCCCGCCGGCAACGCAACTCCGGACAGTCGGGCAGTGTTCTTCTCCCGGCGATGGTCAGACAGCGCACCCGCCAGTTGACTGAAGCCAACAATCTTCTGCAATCAATCGTGGTGCGAAGTCAGCGGCTGGATGGCGGGTTGCAGGCCAGCAAAGAGTTGTTTCGCTCCATATTTGAGCATGCCGCGGCCGGCATGAACACCATCACCCTGGAAGGACGCTATCTTCAGGTTAACCCGGCGTTTTGCCGCTTTATCGGTTACCGTCCTGAAGAGCTGCGTCACCTTACCTTGTTTGACCTGACCCACCCCGATGATCTGCCCGCTACCTGTAAACAATTTGAGGCCCTACGCGCCGGCAACTGCGAAGCCTTTGATTACGAAAAACGCTTTATCCGTAAGGACGGCAAGCCGGTCTGGGGTCACGTCACCAGTGCCTGGGTCTTCGACGACCTTCGGCAGCCGCTTTACGGCATAGGACTGGTTCAGGATATTTCCGGTCTCAAGCGATCGGAAGCCGATCTCCAAGGGGCCCTCCATTCCGCCCGGGAGGCACAGGCGAGGATCGCCTGTATTCTTGAATCCGTTGGCGATGGGCTGGTGGTGACCGATCCCTGTCGGCGGGTAATTCTCATGAACCCCAGGGCGGAAGCGCTGCTGGGGGTTTCCCAGTCCCAGGTGGCCGGAAAAGTGGTGACCGATCCTGCCCTCAGCGGCCTGTTGCCCGATTCTTTGATCGGTTTTCTTGATGGGCGAAAAGAGGCAGATCAGTTCGAACTTAAACTTGCGGCCGGGTTGCACAACCAGCCTCTTGTCCTGCAGGCCCGCAGATCATCCATTCGGGATTCCTGCCAAAGCTATGCCGGGACCATAACCATCCTGAGGGACATAAGCCGTGAGCGGGAAATTGACGCCATGAAAACCGAATTTATTACGACTGCGGCTCACGAGTTACGCACCCCCCTTACATCCATTCAAGGTTTTTCCGAAGTCCTGCTGACCCGATCCGATCTGGACAAGGGCGAGTGCCGCAGCATGTTGTCGATCATTCATGAACAGGCGGAAAATCTCGGTCGCATCGTCAATGACCTGTTGGACCTGTCCCGGATTGAGTCGGGAACCGGTTTTGTTCTGGGGAAAACCCCCTGTGATCTGACCCCGTTGCTCAAACAGATTGCTGCGCAATTTTCTTTGACATCGGACTGTCACCGGTTTGAGCTTGTTCTGGAGACCGATCCGTTGATCGTTCTGGGAGACCGGGGCAAGCTGATTCAGGCGCTGGAGAATATTCTCGGCAATGCTGTCAAATATTCTCCCGGTGGTGGACCGATACGGATCGCGGCACAGATTCGGGAGGGCGATGTATGCGTTTCCGTCTCGGACCAGGGAATCGGGATGACGGAAGTGCAGCGTCAACGGATTTTTGATAAGTTTTACCGGGCCGACACCTCCAATTCGGCGATAGAGGGGACGGGCCTGGGAATGAATATTGTTCAGGAAATCCTCAAGGCTCATGGGGGCAAAGTCTGGGTGGAGAGTATTATCGGAGAGGGTACCGTGGTGACTTTTTTCCTGCCATTGCACGCGCCGGATGCATAGGAATAGACGGACTCGAATGTCATCGTGAAAAAAATACTTGTTATCGACGATCAGGCCATTATTCGTCAACTGCTGGAAATCAGCTTGCGCAGTCAGGATCGGCAGGTCCTGCTGGCGGAGAGCGGAGAGCGGGCCGTGCAGATGGCCCGAGAGCAACGCTTTGATCTGATTATCGTCGATCTGATGATGCCCGGCGGCATGGACGGCTTTGAAACCATTGAGTATCTGCAGCAGAACAGCGTCGCTCCGCTCTGTCCCTTCATGATTATAACCGCCAAGGATCAGCAAGTTGAACGGGAGCGGGCTGCAGTTTTGGGAGTGACGGATTATCTGGTCAAGCCCTTCAAGCTGGAAGATCTGTTTGCCACAGTTGACAATTTGCTGGCATCGCGGTAGAGAATCATCCGCGAAGTTGGATTGCTTTACAGACCTCGGGCGTGTTTTAGTGACGCCATCATGTTGTTACCTTTTCAGCAGAGGAGTAGCGGATGAAAAAAGATATTCTGGAGAAAGGGGCCATCGTTCAACGGGACAAGGAAACTTACGCCATCGCCCCGCACATTCCCGGCGGTGTGACTTCCCCGGCGGCCTTACGCAAAATCGCCGATGTTGCCGAACGCTTCAACGCCCAGGCGCTCAAAATTACCAGTGCGCAACGCATCGCCATTGTTGGTTTGGCCGAGGAGTCCCTGGATCAGGTCTGGGAAGCTCTGGACGAGAAGCCCGGGGCGGCTATCGGGCTCTGTGTGCGTTCGGTGAAGATCTGTCCGGGAACCACCTTCTGCAAACGCGGTCAGCAGGACGCTGTCGGGGTGGGAATGCAGCTTGATGAAAAATATCACGGACTGGAACTGCCCTGGAAATTTAAAATGGCAGTTTCCGGCTGTGCCAACGACTGTGCCGAAACCTGTATCAAGGATGTCGCCCTGCTCGGGACTCCGAAAGGCTGGAATGTGATGGTTGGCGGTAATGGCGGCAGTCTTCCCCGGCTGTCCCAAACCCTGGTTGAACATGTGCCCGGCGACGAGGAAGCTCTTCAGATCGTGGACAAAATTGTCGAATGGTTCAAGAAGCTCAACAAGCGGGGGCGCATCGGCAAGTTCATCGAGGAAGTCGGGCTCGATAAGTTCCGCAAAGAGGTTTTGGGGTAAGATCAAACAGTTGCACAGGCTGAACTGAAGGCCGGCGGACGGAAGTTTATCGACTTTTGCCTTTCGGCCTTTTTACATTTTGCAACCTGTTTCAATCCCGGGGATTACGCACAAACCGGTAGCCCCTGCCGCGCACAGTAAGAAAATGCTCTGGCGCGGAAGGCTGTTTTTCAAAATACTTGCGCAAGCGAACAATAAAATTGTCCAGCGTACGGGTTTCCGTATTCGGAGTGACGCCCCAGACCAGCTCCAGCAGTTTCGTGCGGGACAGAACCTGGTTCTCGTGCTGGAAGAAGACCTGCAACATGCGGGTTTCAATCTCGGTCAGCAAGACTTCCCGGCCCTTGGCCACGGCTCTCTGCTGTTGCAGATCAACGCGATTGCCGGCGAAGCAGTAGTCTTTCCCGGCTTTTTCCTGGGGGCGATACCAGTCGGCTCGCCGCAACATTCCCCTGACCCGCAAAAGAAATTCTTCAAGGCTGAAGGGCTTGCTCAGATAGTCGTCGGCTCCCTCCGCAAGACCTTCCACCCGATCCTTCGGTTTCCCCATGGCGGTCAGCATCAGGATCGGCAAGCGGGGATTGGTCCGGCGCATGGCGCGGCACACCTCCAGCCCGTCCACGCCGGGCAGCATGCGATCCAGAATCACCAGACAGCAGCCGGTCCAAGGAGCTCTGTCCAAAGCCTGTTCCCCGGTTGTGAGGTGAACGACCCTGAATCCTTCCATTTCCAGATTGAATTTCAGCCCTTGAGCGATGTGGAGCTCGTCTTCCACCAGCAGAATGTAAGCCTCAGCCATGCTCGGAATCCTTTACAGCCTCGGTGCAGGGCAGAAGAATGTGGACGCTGCAGCCTGTGCCCGGTCCCTCGCTTTCAAGCCACACCTTGCCTTTGTGGCGCCAGACGGCTGCTTTGACGATAAACAGACCGAGCCCTGAACCGCTCAGGGTCTCATCGTTTTTCCGCACGCGATAAAACATGCGAAAGACCTTTTTTTTGTCCTTGGCCGCGATGCCCCGCCCCTGGTCGGCGAAACAGAGGTGACATCGGGAACCCTCTTTTTTAAGACTGACGTGAACTCTGGCAGGCCCGTCCGAATAGAGCAGGGAGTTTTCCAGTAGATTGCGCAGCACCATGTGCAGGGCGGAAGGATCGAAGCGGCTATATAGGTCGGGTTCCAGGTCCAGAGTGATACCCGTGTCCTTCGGCAGATGGATCCTGCTGTGCTGGAAAAAATTGGCGATCCCCTGCGAGAGATTGCCCGGCTGCAGGTCAAGGCGCACGCGTTTCTGCTCAAGGCGGCTGGCATCGAGAAGATTATCGACCAGGCTGCGCAGGCGCAGGGTGTCTTCAAGCATGGTGTTTAGAAAGGCGTCCATTTGCTGCGGGGTTGGTTGCCGCAGGCGAACCGTTTCCAGGTGCAGTTGCAGGGAGGCCAGGGGAGACTTGAATTCATGGCTGACCTGGGAGATAAAATTACGCTGTTCTTTGGCCAGGGCCGATTGCCGTTGCCAGTAAAGAAAGATGATATAGACCCCTGCCAGGATGGCGATGAGCAGAACCAGGACTTCGATAAACAGCAGCCAGTCGACACCGCTCTGCGGAAGTTCCATGCCGTATTTTTCGGCAATGGCCCGCAACTTGCGACTGTTGTGGACGAACCACGAAGTCCAGAACACCACAACCAGAACCCAGGCGCACTGGATGGCGATGAACACGATCAGCGGATTGACGAGGCGGCGAAAAAATTTCATAGGGCCTTCTTATCACCGCAACCTAGGAGCGAACAAGATTTTTCGGTGAGAACCGGGGTCTGCACGGCTGATTTTACACAACTATTACATTTTTTCGAGGGCGACAGTGGTATGCTGAAACAGTCATGAAACTTCGTGGCCGTTTTTGTTTACTCTAACTTCCAGGATGTCTTTTGTGAAAAAAGGTTTGACCATCGGTCTTCACAGCGCCCCTTTTCCCCTCCTTCTCGGAGGCATGGGGGTACGTATTTCAGCGGGTCGTCTGGCCGGTCATGTTGCTCTTTGCGGTGGTTTCGGCACCGTGGCGGCAGCGGGAATCGGGGTTAACAGCCGTCATTACAACGGCCGTAACCTGGCTCAGGCCGATCCCCTGGCTTTTCAGGACGAGATTCGCAAGGCTTACGCCATCGCCCCCCAAGGGGTGATCGGTGTCAATTGCATGGTGGCGGTGACCAACTATGCCGAGATGGTTCTGGCCGCCTGTGAAGCCGGCGCCAAATTCATCGTCAGCGGTGCCGGCCTGCCGATGCAGCTGCCGGGGATTGTCGCCGACCGTTTTCCCGAGGTGGCCCTGATTCCCATTGTTTCATCGAGCCGTGCTGCCGAGTTGATCGCTCGCAAGTGGCATAAAAATTACGCTCGTCTTCCCGACGCGGTGGTGGTTGAAGATCCCGATACCGCCGGCGGTCATCTGGGGGAGAAACTGGAGAATATCGGCACCGGCGCATACGATCAGTATCAGACGGTGCGCGATGTAAAAGAGTATTTCAGGAAGGTCTGGCAGGCCGATGTGCCGGTGATCGCCGCAGGCGGCATCTGGGACCGTTCCGACATGGAGCAGGCCCTGGCTCGGGGAGCGGATGCCGTGCAGATGGCCAGCCGCTTCGTCTGCACCGAAGAGTGTGATGCCGATCCGGCCTTCAAACAGGCCTATCTCGAGTGCCGGCCGGAGGATATCGGCCTGATCATGAGCCCTGCCGGGCTTCCGGGGCGGGCCATCATTCGTCATTTCGACCAGGTTCGGCAAAGCCAGCTGGATGCGGGGCAGCGTTGCCCAAGCAACTGCCTGCATCGCTGCTCCTTCAAAGAGGATCGAGAGCGTTTCTGTATTATCGAGGCTCTGGATCGTGCCCAGCGAGGCGACGTGGTTCGCGGTCTGGTGTTCTGCGGCAGCAATGCCTGGAAGGCCGACCGGATCACCACCGTAGCGGAGATCTTTACGGAACTTTTCAGCGAAAACCAGGCCTTGTCGCCCTTGGTATCCAACGGCTGACGCCCTGTCGGAAGCGGCTCGTGTAAGAAAAAAAGCGGATCCCGAGATCCGCTTTTTTTTGTCCGTTGCTCTGCTCAGCTTGTGAAGAGACGGTGTCTGGGGTACCATAAGGCCTCACCCTGGAGTATAAAACGAAGGAAAACCATGCATTCCGAGGAACAGCTTTATTTACCCAAGTGGATCGCCTGGGAGGTTACCCGCCGCTGCAATCTGCATTGTGTTCACTGCCGCTGTTCGGCGACTATGGATGCCGCCGAAGGGGATTTTACCACGACCGAGGCTTTTCGCCTGGTCGATGCGATCGGCGAGGTTGCCCGACCGGTGCTGGTTCTCACCGGCGGCGAGCCTCTGTTGCGGGACGACCTTTTCAGCATCGCCCGTTACGGTACGGAGCAGGGTTTCCGCATGTGCCTGGCAACCAACGGTACGCTGGTTGACGACCGGGTCTGCCAGGAAATGATCGGCAGCGGAATTCGCATGGTTTCCCTGTCCCTTGATGGTTCGACTGCCGAAGGGCACGATGAGTTCAGGCAATGTGCCGGGGCCTTTGAAGGCACCGTGAGGGCGGCCCGCACTCTGCAGCGTCATGGCATCAAGTTTTTGATCAACTCGTCCTTTACCCGCCGCAACCAGAGTGACATCGCGGCGACCTTTCGACTGGCCAAAGAACTCGGTGCCGTGGCCTGGTATCTGTTCATGATTGTGCCCACCGGCCGCGGTGGGGACATTCTCGACGAATTGATCACGGCGGAGGACTATGAAGAGATTCTCGCCTGGCATTTTCATCAGGAATGCCGGGAAACGGAGATCCTCATGCGACCCACCTGCGCGCCCCATTACTATCGCATCGCCCCCAGTTTGGCCCAAGAGTCCGGGGTGGCCTATCAGCGTCGCAGCCTGTCCTTTTCGACGGGGGGCGGCAAGGGCTGTCTGGCGGGGCAGAGCATCTGCCTTATCGATGCTTTCGGTAATCTCAAGCCCTGCTCCTATTTCCCGACCTCCGCGGGCAATGTCCGGAAACAGCCCTTCAAGGATCTCTGGTTCAATGCCCCGCTGCTGCGGGAGTTGCGGGATTTCAGCCTCTATCGCGGTAAATGCGGGGTCTGTGAATATCTGCGGGTCTGTGGCGGTTGTCGGGCGCGAGCCGACGCGGTTTACGGAGACTATCTGGCGGAAGAGCCTTTTTGCAGCTACCACCCGCCGGCCCTGAGTCATCGCCCGGCAGAAAAATAAAAACTTTCGGCACAGGTAAAGAGGTTGGCCAGCAAGGCGCCCAACCTGTTGGCCACAGTGTTTCCCGCCATCCAGGAGTAATGAGACCTATGTCCTTTCCGTTTATCGAGGCCTGCCGTGGCCGGGCGACAGACCGCACCCCGGTCTGGCTGATGCGTCAGGCCGGCCGCTATCTGCCCCAGTACAGGGCCATCCGTTCCCGGGTCAGTTTCCTTGACCTTTGTAAAAATCCGGAACTGGCTGCGGAGGTGACCCTGCAGCCTGTGGATTTTCTCGAGGTCGACGCGGCGATTCTGTTTTCCGATATTCTCATTCCCGTTGAAGCCATGGGGATGGAACTGCGCTATGAGCCGGGTCCGGTGTTCACGAATCCGGTGCGGGATGCCGCGGCCGTGTCGGCCTTGCGCGTTCCCGTGGTTCAGGAAGAAGTCCCTTTTGTCTATGAAGCCATTACCCTGTTGCGTCAAGAACTGCAGGGACGGGTTCCCCTCATCGGCTTCGGTGGAGCCCCCTTTACGCTGGCATGCTATATGGTCGAGGGCCAGGGCAGCAAAGACTTTGCCACCCCCAAGCGGTTGATGTACCAGGCTCCCCGGATTTACCGGGAGCTGATGGATAAGATTACCGAAACCAGCCGCCGCTATCTGGAAGCGCAGATCACTGCCGGTGCCGAGGCCATTCAGATTTTTGATACCTGGGGCGGGATTCTGGCGCCGACAGATTACCGGCGCTTCGTGCTGCCCTACAGCCGGCGCCTGATCGCGGCGCTGGAAGCTCATGGGGTGCCCATCATCCATTTTGTCAAGGGGGCCGGGGCCATGCTGGAAACGGTTCGTGAAGCCGGAGGCCAGGTAATGGGCCTCGACTGGTGCACGCCACTGGGCCGGGCTCGGGACCAACTGGGTGAGGAGATGGCGGTACAGGGTAACCTGGATCCCTCGGTGCTGTTTGCGCCCGAGGCCGTGATAGAGGACGAGGTGCGCCGTATTCTTGAGGAAAATGCCGGTCGAGCGGGGCACATTTTCAACCTCGGGCACGGCATTCTGCCTATGGTGGATCCGCAAAAAGCCGCTTTTCTGGTCCGTTGCGTTCATCGCCTGAGCAGCGGAGGCTAGGGTCCGATGACGCGAAGTTTCCATGCCGGGGTCGGTGGATTGCGGGCCGACCGGGACACCGCGGTGATACTTCTCAACATGGGCGGTCCGGAAAGCCTGGAGCAGGTGGAGCCCTACCTGACCCGTTTGTTCAGCGACCGAAAGCTGATCCGGCTTCCGGGAGGCCCTTTGCTGCAAAGGCCTCTGGCCCGCCTGCTGGCCCGTCGCCGTGCGGTAAAAAGCCGCGACCATTATCAGCAGATTGGCGGCGGATCACCGCTGCGTTACTGGAGCGAGCGCCAGGCTGCCGCTCTGGAGGAAGAACTGGGAGAAGGCTGGCGGACCTACATCTTGATGCGCTACACCGAACCTCGGGCGCAGCAGGTGGTGCAACGTCTGCGGCAGGACGGAGTGCGTCAGGCTCTGGTGCTGCCTCTGTATCCCCAGTTCGCCGAGGCGACCAGTGGCAGCGGCATCGCCGATTTTCAGCAGGCCGTGGCCGCCCTGTATCCCGAACTGGTCTACTCGGTCGTTCCCCATTGGTACGACTGGCCGCCGTACCTGGATGCAATGGCCGCGCGGGTTAGGGAAGGGCTGGAACATTTCCCACCGGAGCACAGGGAGCAGGTTCCGCTGCTCTTTTCCGCTCACGCCATGCCACAAAAGGTAATTGATCGGGGCGATCCCTATCTCAGCCAGGTGCTGGCCACGGCTCGCGGTCTGCTGCAGCGTTTTGCCGGGCGGGAATGGTATCTCGGTTTTCAGAGCCGCAGCGGTCCGGTGCGCTGGACCGGACCCGCCCTGACCGCACTGCTGGACCAATTGTCCCGGAAGGGGCGAAAGGACGTGCTGCTGGTGCCCCTGTCCTTTGTCAGCGACCACGTGGAAACCCTTTACGAGATCGATAAGGAGTTGCAGCAGGAGGCGCGGCGGCGAGGGATAACCAATATGGTGCGCTGTCCGGCGCTGAATGATCACCGGGATTTTATCAGGGCCCTGGCAGCTCTGGTTCGGCAACACCGGGATCTGGCAATTGAAAGGGACGCCCCGTCTCGGGAATGAGCCGGAAAAAAGCCCGGACCCAAGAGGTCCGGGCTTTTCAAGCCTTTGTCACAGGCCGAGAGCCTGCAGTTCCTTGAGCAGGGCTTTTTGCTCCACGTTGATATGGGTCGGAACAGCGACTTCAATGAGGGCATACAGATCACCGGCGGTCTGCCCCCTGGGCCCTGGCACGCCGAACCCTTTCAGGCGGATTTTGCCGCCGTTTTGCATCCCGGCGGGCACCTTGATGCGTTTGCTGCCCTTTAATGTGGGAACTTCCGCCGAACAGCCGAGGCAGGCACCGCTGAAGGGGATGCTCACCTTGACCGTCAGGTCCCGGCCGTCCCGGCTGAAAGTGGGATCCGGGGCGACATTGACTTCAAGAAACAGGTCACCGGGCGGGCCGCCCGTAGGGCTGGGACCGCCTTTGCCGGCGATGCGCAGCTTCTGTCCCGACTCGATGCCGGCAGGTATGGTCACCTGGAGATTTTCCAACCCCTGATCACCTCGATAGTCGACCCGCTGTTTGCCACCTTCCATGGCGAGACGAAAAGGGATGCTCAGGTGCATGATATAGTCCTGCCCCTTGACCGGCTGCGGGCGGCCTCCAAAAAAGGAGCTGCGTCCTCCCATGCCACCGAAAATCCGGGCAAAGATTTCGTCCGAGTCGAAGCCGAATTCGCGAAACACGTCGGCTCCATTGAAATTCCGGTAAATATCCTCCTGTGAGTAGCGCTGATGAAATCCGCTTTCGCCGAACTGATCGTACTGCCGGCGCTTCTCCGCGTCGGACAACACCGCATAGGCTTCGGTGATTTCCTTGAATTTTTCTTCGGCCTTTTTGTCGCCCGGGTTTTTGTCCGGGTGATGTTTGAGTGCCAGCTTGCGGTACGCCTTTTTGATGACGTCGGCTTCGGCGTCCTTGGCGACACCGAGGGTGGCGTAGTAGTCTTTGCTCATGAAAGTCTCCCGTTAAACAGCTGAAATGCTAAGACAATATAGATACGCCACCGCTTCAGGTCAAGGGCGGTACCCGGGTAGATGCGTTGCGCGGGGCGGTTTTTATTGCCATGATGCGGGACCAATTCGAACTATATTGGGAGGATCGGCATGCGGGTGGTCATTATCGGCGGCGGCATATCCGGGCTGGCGACGGC
This sequence comes from Desulfuromonadaceae bacterium, assembly GCA_007134025.1. Lineage (GTDB taxonomy): Bacteria > Desulfobacterota > Desulfuromonadia > Desulfuromonadales > Syntrophotaleaceae > SLLR01. The sequence continues at coordinate 21,140 of SLLR01000124.1, read as the reverse complement.
TTTTCTGCTGCAGCAGCAGGCACAGGAGCAGGGGCGGTCAATCGCTCTGCAGGTTCTGGAAGCCGAACCTCGGGTCGGCGGAAAAATTCGCAGTCTGCTCAGCGAGAAGGGGTACCTGTGCGAATGGGGCCCCAATGGTTTTCTTGACGGTAAACCGGCGACCCTCGATTTGTGCCGCCGACTGCAGATCGCAGAACAGCTGATGCGATCCGATGACAATGCCCGCCGCCGGTTTATTTATGCCGAAAACCGCCTGCACCAGGTTCCGGAAAACGCGGGGGCTTTTCTTCGCACCGGTTTACTCACCCCCGCTGCCAAGATGCGCATGGCGGCAGAGGTCTTTATTCCGCCCCGGCGTTCCGAAGAGGACGAATCCCTTGCCGACTTTTGTCGGCGCCGACTGGGTCGGCAGGCACTGGACCGACTGGTCGCGCCGATGGTTTCCGGCATATTTGCCGGCGACCCCGAGTCCATGAGCCTGGCGAGCTGCTTTCCACGGATTCGGCAGTTGGAAACGGACTACGGCGGTCTGTTTCGGGCCATGTTTCGTCTGGCTCGCCGGCGCCGGGCCGAAAAGCGGGCCGGCAAGGCGGTGGCCAGTGCCTCCGGTCCGGCCGGGGTGCTTACTTCATTTGCTGATGGCCTGCAGCGCCTTCCCGACCGCCTGCAGCAGGTGCTCGGGGAGCAGGTCGAGGTCTGTGCCCCGGTACTGGCTCTGGAGCCGGCGGCAAGTGGCTTTGCCCTGCATCTGGGCGACGGCCGCCGGTTGCAGGCCGATGCGGTGGTCTCGGCGCTGCCGGCTTACGATTTTGCCGATTTGGTTCAAGTTTTCGATCAACCGATGGCCGACTTGCTGCGGGAGATTCCCTATGCCTCGCTGCAGGTGGTCTGTTTGGGATTCGAACGCCGACATATTGCCCACGATCTCAACGGCTTTGGTTTTCTGATGGCCCATCCCAATCCCCTGCCGATGCTGGGCACTCTCTGGGACTCGAGCATTTTCAGCCGCCGGGCTCCGGAAGGCCGCGTCCTGTTGCGATCCATGCTCGGCGGGGCGTCGCGACCGCAGGTGGCCGATTGGGATGACGATACCCTTGTTCAGGAAACCCGGTCCGCCTTGCGCCAGACCATGGGCATAGCCGCAGCCCCCGAATTCGCCTGCGTCTTTCGCCACCGGCGGGCCATTCCCCAGTATCCAACGGGACACGGCCGGCGGCTCCAGGAGTTGCGACATCGGACTGGTCTGTATCCCGGACTTCATTTCACCGGCAATGCCTTTTTCGGTATCGGCCTCAACGATTGTGTCAGCGCCGCACAAGCCACCGCCGATGCCCTTTTCTCCGGCGGTTCCTGATCTATTCCACGGTCATAACCGGCGCGACGGCGTCAGGAGTATTTTTCATGACGATCAAATGGTTCCCCGGGCACATGAACACTGCTCGCAAGCAGATAGCCGAGGCGATGCCCAAAATCGACATAGTCATCGAGGTTCTGGACGCCCGGCTGCCGGCGGCCAGCGGCAACCCTCTGCTGGCTGATCTGCGGGGCCAGAAACCCTTCATCAAGCTTCTGAACAAGGCGGATCTGGCCGACCCCCAGGTGACCGGAAACTGGATTCGATTTTTTGAACGGAGCGGTCGAGGGCTTCGCGCCCTGGCCATCAACGCCGCCAACAACAAGGAAGCCTCCCGTTTGCCCAAGCTGTGCCGCAGTCTGGTCCCTCAACGGGGGGTTCCGGGGCGGCCTCTGCGGGTAATGGTCATGGGTATTCCCAATGTCGGCAAGTCCACCCTGATCAATACCCTGGCCGGAAAACGCATCGCCCGGGTCGGCGACCGCCCCGCCATTACCCGCAGCGCCCAGCAGATCGATTTGCGCAATGGCGTGATGCTGTTCGATACTCCAGGGATTCTGTGGCCCAACCTGGAAGATCAACAGGGAGCGTACTGTCTGGCCGCCAGCGGTGCCATTGGCGACAATGCCATGGATTATCCGTCGGTCGCCCGGTTTGCCGTCGATTACCTCATGGCACGCTACAGTGAATTACTGATGCGCCGCTATAAAATCGAGACGCTGCCCGCCACTGCGGACCAGTTGCTGGAAGAAATCGGCCGTCGGCGCGGGTGTCTCGAAGCCGGCGGCCGGGTTGATGCCCAGCGGGCGGCGGAAGTGCTGTTGCGGGATCTGCAGAGCGGCAGGATCGGCCGCATCAGTCTGGAAACGCCGCCCGAGGCCGATTGAAGGAAGGGTCCGCCTCAGGGCTTCTTGTATTCGATACCAAAAGCCTTGAGCTTGCGATGCAGGTTGGAGCGTTCCATGTCGATGGCTTCGGCGGTACGGGAGATGTTGCCTTCGAACTCGGTCAGTTTCTGGCGCAGAAAATCCTTTTCAAATTGCTCGCGGGCTTCCTTGAGGGTGGCCGCTTCGGCCGAAACGGCCGTGCTCGGTGTGGAGGCCTGTACCGATTCGGGAAGATGATCCCGCAAAATGGTATCCTCTGGAACCATTATAACCAGTCGTTCCACCAGATTTTTCAACTCGCGGACATTGCCTGGCCAGGCATAGTTCATCAGAATAGCAAGGGCATCGTCAGCGATGCTTTTGACCGGGCGACCCTCATGTTGGCAAAAATGGGCTAAAAAATGCTCGATCAGCAGGGGAATGTCCTCCTGCCGCTCCCGCAGCGGCGGCACGTGAAAGGGCAGCACATTGAGGCGATAATAAAGATCCTGGCGGAAATTGCCCTGCTCGATTTCCTCTTCGAGATCCTTGTTGGTCGCCGCAATGACCCGCACATCGACCTCAATGGGCCGGTTTCCGCCGACCCGCTCAAAACGTCTTTCCTGAAGAATGCGCAGAATCTTGGCCTGGGTTTTGAGACTCATGTCGCCGATCTCATCCAGAAACAGAGTGCCTTCGTGGGCCTGATCGAATTTGCCTTTGCGTTGGGTGGTGGCTCCCGTGAAAGCCCCTTTCTCGTGGCCGAACAATTCCGATTCGATGAGTTCTTCGGGGATCGCGGCACAGTTAACTTCGACAAAAGGCTTGTCTTTGCGGTGTGAAAGATTGTGTGTAGCCCGTGCGACCAGTTCCTTGCCGGTGCCGTTTTCTCCAGTGATCAGCACCCATCCCGATGTCGGCGCAGCAATGGCAATCTGTTTCTTCAGGGATCGGATGGTCTCGCTTTGCCCGATCATATCGAGGTCTTTGGCCATTTTCTGCCGGAGAGTACGGTTTTCCTGCACCAGTTGACTCACCTTGAAAGCATTTTCCACGCTGAGCAGAACTTTTTCCAGGGACAGGGGTTTTTCGATAAAATCATGGGCACCGAGTTTGGTGGCCTTGACCGCCGTTTCGATTGAGCCGTGCCCGCTCATCATGATGACCATCTGCTCGGGGGCCTCCTCACGGATAAGCCGTAGGGTTTCCAGGCCGTCGATGCCGGGCATCCAGATGTCCAGCAAAATCAGGTCAGGACTCTCTTCCCGCAGCCGTTTCAGTCCTTCCTCGCCGCTACCTGCAATCAGCGGTCGGTAGCCCTCATCCTGGAGAATTCCCGTCAGGCTTTGCCGAATACTTTCTTCATCATCGATTATCAAAATGGATTTCATGGTGTTTGCCTGGCTGTATGGTTTTCCGGCAAGGCCGGAAAGCTGCCGCGCTCGGGAATGAATGTCCCGTACTTTTTGCTGCGACGGGCTTCTAGGTTAAAGATTCGCGGTCGTTGTCCACTGGCAGTTCAACGATGAATCGGGTCCCGTGGGGCGGATTGTCCTTGACCCGAATGTAGCCGTTATGATCGGAAATGACACTGGCAACAATGGCCAGGCCCAGGCCGGTACCGGTCTTTTTGGTGGAAAAATAAGGTTCAAAGAGACGGGGCTTGTCCTCGGCTGAAATGCCGCAGCCGTTGTCGACGACGGCAAAAGAGGCGATCTTCAGTGCCTCATTGTAACTGGTTTCGACCCGGATCCGGCCGTCTCCCCCGATGGCACTCACCGCATTGTCGAGCAGATTGATAACGACCCGCTTGAGCTGATCGCGATCGAGATTGAAGACCGGAAGCCGGTGGTCGGGAGCGAAATGGAAAGCAATGTCCTTATGCCCCTCCTGGTACAGAACCAGCGCTTCGGCAATAACCTCGTTCAAATCGTTGGGAGTCGGGTTGCTGGTCGGCATGCGGGCAAAACTGGAAAATTCGTTGACCAGATTCTTCAGCTCGTCGACCTGTTTTTCGATCATGCGGGTGCATTCGTCGAACACCGTATCGTCGCCTTCAAAACGATTCAGGTAACGACGCCGCAGGCGCTGGGCCGAAAGCTGAATCGGAGTCAGGGGGTTTTTGATTTCGTGGGCAATGCGCCGCGCCACCTCGCGCCATGCCGCCATGCGTTGAGCACGAATCAGTTCGGTCAAGTCATCAAACACCACGACGGTCCCCATGAAATCGCCATTTTCGTCCCGCAGGGTGGTCATGTTGACCAGCAGGGTCAGCTTGGTGTCGGGCATGTCGACGGTGACCTGTTTGCGAATCGAGTCCTTTCCCGACGCCTCCAGTGCGTCGCGCAGTTCCTTGATCAGAGGCAGATGATCGGGAGTGATAACTTCCCGAAAGTTCTTGCCCAGCAGGCGACCGGTGTGAATCCGGAGCAGTTTCTCTGCAGATTTGTTGATGGTGGTCAAGTTGCCCATACGATCCACGGAAATAACCCCTGCGGTGACGTTGCGAAGGATGATTTCCATGTAGCGACGGCGTTGATCAAGCTCCAGGTTCGAGGACTGCAGTTCCAGGTTGGCTTGGCGGATGCTCTGTTGGCCCTTGCGCAGATCGAGGGTCATTTTGTTAAAGGCCTGGACCAGCGAGGCGACTTCATCATCCCCTTGCGCGTCGATCTGAACGCCCAGATCGCCCCCGGCCACCCGGTTGGTTGCCAGGGCCAGTTCCTGAATCGGCACCGTGATTCCGCGGGCCAGATGAAAGCCGAACCAGGTGGCGAGAAAGATGATGACCAGGGCAATCAGCAAAAGAACCAGCACATAGGCAGACTGAATCCTCCCCTTAAGCAGCTTGGTGCTCTTGTATTGTTCAAACGAGGCGGAAATTTCCTGTACTTTGCTGACCAGCGAATAAGGCACATAGTAGTTCACTACGATCACCCCGACCACGTCGGTGGGGTTCCAGTTGGAAAAGACCGGCACCACGCCACGAATCAAGTCCGCCTTGCCGATGGGGGTGACGCGGGTGAAGCGGTTGCCCTGCAGGGCTTCGCGAATGGTTTCCGAGTCCGGATTGGTAAAATCGGCCATGGGAACCTGAGGGTTGGACGCCCGTACCAGTTCTTCGTAGGTTGAAGAGAAGACCTCGACTACTCCGAGGTTGTACTCCTGCTGCTTCTGTTCGATAAGAATAGCCAGTTCGGGCAGATTCTCCTCGTTGAGGAGTCTCTGTTCTCGAACGATACGGGCCAGTTGGTCGGCATAATAGAGGGCATTGGTGGCCGAGTTTTTATAGTAAGTCTGGGCGACGGCCAGGGATTCTTCGAGGGAGGTCTCGATTTCGGTGTTGAACCAGTTTTCAATGGTGCTCGAAATGATCCCCGCTGCGACAAAAAACAGTAGCATCGTCGGAATCAGCGAGAGAGCGACAAAAGCCGCGACCAGCTTGGTTCGGAGTTTCGCTCCGGGAACCTGTCGCCGGCGCTCCAGCAGAAGTTTGAAAAGGTTGCGCAGAACCAGGAACAGAATCAGCAGGATCAACAGGACGTTGACGTTGATCAGAACCAGAACCAGGACGTTCTGCGAGTAGGGAAGCTCGGCGGAGATTTCAAACAGCTTGTATTCGAAGCGACCCAGAATCAGAACCAGTACCGTCACCAGCCCGGCAATCAGCCATTCCCGGCGACGTTTGCGGAACTCGGGACTTTTTTTCTGCGGGTTTTCGCTAGCAGGGTTCATGGCGCTCTTGGCTGGAGTAAATGCTTAATAGTAGGTTATTGGCCCAGAGTATTGCAAGGCCAATCGGGGTTGAAAGCGGGCAAAAAAAAAGCAGCCCGAAGGCTGCTTTTTTTTGAAAAACAAAGGCTCAGGAAAAAGCCATGTCCGGAGCGAAGGCCCGTTGTCCGGCTGCCGCGCGGGATGGCTTGGGCGAGGCCTCGCCCAGCTCCACCAGTTGCCAGCAGTCGGGGGAGGCGAGAATCTTTTCCACCGTCTGATGGTTGATGTCATGGCCGGCCTTGTAGGCCTTGATGTGACCGAAGATCGGATAGCCCAGCAGACTGAAGTCGCCGATAGCGTCGAGAATTTTGTGGCGCACGAATTCATCGCTGAAACGCAGACCCTCCGGGTTAAGAATACTGTCCTCGCCGATCACGACGGCGTTGTCCAGAGAGCCTCCCCGGGCCAATCCGTTGGCTTTGAGGTATTCAACCTCCTGCAGAAAGCCGAAGGTACGGGCCGGCGCCAGGTCTTTTGCAAACAGTTCCCGTGAAACCTTCACCGAACGATGCTGAAGGGAGATGCAGGGGTGGTCAAAGGCGATATCAAAGGAAACCCGGAAAAACCGCGACGGAATCAGGGTCACACGCTTTTCGCCGTCCACAACCGTAATCGGCTTGCGAATCGTCAGGTACTTGCGCTTGGCGCCCAGTTCCCGTATGCCGCATTCTTCGAGCAAAGCGATAAAGGGTGTCGCACTGCCGTCCATGATCGGGACTTCCGGTCCGTCGATGTCCACATGCAGGTTGTCAATGCGGCACGTGGCGAGGGCGGCCATCAGGTGTTCGATGGTGGAAACGGACAGGTCGCCCTTGCCGATGACGGTGGCCATGCGGGTATCGACCACGTTGGCGGAGCGGGCCTCGATGCTGACAATCCGTTCACCGTCACGTCGATGAAAAACAATGCCGGTTCCCGCGTCAGCCGGGCGCAGGGACATGGTGATCTCCTGCCCCGAGTGGAGTCCGATGCCGGAAATATTTACGGGATGCCGCAGAGTCGTTTGAAAAATCATAATAAAAGGGTGTCCTTCCCGAAACAAGTCACGGATGCAATACGCTTACGACCTGCTTGGTTATGCAAGTAGCTTGCCATTTTATAAAAAAATATATCTTGTTGATAAATCAGGACTTTTTCTGAGAAGGAAAAAAGCATAAAGGGTTTGTGTGGTTTTTTGAGCCGAGGAGATGTGTATATTTCACCACACCGGGTTACTAAAGGCGGCCGGAGCGCAGGATGCCGATAGCCAGCCACAGACCGAGGACTGCGGCGATGGAGTAGCCCATAATGCCGAGGGCTGGAAAGCCGAACAGCAGTGGGCCTTTGTCGGTCTGCATGATCAGGGAAGAGCCGACAATCAGAGCCGCGATCAACATGCTGAAGGACAGTCGGTTGCTGGATTTGTCGAGGTCGGTGATAAGGCGGTCGAGACCCCGGTGTTCGAGGTCGATCTTGAACTTGTTGCGGTTGACCCGAGTGATCAGCTCCTTCAGGTCGTCCGGCAGGCTGCGCACAAGAGATCCGTAGGCCCGAGCCAGGCGTACACCTTCCCGTCCCAGGTTGGTCGGCGCAGCTTTCTCTTTCAGCAGGCGGTTCATGAAGGGCTTGAGGTGGACCACCATGTTGAAAGCAGGATCAAGTTGCCGACCGATCCCTTCCATGACCAACAGGGTCTTGGAGAGCAGCATCAGGTCTGGAGAGAAGGGAATCCGGAACTGAATGAGAATTTCAACGAACTCTATGAGCAAGCGGCCGGCCCGAATCTCCTGCAGTGGTACTTCGTAATAATCATCCACAAAGTCGCTGACCGCCTTCTTGAGCTCTGGACGGCGGATATCTTCCGTCAGATCCCCGGAATAGAGCAGCACCGAAACCAGCCGTTCAATATCCCGCTGCAGAATAGAAGTCAGGATTTCAGCCAGACGGTAGATTAACTCCCGGTCGAGTCGGCCGACCATGCCGTAGTCGATGAAACAGACCACGTTGCCCGGCAGAATGAAAATATTGCCGGGATGGGGATCGCCATGGAACAGACCGTGAACCAGAATCTGCTCCAGGATGGCGTCGGCGCCGTTGGCGGCAATGGTTGGAAGATCGTAGCCGGCTTGACGCAGCAGATCAATCTCCGAGACCTTGATGCCGTCGATGAATTCCAGGGTCAGGACGGTTTCGCCGCAGCAGTCCGGATAGGTCCGGGGAACAAGAACGTTGTCCTCGCCGGCGAAGTTCTCCCGGAACCGGTCGACGGTATGGCGCTCCCGGTTGAAATCCAGCTCTCTTTCGATGGTGCGGCGGAACTCCTTGACCAGGGCCGGAGGATCGAAGATCGTCTCGCCACCCAGATGCCGTTCGAAGAGGTTGGCGAGGCCTTCCAGAATGTTGATGTCCGTTTCGATCAGAGCGGTAATCTGGGGTCGGCGCACCTTGATGACGACCTCTTCGCCGCTGTGAAGACGTCCCCGATGGACCTGGGCGATGGATGCGGCGGCCAGAGGTTCGGCGGAAAAATCGGCAAACAGAGACTCTGTCGGGCGACCGAATTCCGCCGCGATGACCCCCCGAATGGCCTCGATGGAGACGCTCGGAACCCTGTCCTGCAGCTTTCTCAGTTCACGGGTGTATTCCAAAGACAGAATGTCCGGACGGCTGGACAGCAGCTGGCCGAGCTTGATGAAAGTCGGCCCCAACTCCTCAAGAGCCAGCCGCAGCCGCTGGGGGGCAGTCAGGCGTTCAAAGCTGCGGTCGGCGCTTTTAGGACGGAACAGCCTGCGGCCCCGGCGCAGATAATTCTGGACGCCGAGTTGTTCCAGTATGTGGCCGAAGCCGTATTTGATCAGGACGCCGAGGACCTGGCGATAACGGCGAATAGATCGGATATTTCGGTTGATCCGAAAAAATGACGGCATATTCTTAATCGTTTCGGCAGGATGTTCAGACTCTGGTGTTCAGTCGTTGCTCAAGGCGTTCAACGCGATCCTGCAGTTGCCGGAATTCCTCTCGGTCCACCAGGCCCAGGCGTACCGCCGAGCCTTTCAACTCTTCCCGGGCGATGTTTTCCAGGCGCTGCTGCTGATCATTCACTGCTTCCCGCAAGGCGTTCAGCAACTCCTGGCCCTTTTCTTCGCTTAAATTGAATTGGCGCTGCAGGGCGCCCACCAGTTCTTCGGCTTTTTTCTGACTCAGGGCCAGAGCCCCGATACCGGCAAGCAGGGTTTTTTCAATCAGTTCATTCATGGTTTTCTCCCTTAGGTCAGCGGTGGTTGAATGGTCACAAAAAGGCGTTAAAGGCCGCTCTCATTGCTTCATCCCTCGCCAGCTGGAGCGCTGGGCATGGGGGGTGCCTATTTAACCGGCCCCTGTGAGTTTTTTATGTTGCCAGCAATGCAGCAGCGCTTTTTGGACACTAGCACAGCCAAGGAGGCGATGTAACCAGTTTAACATTGGCTGGATCATAGGCAACGGGACGCATAACGTCACAGGCAAGAGAGCTCAAACACGGTGCTCCAGGGCGGCAGCGGTTGGTCGGACCAGAGAGTTTCGGTCAGGTATTCGGCCTGAGCCGGGTCGGCGCAATGACGATGACAGCAGCGGTTCAGCTTTTGCCTCAGACTGTTCAGGTCTCTCAGATAGTGGCGCACAATGTCAGCGGCAATCCCCGAATCGACGGGCAGGCTCACCGAGCAACGGCCGGCAGCGGCCACCAGCAGAAGGGCTGTTGCGATATCCGGGTTGTCGACTTCGATGGTCTGCTGTGCTCCGTCGCTTAAGATGACGCGTCCAAAAAATTCACTCCCGGTGCTCAGAGGCGGGGTAAAGGAATAGTCCCGGAGCTGGGGGCGGTAGTGATCGTAGAGGTAGTGTTCGGGAAAGCGAGGAAGACCGTCGACAAAGACCTCCCCGGCGATCATCCCGGCCGGATTAGCAGGTTCGTCGCCAGTCGCTCCGGAGGAGATGGCCGGCACCCATGCCTCTTTTATGTCGGCAACCTGTCGGAGCAGATCCCGGCCCAGCCAAAGAGTCAGCTCCTGGTCGCAGAGGCTGCTTCGGTCGCTCTCCGGCGGCGTGCTTTCCAGCGCCAGCTGCAATCGTTGAAGAAACTTGGCGGCAGGCAGCGGCAGTCCCGTGCGAAGAAACTGTTGTTTCAGCGTTGCCCTGCGCGGCAGCGGGCGACCTTCGCCGAGCCGTTGCCAGAGGGCTCGGCCGAAGCTCGAGCGGGTAAAGGCGAACGCGGCTTCGTTGTATTTTTCCTGCCAGTTGGTATCGGTAGGAAAGCTCAGCGAACCGTTCTGCAGCAGTCGAAAAAGCCCTGCGGGCAGGTGCAGGGCCAGGTCGAAAACAGCCGTGTGGCGGGACTTTAGCCAGTCCCACTCCAGGCTCCGCCGCATATCCTGGCGGATCAGTAGCGACAAGCTGCCTGCAGTGGGCGATTTTGTCATCTGCAGATTCAGGGTTTCCTGATCCACCATGGCGAGCGTCACCACCGTGAAGTGTTGCTGGAGCAGTCCTAGAATGGCCCTGCCGTGACCGCTGTTAAGCCAGCCTGTCGGCAGCCTCAGGTCGAGCAGGGCCTGTTCCGCGGCCAGTCCCAGCAGGTGCAGCATTTGCCAGGCCCAGGCGGGAGAGGAAGAGGGCAGGGACAAACGGCGATTGGGCCAGGATCGGCGCAGCAGAATCAGGAGCCGCTGGCGCTCGGCGTCCGCCAGAGGCCGACATTCGGCCAGACTGCCGCCGATCCAGTCGGGCAGAAAATCTTCACCGATCTGCCACAGCGAGGTGGCCTGTGCAACGGGTTTAAGACCCAGCAGGTGGCGTTGCAGGGCCACCCCGGCTAACAGGGCCGAAGGCCCGAATTCCAGTGCTGGTACGTTGCTCTGGCTGGCTTGGTCGGGGTTAAGCCACAAGGCCGACCGGCAAGCGGCAGGGGGCGACGGGGGGCGACGACCGCCCAGTAAAAGGCGGTCATGGGCCAGCAGCAGCGTCAGCGCCTCACGGCAGCGGTGCCGGTCGCCGGCGGCGCGCAGCTGGGTCAGACGACGGAACAACAGGTGATAAACGACCCCCACCGCTTCCGGCAGCAGCGATTCCGCAGGGGGCGGGGCCAATCCCCTTGCCAAATCCCGGGGAAGATGGTGCAACGCCTCCAGCATCGCCCCCTCCAGTCGGGCGGGCTGGGTTTCGGCGGGCAGCCGATCGCTGACGCACAGAGCGAGTAGCCGAAACAGGGTCAGATAGGCCTTGTCGACAGCCAGCTGCCGCGGCAGCCGGCTGTCCGGGTAATGTTCGCTGCGGGCAATGCGCTGGGCCTGCTCCAGCAGGGGCACGGTTTTTTGCAGGGTGACCCGCCACAGATTGGCCAGGTAGCAGGGAGACAGGTCGGGAGAGGGAACGGCGGCCAGCACCGCCAGCAGCTTGATTTCTTCCAGCAGCCACTGCAGGGTTTGCTGAAATTCCTGAGCCGCAGGAGGATTTTTGCCTGGCAGGAGCTGTTTTTTGCGCAGCCGGGGAGGATTGCCCTCGTCCCAGAAAAAGACCCCGTCCCGGGTCCAGGTAACGAAATAGCGCAATCCCAGGGCGCGGGCGCAGAGGCGACCCGCCGCCATGCTCTCGGCATCGTTGTCGGCAGGGAACAGCACCACGCCGCCCGCCATGCAGCTGTCTCGATTGATCCAGAACAGCAGCGGCGGGCGGAATTCACCTTCGGCGGTGATCAGGGCGGGAAAGGTTTCCACCTTGCGCAGAGGCGAACGGCCTCCGCGGATAAAGCTCTCCGCCCAATGGCCTAATTGTCCGGTCCATTGGCGCAAGGTTTCGGGGGACAGGGGCGCGGGGATTTCAGAAGCCATGGGCAGGATGCTCGTGCAATCGCAGAATCAGGAAAAAAGCGAGCCTTTGTCAGCACCTTGTGGCAGGCGCTGCAGATGCCGATAGGCCAGTTCGGTGGCGGTGCGACCTCGCGGGGTGCGGTTGAGGTAGCCCTGTTGCAGCAGGTAGGGCTCGATCACGTCCTCAATGGTGTCCTTCTCCTCTCCCACCGCCGCCGCCAGGGTCTCCACGCCTACCGGGCCGCCGCCGAACTTGTCGATGATGGTCAGCAGAATCAGACGGTCCATCTGGTCGAGACCCCGGTCATCCACTTCCAGCCGATGCAGGGCCAGGTCGGCGATCTGCCGGGTGATGGTGCCGTCCCCCTTGATTTCGGCAAAATCCCGCACCCGGCGCAGCAGCCGGTTGGCGATACGGGGGGTGCCGCGACTGCGACGGGCCACTTCCAGTTCGCCGTCCTTGACAACGGGAACCCCCAGTATTCCGGCGCTGCGGCGGACAATGGTGGCCAGATCCTCGGGGTTGTAAAACTCCAGCCGGCAGATCACGCCGAAACGGTCCCGCAGGGGAGAAGACAGAAGGCCGGCGCGGGTAGTGGCGCCCACCAGAGTGAAACGGGGAATATCCAACTTGATGGTGCGCGCCGACGGCCCCTGACCGATAATGATGTCGAGTTGGTAGTCCTCCATGGCGGGGTAAAGAATCTCTTCCACCACCGGCGACAAGCGATGGATCTCGTCGATGAACAGCACGTCGCCTTCTTCAAGGTTCGTGAGAATGGCCGCCAGGTCGCCGGTTTTTTCGATGACCGGCCCGGAAGTGCTTTTGATGTTGACCCCCATCTCGCAGGCGATGATGTTGGCCAGGGTGGTCTTTCCCAGACCCGGCGGCCCGAAAAACAGCACATGGTCCAGGCTTTCCTGGCGGGCCCGGGCCGCGTCGATAAAGACCTGAAGATTTTCCTTGGCCTTGAGCTGGCCGATGTACTCTTTCAGGGTGCGGGGGCGCAACGAGGTTTCGTAGCGCGGGTCATCACTACCGAGTTCGCCGCAGATCAGTCGCTCGCTCATGGCTGTTCCTTGAGGTATGGCAGGTCCTTGTAAAGAATCCCTGTCTGTTGCTGCCCTTGCCGGGGGGCTTTATGGCACTGCGGACAAAAGCGCGGTCTCAGCGCATCAGCACCTTCAGAGCCGCCTTGAGAACTTCCTCAAGCGAAGCTTCGGCGGGCGTGTCCAGGCTGTCGAGGGCTTTTTTGCACAAGGTATCCCTGTAGCCGAGATTAATCAAGGCCGACAGAGCATCCTCCCGCCGGCCGCCCGCAGATGACTTCTGAAGGCCGCCGGAATCGACGGGCCCGGCTTCAAAGGGAATTTTCTCCCGCAGTTCCAGAACCAGCCGCTCCGCAGTCTTTTTGCCGATTCCGGGAAGCCCCGAAAGCTGCTTTACATTGCCCTGGGTCAAGGCTGCCTTGAGATCGAGGACCGGGATGTTGGACAGAATGTTCAACGCCATTTTGGGGCCGACGCCCGAGATGCTCAGTAGCAGCCCGAACATTTCTTTCTCTTCCATGGTCAGAAAGCCGAACAACAGGATCGCGTCTTCCCGCACGTGTGTGTGGACATGGAGCCGCGCGGCGCCCTGCTCCGGCAGAGAATAAAAGGAGGAGAGGGGAATCAGCAGCTGGTAACCGACGCCGCCCACATCGAGAATGATCTGGTTGACCGACTTGTGAACGATGGTGCCGCTGAGCAGAGCGATCAAGAGTACCTCCCGGTGGGCGGTCAGGGGTGCCTAAGGCGGGCGATAGGGCGGGCCGGAGACTGGCTGTGGGCGTGGCAGATGGCCACCGCCAGGGCGTCGGATGCATCTTCCTGAGCCACTTCCGGCAGGCCCAGGAGCATGCGCACCATCTGTTGAACCTGGCTCTTGTCGGCCCGACCATAGCCGACCACCGCTTTTTTCACATCAATGGCCGAATACTCGGCCACCGTCAGGCCGGCATTGACACCGGCCAGCATGGCCGCGCCCCGGGCATGTCCCAACTTCAGGGCCGACTGGGCGTTTTTGGCCATGAAAATTTGTTCGATGGCCATGGCGTCAGGTGCGTAGGCGACGATGACCCGAACCAGTTCCTGGTAGATCACCTGAAGCCGGTCGGGAAGAGGGGCGCTGCTGCAGGTGTTGATAGCGCCGTTGTCCATGTGTCGCAGACGGGTGCCCTGCTTTTCGATGAGGCCGTAGCCAGTAACCCGTGAACCGGGGTCGATTCCCAGAATGCGCATGATGTTTCGCGTTTCCTCGCTGAAGGCCGGCAGCTTGCCCTCGGCTTACTCGAGCCTGTAGTCCGTTTTCGGAACCAAAAAACGGAACGGGCAGCATCGGCTCAAAAGCCCGGCGAGGTCGCCCGTTCCGCAGGCTGGAAAAGTTCAGCCCAAGAAGTTGGCGAGATCCTCTTCAGCGATGTCGAAGTTGGCGTAGACGTTCTGAACGTCGTCGTTATCCTCCAGCTTATCTATCAGCTTAAGCATCTGTTCGGCCTGCTTGCCTTCGAGCTGGACCGTCGTCTGCGGGATCATGGTGACTTCCGCCGATAGCCACTCCAGGCCCCTGTCGGCCAGGGCGTCTCGAACCGTCATGAAAGCAGAGGGATCGGTAACGATTTCGTATCCGTCATCGGCCTCCTTGACGTCCTCGGCTCCGGCTTCAAGGGCGATTTCAAAGAGAGTGTCGAAGTCCTGTTCTCCATCCAGGAGGATCAGTCCCTTGCGGTCAAACAGAAAAGCGACCGAGCCGCTGACCCCGAGGCTGCCGTTGTTGCGGCTGAAAATATAGCGCACATCGGCCACCGTGCGCGTTCGGTTGTCGGTCATGAATTCAACAATCACCGCCGCACCGCCGGGACCGTAGCCTTCAAAGGTGCCTTCTTCGTAAGTCACCCCATCCAGGTCGCCACTGCCCTTTTTGATGGCTCGTTCGATGGTGTCTTTGGGCATGTTGCCGGCTTTGGCTTTGTCGATGGCGGTGCGCAACCGCGGGTTGGATTCGATATCGGCTCCGCCGAGCCGAGAGGCCACAGTAATTTCCTTGATCAGTTTAGTGAAGATTTTGCCGCGTTTGGCGTCCTGGGCGCCCTTACGGTGCCGAATATTGGCCCACTTACTGTGTCCTGCCATGAACCTGTTCTCCTTATGAGGATATTTTTATGTCGCCGAAGCGACCGAAAAAAGCTGTTCATGCTGGCACCAAAGGGCGCGGCAGGGACGAGCTTTGTGAAAGTTTTTGTTGAAGGTCTCTTGTCGTCCGACCGGCGGTGGAAAGTGGCGCCGCCCGTCTGTCAGTAAACCGGTTTGAAATCGAACTGATGCTCGGCCTTGATAAAACGGACCGTGCGGCTCTTTGAGCGCATGACAATGGAGTGGGTCTCTGCGCCTCCCGAGAAATAACGCACCCCTCGCAGCAGTTCGCCGTTGGTTACTCCCGTGGCGGCAAAAAAGACGTCGCCTCCAGCCATTTCCTCGGCGGAATAGATGCGGTCAAAATCGTCGATGCCCATGGCTCTGGCCCGGTCTTTTTCCTCGCTGCTGAGGAAAACCAGCCGGCCCTGCATGCCGCCGCCCATGCACTTCAGGGCCGCTGCCGCCAGAACTCCCTCCGGCGCGCCGCCGATACCGAGCATCATGTCCACGCCGCTGTCGGCCACGGTAGCGGCAATGGCCGGAGCCACGTCGCCGTCGGAAATCAGATGAATACGGGCACCGGCCTTACGGACTTCTCCAATAATCTTTTCGTGGCGGGGGCGGTCGAGAATCACTACCGTCAGATCCTGAATGTAGCAACTCTTGGCTTCAGCGACCCGTTTGAGGTTTTCTTCGGGAGAGGCGGTAATATCGATGACGCCGCAGGCCTGGGGCCCGACGGCAATTTTATCCATGTACATGTCCGGGGCATGCAGAAACCCCCCGCGGGGGGCCAGGGCGATGGTGGTGATGGCGCCGGTCATACCCTTGGCGCAGATACTGGTACCTTCCAGTGGATCAACGGCAATATCAACATCCGCGCCGCCGTCGTGGCCGACTTTTTCGCCGATATAAAGCATCGGGGCTTCGTCCATTTCCCCTTCACCGATGACTACGGTTCCGTTGATATCGATCGAATCGAGGGTGCGGCGCATGGCTTCCGTGGCGGCGTCGTCGGCGCTGTTTTTGTCCCCTTTGCCGACCCAGCGGCCGCAGGCCAGAGCGGCGGCTTCGGTCACTCTCACCAGTTCCAGTGCAAGGTTGCGATCCATGATGCTTCCCTCCTTTGATTAAAGAAAATTTCCCACGCGGTCGGGGCACATCATGCCACGGTTTACCTTTGAAAACAAGTTGTCCGGGACTCTGTGAATGGTCGTTGCCGGCCTTTTTCAGAATGGGCTATGATGCTGGTCAAATGTTGTTTTGATAGGAAATCGTCACATGAAGCGATTGTTTGTCTGGGCACATCGCGGCGCCTCGGCGGTCGCGCCGGAAAATACCCTGGCCGCTTTTGCTGCCGCCGAAGCCGCCGGTGCCCACGGTCTGGAGCTTGACGTGCAGTTGAGCAGTGACGGGGTGCCGGTGGTAATTCACGACCGAACCCTCAATCGGACCAGCAACGGGCACGGTTCCGTTAGCCGTCGGACTCTGGCCCAGCTCAAGCAGCTCGATGCCGGGTCCTGGTTCGGCTCCGGCTTCGCCGGCGAAACCATTCCGACCCTGGAAGAGGTTTTTGCCTGGCGTGCCTCGCGCCTCAGGATCAACGTGGAGATCAAAAATGCCGCCGCCGGCAAGGCGGTGCTGGATCTGGCGCGGCGTTTTTCCAAGGTCTCCGTGGTCGTCTCTTCTTTTGATTACAACCTGTTGCGGGAACTGCGCAGCCGGGCTCCCGAGCTGCCCCTGGGTTTTTTGTGGGAGCGAGGGGACTGGACTGTGGCCCTGGAGAGCGCCCTTGCCTGCCGGGCCGAAAGTTTCAACCCCCGCCACACCGATCTGTCCGCCGCGATGGTCTGCGCCTGCCATCAACAGGGCCTGGCAATCCACCCCTGGACCGTCGACGGAGCCAGTGCCCTGCAGAATTGTCTGCAGCTCGGCGTGGATGGTTTGTTCTGCAACGATCCGGCGCAGGTTCTGACCTGGCTGGCGGGACGATAAAGGGAAGCCGAGGCGATTCAACTTCAAAGCAGGTTTCTTAAGAAGCAATATGCCAAATATGCATCGTGCTGCTTCAACGAAGTATCGCCGGCCGCTGTTCAGATATTCCGAATAACCTGGTTGAATTGTGGAGGATGGATACTTGCTAGATATACTGTCCCCGAAATTCCTATAGGATCCGTTGATTTCGATCCTTTTCCCTTCTCCGGCATAATTTCGGTTCTTCTTATTGTAATGCCATGAGCTCGCCCCGGCTGTAGATGGCGCCCGTTTGCCGTCCTGCAGGTGCGCGAATGGAGGCTATACTTGAACTCACGGCTTCCGGCCTTGCCATCTGGCAGACAACGGACAGTTGGCGGTAGGTACGGTCGCATTACCGGGAGAGAGGCTCAATGGACGTGCAACGATTACTGGCAGTGGCCCGTGGCGACCAACCGGCGGACCTGGTGCTGCGGAACCTGCGCCTGGTGGATGTTTTCACGGAAACGAGCAGTCCGGGTGAGATCGCCGTTTGTGGGACCAGGATTGCCGGGGTTGGGCGGGGCTACGGGGGGAAGGAGGAAGTGGATTTGGAGGGCCGCTGGGTCTGTCCCGGCCTGATCGATGCCCACCTGCACATTGAAAGCAGCCTGGTTCGTCCCCGCGAATACGGGCGCGCCGCCGCCGTCAGAGGAGTGACCACGGTGATCGCCAATCCCCATGAAATCGCCAATGTTTTCGGCGTCGAGGGGGTCCGCTACATGATCCGGGACGGAGAGCGCGGTCCCTGTGACATTCTGCTGACCGTGCCCTCTTCGGTGCCGGCGTCTCCGCTGGCGACGTCGGGAGCGGCCTTGAGCCTGGATGATCTGGTCCTTCTGCGCGAAGATTCCGGTGTGGTCGGCCTCGGTGAGGTGATGGATTTTGGCGGGGTCATCGCCGGAAAAGAGCACCTTCTGCGGGAGCTGGCCTTGTTCCGGGGCCGGGTCGTCGACGGCCACTGCCCGGGTCTGGCCGGGCAGGAACTTGCGGCCTATGTCGCCGCCGGCATCCGTTCGGATCACGAGTGCACCACGGCGCAGGAAGCTCGGGCCAAACTGCAATGCGGCATGAGACTCTTCCTGCGCGAGGGGAGCGCCGCCCGCAATCTTCGCGACCTGCTGCCGGCGCTCACCCCGGCTGTCGAGCGACGGCTGTCTTTCTGTACCGACGATTTGAGTCCCGGCGATCTGCTCCACACCGGTTCCATCGATCACCTGGTGCGCCTGGCCGTCAAGGCCGGGGTGCCGCCGATGCTGGCGATTCGCATGGCCACTCTCAATCCTGCCGAGCATTTTCGCCTGGAAGATCGGGGCAGGATTGTCCCCGGCTGCCGCTGCGACCTGGTCGTTGTGGACAATCCCCTCGACTTCCGCCCTTTCCAAGTCTATCAGGCCGGCCGGCTGGTCGCCCAGGGAGGGGAATTGACGGAGAAGCAGGGCGATCCACGGGAGGTGGATGAGCCCGAACGGCTGCGCCGCAGCGTGGCGGTGGACTGGCGGCAGGTCGATCTGACCGTGCCGGCGAAAGGCGAGCGGATCCGGGTCATCGGCCTGGTGCCGGACCAGTTGGTTACCAGGCATCTGATCCTTCCGGCGAGAATTGAAAATAGCCATGCCGTAGCCGATCCCCAAAGAGACCTGCTCAAGCTCGCTGTTATCGAACGTCACCGGGCGAGCGGCCGGGTCGGTCTCGGCTTCGTTCAGGGGATGGGATTGCGTCAGGGCGCCCTGGCCGGCACCGTGGCCCACGACCACCACAACCTGGTGGCGATCGGTGCCGATGATCGTTCCATGCTGACCGCCGCCAAGGCTGTGGCCGAAGCGAATGGCGGCCTTGCGGCGGCGGTAGGCCAACAGGTCCTCTGCCTGCTGCCGCTGCCCATTGCCGGCCTGATGTCCGACCTGAGCATCGAGGAGGTGGCTCGCCGGGTGGCCGAGCTTGAAGTTGCGGCCGGGAGTCTCGGCACCCGGCTAGGAAACCCCTTCATGACGCTCAGTTTTCTCGCTCTCGAGGTTATTCCCGACCTGAAGCTCACCGACCGGGGCCTGGTGGATGTTCAGAAGATGCAACTTGTTCCGCTTTTTCCTGGCGGCTGAAAGAGAAGGGGGGATCATGTATCAGCCGAAAAAACTCTTAGGTGCGGCGGAGATCCGCCGCCGGGTGAAAGAGCTGGCGAGCCGCATTTCCACCGACTACGCCGGGGTGGATGAACTCCTCATGATTGGCGTACTGCGCGGCTGCTACATATTTATGGCCGACCTGTCGCGGCGCCTGAACATACCGCGGCGAATCGATTTTATCGCCGTCTCTTCCTATGAGGAGCGCACTGTGAGCAGCGGCGCCGTCCGGCTCGTTCTCGACGCGCGCTCCGACGTTCAGGACAAACATGTGCTGATCGTCGACGATATCGTCGACAGCGGTCATACCCTCCATTACCTGGTCAATCTGTTTCAGGCCCGCAATCCCGCCAGCCTGAAAACCTGCGCCTTCCTGCGCAAACCGGGCCGATTGCAGGTCTCGGTTCAGCTCGATTATCTCGGCTTCGACATCCCCGACGTCTGGGTGGTAGGTTACGGCCTGGATTGTGCCGACAGGTTCCGGGCTCTGCCCTACATCGGCCAGGTCGATCCGGACAGGCTTTCCGGATAGGATGATACCGACGGGATACCGACGGGACGGGACGTTCTTGTTTTATTGGGATACCGACGGGACGGGACGTTCTTGTTTTATTGCATTAGGGCCAGAATCAGAATCATGGGCGGGTGCCACTGCTGTCTCATAGTTAGGGTTCCCGCAGTGTTCCCGGGTCGGACCAAGCCAACTTGTTGATTCTTCCATAAAATCCTCGAAAATTACCGCCAGAAACAGCCTTATAAGCCCCATTTTGCCCCTGAAATTTCTTATACATAAGGGGTCAAGCTTGACAAGCGGAGATTCGTGTCTACACTCCTTCTATACATAAGGGGTCAAGCTTGACAAGCGGAGATTCGTGTCTACACTCCTTCCATGCCACGCAAACCACGCCTTCATTTCCCCAGCGCCGTTTATCATGTCATTCTTCGCGGCAACAGCGGCCAGGACGTCTTCTTCGATGCGGGTGACCGCGCGCGATTTTTCCTGCTGCTCCAGGAAAGCGTCGAGCGTTTCAGGTATCGCGTCCATGCCTTCTGCCTCATGACGACACACATCCATCTGGCCATTCAGGTAGGCGATATACCCCTCTCCCGCATCATGCAGAATGTTGGGTTTCGCTACACCCAGTTCATCAATCGCAAATACCAGCGGACCGGTCATCTGTTTCAGGGGCGGTACAAGGCATTGCTGATCGATGGCGACAGCTATCTGATGGAGTTGATCCGCTACATCCATCTTAACCCCGTCCGGGCCGCAATGGTTAAATTACCGGATGCGTATCCCTGGTCCAGTCATCCCAACTATTCCGGGAACTTGCCCCGCCCACCCTGGCTGACCATGGATTGGGCCTTGGCACAGTTTGCACGAACCCCTGAAATCGCTTCCAGACAATACAGGGCGTTTGTGGATGACGGATTAGAGGAGGGACACCGGGAGGATTTCCACCGAGGGTCATTCGAAGGTCGGGCCTTGGGAGATGATGCCTTTATCGACCAGGCGCTGCTCCGCACCGAAGAGGTGCGACCTGTTGCCATTAATCTGGGGCAGGTTATCGAAAGCGTCTGCTCGGTTTACCAACTCACCGCCGCGGAACTGTGCAAGGCGGGAAAAGCCCAGCCGGCTGCCCAAGCCAGGGCGCTGGCGGCACTCCTGGTAAGGAATTGCGAAGCAATGTCTCTGGTTAAATTGGCCGAGTTCTTAAAGCGGGATCTTTCGGGGCTCAGTCAGGCGGCGCGGCGGCTGGAGCAAAGAATTCAAACAGATACCTTGCTGGCTAGGAAGTTGAAAGAGGTGTCGAGGCGCTTAAGAATCTCCGATTGTCAAGCTTGACCCCTCTTGTTTTGCTCTGCTCTTGTTCTGAAGCTTGATCCCTTAACCCTAGATCCACCATCAAAAGAATAGAAAAACCTCGTTGTCCCAGCAAAGCCGGGAAGATAGAATGCGGTTGCGGACCAACAAACTATCACCAACGAGGTGAAACCATTATGGCACAAGGCG
>SLLR01000064.1 GCA_007134025.1 Desulfuromonadaceae bacterium | reverse complement strand
GGTGATAGAGGTCTTGGGCAAAAATGACCACATCACCAATTTCCGGAACAGGCCGAGGGGTGGGAGGGCCAAGATTGAAATCGACAAACGCGTCGCCCTCCCCAAACCATCTGTAAGTTGGATCGGTTGTTACCTGCAGATAAAGAATCAGCTCCTCATTTTCTTCTACCAGCGCGTATTCATCATCAACTGAGCGATAGTAGTTGTCGATCAGAAAATAGGACATATCCCTTCGCAGCGCAATCGGTGACGGCAGGATAAAACTCACTTCATCGCTGTAGTCACTGGTAGACGAAGCGCGAAAGGTTTGCGTATCCTGATCAAAGTCATTTTTGTTGACAGCGACAACATGCGCTTTAGCATAGTAGGTCAATCCGGGAAGCAGATCGTCGCCTATAACGTGGGACGCATGTAAAACCGCACTGCCGTGCTCATCGACCACACGGCCTTCTCCGTAGTTGAAGGGAAATAGATCCATCAGCAGCAGCGTATGGGAACTCGGTTCAAATCCCTGATGGTTTGAGGCATGCCACATAAAGATGTACATACGATCATCGGGGATCTCCTTGTCAACCCTTATCGATGTGCTCAAAAATACACCGTATTGTCCACCGATCTCTTCGCTTTTACCCACCTGTGCCGACAACTGAATATCGTCAAGCCGTACTTCAGATGGACTGGCAGCAGCCATGGTCTGAAAACCAAACAGCAACAAACAACACACGACCAGGCTTCTGTTCACCCGTGCGGGGGCAAATGCACCGCACGCGGTTAACACCTTAAGAACGACTGTCCTGATTTTTTTCATTTCAGCGTACCTCCCCGGAAGTCAAGTTTCCCGTCCGACATAAAAACCTCATCGTGTACCGCCACCTCCCGGAGGATCACCGAGATGATCTTCGGGAAGGCGAATCTGGAAACCCGGGCCCCGTTCACGGCGGTCGCCCACCTGCCCGGCTCGTTCCCCAGCCTGATCAACAATATCCAGTTCCGGGCGTGGTGCATGGACAGATTCACGCTCGTCATCGGTCTCGCCGCCAACCCGACCGTCACGTGCTGGGCGTCTATCCTGAAGAGTATCGCCTACCCCGGTACGGCTGGGAGGAGCCTCACCACCGTACCAATCATCCGGATCGCCGGAGCGACTTTCGGGCGTTGGCTCACCGTCAGTATCATAATCCTCTTCGTCTGGAGGGATTGGCGCGAGCTCTATACCAAGGTCTTCCTCTTGTTGTTGGTCCGTCGATCCCGTTTGTTGATCTTGTTGCTGATTTTCTGATGAACCCTCCACAACAAGATTGCCGTCATCATCATAGTAATAAATGGTAGGGTTACCCGCACCTTCAGATCCAGGAGCAGGCCAGTGGACATATGTATCCCTCCCTCCGGAGCGTGGAGCATGATGCAATTCAATTACGCTTCCGTCATCCATGTAGAAAGTTGTCTTGCCTGGCTCTTCTTCTGTTCTTACAACTCCTTCCTGAGGAAACCTCCCCATCCCTATTCCACTACTAACCGCACCCGGACCGACACCTCGATCAAAGGACGAAAATGCCGGTGGTTGTCTCGCCGTTCCAGCAGGGCCCATGTCCCTGCCGGTCATGCCTCGCTGCGGCATGTCAGGCAACACTCCCCCGGGCCTTCCCCCGCCGATGGCTTCTTCTTTACGCTCAATGGGAACACTGACATGGGGCTGCCTGGCGGCGGGAATCTCTTCTTGATACCAGGTTCGCTCCGCGGGAGGAGCGCCATGCTGTAAAACCGGTTGATCAACCGGTCGCTGTTGTGCACCGGACGGTCGTTCGTACCAGCGTTGTGGAGTGGTTGCGGTGTCGGATTCGGCGGCTACAGTTTCTTGGTTCTGGTCATCCGCTGCTTGCCAACGTGGATCATTGCTGGTCACTTGGGCTATAAGTTGTTGACTACCAGCGCTGTCGATCTTCGTTTGGGCAATAACCTCTTTAGTCGTTGCTGACATTGCAACCAGCGCGCTCAGCATCAAGATGCCTACAAAGGCCGCACATTCCGATCCGATCTTTTTCATGGTAACCTCCTCCAGCAATTTGCTCCGTCAATAAGCCCACTGCATGCACATATTTGACTTCATCATAAACAGTTATTTATGTCGTACGCGCCGGCTCATCGCTCAAGCACCAGGGTGGCGTCAATATTGCTGATCTCGGCCTTTGCGGAACTTCCGCCGCCAACGGCTCCCCAGGAATCTGTAAAAACATAGAAATCCAGCGTGGCGGCATCCGGAGGAACCTCGACGCGCTCTTTGGAGACGGCGATTTCCTGAGCATCATGGGCCACCCACAAGAAGGGCGCTAGCACACATATCTGGACCCGCCTTATTCTCGGTCTGACACTCGCGGAGGCGCAGCTTTGGGCCATTCCCGCAACGCCCACAGCCAAGGTGTCAACGTGCAGGGTGAATTGCACATCGAGATGAGCACGTGTAGCCCCCGCAAGATCCAGGGCATGGGATAGCTCACCCCAGTTAGTGCAACCACCCGCGACCGCCGACCTGGCCGTGGCCTCAATGCGGTTGCTTCGATGTGTCACCGCACCACCCGCTGCAACCCTGCAACTGCGCTTACTGGTAAAGTTAAAGTTGCGAAGTTCCTGCGATGTGGTGGAGGGATCATCCGTCGGGAACATGACCTGCACGGGCACTCCCCGAACCGTATCGGTCGGTTGTTCCCCGTTACTCAGGACCGGGTCGACCGAAAAATGAAGTTCCGGCGCGATACGCCGCAGATCCTGCACCACCTCCGAGAGATTGACGTTGGCGCGCTGCAGCGCCTCGTTGTAGAAGGTCCGGTGACGCTGCTGATAATCTGTGATCGCACGACGCCGTCGCGCACTGTCCTGAATCTCGGCAATCTGCTGCAGCTCCTGTTGCATCTGCAGTTTGCGATGCTCTTGTCCTCTCAAACCGGCTTTGATCCGGCGGTCAACCTCCTCGAGTCGCTGCTGGATCCGTATCCTCTGCTGCTCGCTGAAATCTTCTTGCAGGCGGGTCTCCTGTTGCACCGGTCGCAAATCTCTCGCTCTATCGACGACGGCTTCCGGTTCACGGGGCACAGGCACGCCGAAACGAGGTTCTTTGGTTTCCGGCAGGGGGTCTGTCACGCCGGGAGGTTGTTGCTGGTGCCAAGGGCGAGAGTCCGCTGATGGAGTGGCATCCTGCCGTTCCAAAATTGTTTCCGACTGCTCATACCAGGTCCGCGGGGTGGGTAGGCTGGAGTCTTCATGCCGCACCTCTGCTTGCGTGCCTGCTGCCGGCGTACGGGACGGCTCAATCAGCCGTGGTTGTTGCCGGTGCGGTTCCAAGGTTGTTTCGGGTGATGTCAGCTGCCCGGGCACCATACGAGGCCGCGTCTCTGGCTGGGCCGGGATCTGAGGCCTGTCTGTCGTCAGAGGCCTTGCGGGAAGCGTCGCGGGCGCTGTCGCTTCTTCCTTGACAACCCCGTGCTCCGTGCGTGCCGGGAGAGATCCCCTTATGTCAGACTGGGTTTCCTGTTTATCGGTGGTTTCGGAATCGGGTGTCAGCGCAAATCCCGGGCTGCGTGGAGCGGGGATTGCGGATTGTGGCTCATTGCGGGTGAACTGGGCAGTTGAAGAGTCGCTTTGAGGAGGCCCCACAACGGTTTCTGCACATGCCTGCCCGACCTTGTCGGCCATGATCAGTACCGTTGTCACGAAAAACATTCCTGTTAAAAACAGATATTTCTTCATGGCAGTCCCCTTTTCGTCAGACTGAGTGATGCTACGCCCCCCCGTCTATCGGCGGTGCCGGTACGACCGCCTCTCCGGCCGTCTCCGTCAGAGGGCTTGCCGGCTGCGGCTTGCTCTGCCAGGACAACGCCTTTTCGCTCAGCTCCCGGAACTTGCCGGTGAGGTTTTCAAGCTTGGCCTCCCACTCCGGATTGGCCTCCTGCCCTTCAGTTACCTTGAAGAAGACCTGCATCAGAGCGGTCATGCCGATCGGTTCAATCACAGCCTGTTTTACCCCCCAGGCCACCACCAGGGAAATAATCAGGGTCAGGGGACCGGCGGTGCCGGGAAACAGCGCCACCAAACCGGCTACCGGCGCCAGTACGATCAGAAAAGTCAGGAAAGTCAGGGCCCAGATGAAGAAGGTGAGAAACAGGGCGTTCCTGAGGAAGGCCTTGTAATTCTGGGCATAGAGGATCAGGGCGGTCCGGCTCGAAGCCCAGGGATTATCCGTTCGAGTACGGATGTTGTAGGCCAGGATCACCTCATCGAGATAGGTCAGCGAGAGATTGATGACCGAATTGATGAACTTTACCACCCCCCTGGCACCGGGAACCGGCAGGAAGGAGGCAATATTGAAAAATACGCGGTTGAAGGCCCGCAGCACCCCCTTGATCAGTTGATCAACTCCGAATAGCACCGACGACTCGGCAAAACGCTCCCGCACCACCTGCTGGGCATGGTCGATCTGCCCGCGGCCGCCGGGCAACTTCTTGCCCTCCATCAATTCGACCAGCACCGCGATGTGGCCGGCCTTGACCAGGTAGAGCAGGTATATACGCAAAAGGTAGACCCCGGCGGCAACCGCCCCGAAACCGATTATCCCGCCCCACATGCCGAAGCCGGCCGGATTGTTTCCGATCATGCCCAGGCCGTAACCGATGGCGGCGCCCACTCCGGCGCCGATGATGTAGGCCAGGGTAATGCCGATGTAAATCATGAATCTAAAAAGG
Source organism: Desulfuromonadaceae bacterium (assembly GCA_007134025.1). Taxonomy (GTDB): domain Bacteria; phylum Desulfobacterota; class Desulfuromonadia; order Desulfuromonadales; family Syntrophotaleaceae; genus SLLR01. The sequence goes on along the minus strand of SLLR01000064.1, from coordinate 1,516 downwards.
AGAAATGGTGCCGTCTTGCCCAGCAGCCCGAGAACCTGCCCCATCTGGAAATCCTTCATGCCCGTCGCCTCCCTTCCATTTTGCTGTCAAGACCTTCCAATGGCATATTTAATCCGCCGGCAGGGCAGTCAGATTGTTCCAAGCCATATTCACGAAGTGCCGTCTCCATGTCCGTCATGACCCGATGACCAGCGGCGAAATCCTGCCCCCGGTGCCGGCGCATCAGAGCCCCCGGCGCCTACGGATTGGAGGCCGGCTGTGTCAATGCGGCAACAACGGTCATTACCGTTCGCTACCCAACCGGACGAAAAGCGGAACGCCTGCTACTCCAACCGCACCAGTTCGACGCGCCGGTTTTTGGCCTTGTTTTCAGCCGTGTCATTGGGTGCTACCGGCATGGTCTCGCCATAGCCTTTGGACTCAAGGCGGGCGGGGTTGATGCCGAACAGCGTCAGATACTTGAGCACTGACTCGGCGCGGCGATCGGAGAGTTCAAGATTATGGGCGGCACTGCCGTCGCTGTCGGTATGTCCCTGGACTTCGAGCCTGAGATCGGGATGCTCGAGGAGCAGGGTGAGCACATCCTGAAGCTGCTTGTCCGAAGCCTGCTGCAGGGTGGCCTTGTTGATATCAAACAGAATGCCGTACAGTGCCACCCTGCCATCGGCATCAAGGGCGGCTTTCATTTCACTGGGCCCGAATTCCAGGGAGGTTTCCAGGGGTTTTTCGTCAACGATGGTCAGCGTGGTGCGGCCGGCACCGGCTGCTGTTTGCACGCGAGCCCAGGTGACACCACCATCATCCCGGGGAAGGGTGAAATACAAGCCGTGAACGCGGTGTTCAAATGTGATCTCGCCGCTGCTCGCCAACGCCGCCGCTTTGAAGTTTTCCATGTACTCAAGCTGGGACACATTGGTGTTTGGTCGTCCATCTTCGGTTAACAGAAAGTAGTAGAGTCGGCGATATTCGCCACGAATGGTCACCGTTTCATAATCCCTCGGCGCTGTCCCGACCATAAAATCGTATTCGCCAAAGCTTCGATACTCCGAGCGACGGCTGTCGAAGGTCGAACCGGGATAAGGGCGGATAAGGGGATGCTCCGTCACCTCCTGAGCCAGCACGGGCAAAGTGCCGGAAAAAACCAATGCGACCGCCAGCAATAGCAACATTCCCGTTCTTCTCATCAACGCCCTCCTCTTTTTTTAAAAACGATATCCACTACCGGCGCGGTTAGCTCAGTGCCGGGCAAATCAACAGAGTAACGGGGCTAATCCCCGACTATCGTCGGCACTTCGCGGCCGGCCACAACAGCACCCATTCCGGCGCCGACCTCGATAGTTTCAGCGCGTTTTCGGCCCCTGTGCCGGTTGTAAACCCTCAGCATTCCAGCATCCACTTCGATGCGGGTGAACTCATCCGGCTGGTCGTAGATCTGAATTTTTTCGGGATCAAGCAGCCCCATGGTAAGGGCCATGCCGGCAAGTGCGGGGGCGAATCTGTTGCGTTCGGCCTGATC
>SLLR01000095.1 GCA_007134025.1 Desulfuromonadaceae bacterium | reverse complement strand
TGGGGGTGACAGTGGGTGATACCGTCAATGTCATTCCACCGATGTTTTCCATCACCCCCTTCGGGATGATACCGAAGATGAAACCGTTTCGGGTGGTGGGCATTCTTGGCCGCCAGGGTGGATTTCTCGACACCTACTTCGCCTATATTCCATTGGCCGTAGCCCAGGCTTTTTTTGACGCCGAAAATCAGGCCAGCGGTATCGAAATCGAGGTGGCCTCCTTTGAAATGGCCACCCCGCTGGCCAACCAGTTGCGGGAACGTTTGCCTTACCCGCTGGTGGCGCGCTCCTGGGAAGACCTGTTTGGCTCCTTTCTGGCCGCCCTCAAACTGGAAAAGCTTGGCCTGTTTATCATTCTGGGTATCATCGTGCTGGTGGCCGCCTTTAACATTGCCACCACCCTGATCATGGTGGTGATGGAAAAACACAAGGATATCGCCATTATGCGTTCCATGGGTGCAACCTCCCGCAGCATCATGAAAATCTTCGTTCTGGAAGGACTGATCATCGGTTCGCTGGGAACGGTTCTGGGAACGGCCCTCGGACTGCTGCTGGCCCGACAGGCGGATCCCATCATCAAAGGTCTGGAATCCCTGTTCAGGGTGAAAATTTTTGATCAGGCGGTTTACGGCATGGATCGCTTCCCGTCGGTGGTGATACCGGAAGATGTGATCAAGGTGGTGCTGGTTGCCATGCTGATCTGCCTGTTGGCCACTATTTATCCAGCCTTCAGGGCCTCGCGCATGGACCCGGGAGAAGCGTTGCGCTATGAATGATTCGGCACCGGAAGTCCTGATTGAGGTAGACAATCTCAGCAAGCACTTTCTGTGCGGCGACCGACGCATCGAGGTGCTGCGAAACGTCGACCTGCGGGTAGGACAAGGTGAGCAGGTGGCCCTGGTCGGCGCTTCCGGGGCCGGAAAAACCACCCTTATGCATATGCTCGGCGGTCTGGACCGTCCCGCCAGCGGCACGATCCGTTACCGGGGGCAGGACGTTCTGGCCCTTCGGGGCGCGGCTCTCGACACCTTTCGCAACCGGACCATCGGCTTTGTGTTTCAGTTTCATCAACTGTTGCCCGAGTTCAGTGCTCTGGAAAATGTCATGCTGCCCGGCCTCATTGCGGGCCACAGTTTCCGTCGGTCCCGGGGGCCGGCGGCGACAATTCTCGAGGAAGTGGGTCTGGCTCACCGTCTGGATCACAAACCGGGCGAATTGTCCGGCGGCGAGCAGCAGCGGGTGGCCATTGCCCGGGCTCTGGTTATGAAGCCGCAACTGCTTCTGGCCGACGAGCCCACCGGCAATCTCGACAGCGGTACTTCCGACGAGATTTACCAACTGCTGAGCCGGCTTCACCGGGAGCGGGGTCTGACCATGATTATTGTCACTCACAGCTCCACCCTGGCCGGCCGCATGGGCCGTACAGTGCGAATGGTCGACGGAAAAATTGTTGCCTGACTGTAATTTACAGCGTGTCGGTACTTTTCTAAAATTAAGGTTTTTATGAGCTATTTCAACGGAGTCGCTCAGCTTATGATCAAGGTGCTGTTGTTCTTTCTGGTGCTTGGAACGTTGGTTTCGCAAGCCTTTGCCGCGCCTTTGTACCAGATCGGTGAAATTGTCATAGAAGGCAACCGTCGGGTTGAGCGTCGCTACATTGAGTCGGTGCTGGGGATCAACCCGGGCCAGGTCCTGTCGGCTGCCGATATTGATCGCGGCCTGCGGGCGATCTACGCAACCGGACGTTTTGACGACGTGGTGGCGGAAACGGTCATGGTCGACGACAAGGTGCGGTTGATCTACCGGGTAACGGAACGCCCTTTGCTTCGGGAGGTTGTTTTTTCCGGCAACCGAAAGATAAAAAAAGACAAACTGGATGCATTGGTCGATTGGGGAAAGATCGAATTTTTCCGTCCGCAGATTGTCGCGACGATAATTGAAAAGATTGAAACGGCCTATATGCTTGAAGGATTTTATGCCACCGCTGTGACACCGGAGGTGGTGATCAATGAGCGTAATGAAGCGACCCTGACTTTCACCATTGACGAAGGCCGAAGAGTTTTCATTACCGATATTCAGTTTGAAGGCAATACGGTTTTTACCGACAAAGAGTTGCGAAAGGCTATTCTTTCCCGCGAAAAATGGTTTTTGTCGTTCCTTACCAGTCGCGGTGCCTTCAAGGAAGAAATGCTGCAGGTCGATCGGGAAATGATCATCGACCAGTACTACAACAAAGGCTACATCGAGGTCGAGGTACGCCAGCCGATCACCACACTCAAGGAGGATCAGGAGTCGATGACGGTCCTTTTCGAGATCGACGAAGGGCGCCAGTTTCTCATCGGTGAGGTGGATATTCAGGGTGATCTGATCAAGAGCAGGGAAGAGATGCTCGCCGGTCTGACGCTGTACTCGGGGGAACCGTTCAGCCGCAAGGCCCTGCGGGAAAACATGATGCGCGTCAACGACCTTTATGCCGATGAAGGCTATGCCTTTGTCAACGTTTCGCCCATCACCGACGTCGATCCGTTTCTCCAGCAGATGAACATTGTGCTCAATGTTGAAAGGGGGCAAAGGGTTCGCATCGGCCGCATTGGTATCTCGGGCAATACCCGTACCCGGGACAAGGTCGTGCGCCGGGAAATGCGCCTGGCGGAAGGTGACTTCTACAGCGCCAGCAAAATGAACGACAGCCGCCGGTGGATCAGCAACCTCGGATTTTTTGAGGAGGTCAATCTGACCACCGGTCGAGGGGCCGACGAAGCCCTGATGGACGTGGAAGTGGACGTGCAGGAGAAACCCACCGGATCCTTCAGTATCGGTGCCGGTTTTTCTTCCGCCGACGGGTTGCTGCTGCAGGGTTCCCTTTCCCAGGACAACTTTCTCGGCCGTGGACTGCGCTTCGATCTGGCGGCGGCCCTGGGCAGCAAAAGCGCCACCTATCGCATCGGGGTGCTGGATCCCTATTTTCTCGACCGTAACATTTCTTTTGGTGGCGACGTGTACAATACGGAGCGGGAATGGACCGATTTTACCCGCAAGACCACTGGCGGCAGCATCAAGTTCGGCGTGCCCATATCCGATGATCTGAGAAGTTTCTTCGTCTACCGCTATGAAAAAAAGAAAATTTACGATGTTGAGACCAGTGCGCCCCGCTCGATACGGGAACAGGAGGGTGAGTCCAGCCTTTCGTCCCTCACCGCGTCCCTGACCCGCAACACCACGGATTTCCGTCCGGATCCCACTCGCGGCAATGTCACCGAATTGTCTGTCGAGTATGCCGGGTTGGGGGGATCGGAAAAATTTGTTAAATACATTGTTGACCACCGGTACTTTTACCCGTTGCCCTGGGGCCTGGTTTTCTCGGCGCGGGGTCAGATCGGCTATATTCAGGAATTGCAGGGTCGGCCCAGCCCTCTGGACGAACGGTTTTACCTGGGCGGCATGAACAGTATACGGGGTTTCCGAAACCGGGAAGTCGGTCCTCGCGAGGAGGAAGAGGATGGCAGAGGCTATTTTTACGGCGGCAACAAATCGGCATTTTTTAACTTCGAGGTGACCTTTCCCCTGGTGCGGGCCATGAACATGAAGGGACTGGTGTTCTTCGACACCGGCAATGCCTGGGATAAAAATGGCGAGTATTTTACCGATATGCGTTACAGTACCGGGGTCGGTATGGCCTGGAACAGTCCCATGGGGCCGCTGCGCTTCGCCTGGGGCTACAATCTCAATCCCAAGGATTACGAAGAAAACTCGGTTTTCGATTTTTCGGTGGGCAGGATGTTTTAAGCGTTTCATACTCACACAGAGGAGAAGGTCATGAAAAGACTTTGGATAGTTTTGGCAGTTGCATTGATGTTGGTGGCCACGCCGGTGCTGGCCGCGGCCACCAAGATTGGCTATGTGGATCTGCAGCGCGCTCTGGTGGAGTCCGATGCCGGTAAGGCGGCCCAGACCCGCATGGGCCAGAGGGTGGCCGAAGTTCAAACCACCGCTCAGGACCGGCAGCAGCGACTGCGGGTTATGCAGGAGGAACTGGAGCAGAAGACCCTGATGCTGTCTGCTGAAGCCAAAACCAAAAAAGAGCAGGATTTCGAGCAGCAGAGAAGAGAATTCCAACGCTTTGTGCAGGACGCCCAGGAGCAGCTTCAGCGGGAGGAAGCCCGTCTCGGCCAGGGCATTATTGAAGGAATGGGAGAAGTCATTCGCACCCTGGGCGCCCGTGAGGGGTACACAGTGATTCTGGAACTTTCCGGCAGCGCGCTTCTCTATGCCAATGAAGCCATTGATCTGACCGACAAAGTTATCGCCGAGTACAACAAGGTATATAAGGCCGGCGGCGGCAAATAGGGAGTTGACGTGAAGACGCTTAACGAATTGGCTGAACTGATCGGCGGCACTGTGGTTGGTGATGGCACGGTGGAGATTCACCGGGTCGCAGGCATTGACGGCGCCGCACCGGGCGACATCACCTTTTTGTCCAATCCCAAGTACCAGCGTCTGCTGCAGACCACGCGAGCTTCAGCGGTCATGGTCAAACCGGGGGTCGAGGCTTCCGGGGTCAATCTGCTGGTCTGTCCGAACCCCTACCTGGCCTTCGCCAAGGTCTTGACCGCCCTGCATGTGACCCCACTCGAGTTTCGCGGTGTCATGGAGGGGGCCTGGGTCGACCCCGAAGCGACGCTCGGAGAGCGGGTTACGGTTTACCCCGGCTGTTTTGTCGGCAAAAACGTGGAGATCGGCGCCGGCACGACCCTCTACCCGGGAGTGGTTCTCTACGACAAGGTCCATGTTGGCGAGGGTTGTCTGCTTCACGCCGGAGTGGTGGTTCGCGAGGGTTGCCGCATTGGCAACCGGGTCATCATTCAGCCCAAAGCGGTTATTGGTTCCGACGGTTTCGGCTTTGCCCCGGAGGGGGATGGTTATTATAAAATCCCTCAGGTCGGCATCGTGGTGGTGGAAGACGATGTGGAAATAGGTGCCAATACCTGCCTTGATCGGGCGGCCCTTGGCGTTACCAGCGTCGGCCGGGGGTGCAAGATCGACAACCTGGTGCAGGTGGCGCACAACGTTAAAATCGGCCCCGACACCATCCTGGTTGCCCAGGTGGGTATTTCCGGCAGCACCGAAATCGGGCGGCATTGCACCCTTGGCGGCCAGGTCGGCGTCGCCGGTCACATCAAGATCGGTGACAATGTCATGGTGGGAGCCCAGAGCGGCATTGCCGGCAGTCTGGCTTCCAACAGCGTTTGTTCCGGTTCCCCGGCCTTCGCCCACCGGGATTGGCTCAGAGCGTCCAAGAGCTTTGCCAAGCTGCCGGAAATGCGCAAGGAAATCAGCCGCTTGAAGCGTCAGCTTGAAGAATTGCAGGAGCTCACCAAGGAAGGGTAGAGAGCATGGAACTCACTGTACAGGACATCGCCAGGATCCTTCCACATCGCTATCCGTTTCTGCTGGTAGACCGGATTGTGGAGTTGGAGGTCGGCACCCGGGCCGTGGGCATCAAAAATGTCACCATCAACGAACCTTTCTTTCAGGGCCATTTCCCCGACCATCCCATCATGCCGGGGGTGTTGATTCTCGAAGCCCTGGCTCAGGTTGGCGGGGTGACCGCAGCCCTTGCGGATAAGGATTTCGACGACAAGGTGACTTACTTTGTCGGTATCGACAAGGCCCGATTTCGCAAGCCGGTGGTTCCCGGAGATGTGCTGCGTCTACAAATGGATATCAAGTATTGTCGCCGGGGGATCTACTGCTTTGACGGCAAGGCCTATGTCGGCGATAAACTGGTTGCGGAGGCCGAACTCAAAGCCACCTTCGCGCCTCGCGGTAATTCTTGAGGACTTATGATACATCAGACAGCCATTGTTCATTCCGGGGCGCAAATTGACGAAAACGTCGCAGTCGGCGCCTACTCCATTATCGGCGAGCACGTCCGCATCGGTTCCGGCACCACCGTCGGACCCCATGCCGTTATCGACGGCTGGACGGAAATCGGTCGGGAAAACCGCATCTTTCAGTTCGCTTCGGTAGGAGCGCCGCCCCAGGATCTTAAATACAACGGCGAAAAGACTCTGCTCACCATCGGGGATCGTAATACGATCCGTGAATTCGCCACCCTGCATCGGGGAACCGCTGACGGCGGCGGACTGACAGCGGTGGGCGACAACAATCTATTTATGGCTTATTCCCACGTCGCCCACGACTGCCGTCTCGGCAATCAGGTGATTCTCGCCAACGGTGCGACCCTGGCCGGTCACGTCGAAATAGACGATTTTGCCATACTGGGAGGATTGTGCGCCGTCCACCAGTTTACTCGGGTCGGGGCTCACGTCATGATCAGCGGCGGATCCATGGT
>SLLR01000057.1 GCA_007134025.1 Desulfuromonadaceae bacterium | reverse complement strand
GCCCCCTCACCGCCGAGACTTGCAATCAGTGCAAACTCTCCACCGCCGCTGCCGCCGCCGCCGCCGATGCTCTGCGCGAACATTGCGTGGCTGTAGTCGCCGGTGGTTGTTACCGTCCCGCCGGCCAGGTTCCAGAGGTCGACGCTTCCTCCGCTTCCTCCGCTTCTGCCGTCGCCGCCGAAGGACCAGAACAGCCCCCAGCTCGAACCGCCGGGCCCGCCGAATCCGCCCACGCTCTGGGCATAGAGGCCGTAGGAGGTTTCGCCTGCGGTTTGGATGTGGCCGCGGCTGTAGAGCATGACGCTTCCGCCATCGGTTGCTTCGCCACCCTCGCCGGGATCACCCCACAACCAACCCCCGTCGCCGCCGGCACCGGCGTTGCCACCAAGGCTCTTGGCCCAGATGCCGTGTGCCATGTCGCCGGCGGTTGTGATGTTCCAGCCGCCGTCAACAAGGACGTTTCCGCCTTTTCCTCCGATGCCTCCGTCTCCACCACCCATGGCGCCGCTTGCGCTTCCGCCGCGTCCGCCGTCGCCGCCAACACTGAGAGCGACGATGCCGCTGGAGTAGTTGCCCGAGGTGTTAATGTTTGCACCGCCCCCGATGTAGACAGCGCTGCCGGTGGCGCCCGTTCCGCCAGTTCTGCCCCAGTAGGCGCCGTTTCCGTCCCCGCCTTTGCCGCCCGCTCCGCCGGCGCTGATAGCCATGATTCCTGCGGATTCATTTGCGTGGGTAACGATGCTGCCGTTTGCAAAGACAATAACATCGTCGGGATTTTTTCCCGGACGGCCAGCGGTAGGAGAACGATGGAGGAGATATGCGTTGCGGCCCGCGTCTCCCGTGCCACCCTGGCTGCGAGCATAGATGCCATGGGATTTTTCGCCGTGCGTTTCGATGGTTGCGGTGCTGCGTACGGTCACGCCGCCTGCGGGACCGCCGACGGAAGCGATGGCAAGCATATCTTCCACGTAGCGTTTGAGATCAGGGAAAACAGTTGGATTGGTTTCATCAGAAGGCTTGGCGCTGAAGCCGAACGTATCATACGCTGCGTCGGGCCTCTTTTCTATCAGGCTGGTATCACTCTCGCTGCGATGGACATAAACAATCAGTATGCCGTCATCCGCCTGAAAAACCCCCTCCCTTTCTCCTGTGACGGTGTAATCCACGGCTACCATATAGAACTCGTCGTCTACCAGCGCGTCGTGCAAGGTTTCTTCGTCGACAGTGAAAGAGAATTCGAAGGTTCCCTCTCTTCGCAGGATGAACGTGCCGTGTTCGATCACGTTATCATCGCCATCGAGGATTTTATCCCCATTGGCATCGATGAGATAGCCTCGTACCTCTACGGCGTCATCCGCATCCAGGTCTAGTGCCACTCCCTCGGCATCTCGGACCTGGGTGACGCTGAAGGTGAACACAGATTCATCAAAGTTCTCCAGGTTGGAAATTACTTCTGTCGAGTAGCCGGGGCTGGAACTGTCGGCATAAATACCGTGCGCACCGGTGGTGTTGGTGTTGATAGTGCCTGTTCCGTCGATATCCACATCGTCACCCTGGTCCGCCAACGAGGTGTCAATGAGGTACACCCCTAAAAAAGGATCCAGCTGCAAATCAGCCCGACACTCACCAGCAAAAGTGCCTAGACCCAGCAGGATCATCGGTATGAAAAAGACGATCAGGAAGGTTGAAGGAAAGAAACGGATTATGAACCATCGCGAATTTTTGGCAGACAGATACGCATTCGTTGCAGGTTTCATAGCATCCTCCTGGGGCAAAAAACATGCGGAACATGGCGGTTTGTAAAAGCCTTTCAACGTAACCTGTTCGTACCCGGCGGCCGGAACTGACAAAAAAAAGCCGGGCAGCAGAAGAATTTCCTTCGGCAGCCCGGCTGTCTGTTTAACACGTCATGCGGTTCAGACCCGGTACGTTCCGTCCTCTTCTCGCGAAGAGTTTGGCTTTTCGGGATACTCAGGATAAAAGAGTGTTCAACTCCTTAAAATTCGAACCACATTTTTGTAAACGATATTTGCGACTGTATCAGGGATTCCCTTTAAGTCAACGCAGAGACAATAAAATTACATTACTTTCTTGGCCTGTGGCTAAATATGTTTTACTATCAGGAAGTTACTTCTTGGGTTCTGCCCTAAAGTCGATATGGTCCGGCATAGGATCAGTTAGTATCCATTCGGAAACTCCGGATGGATACGGTGCGGTTTTCCTGCGGGAACGAGCAGTTTTCCCTTTTTCCAAGGAAATCAAGGACTTGTGCGGAGGCGTACATGTATGCCCCGCACAATTCCACAGGATAGAGGAAATGGACAGCCCCTGGCGGCCCGAATAGCGAGGGCCAGGGATGGCCTGAATCAAAAGGGCCGTTTCCGGACGAAAAAAGTTAGAAAGGGCAGGGCATCCCGTGGCAGGCCGAGACCGACCCCGGCCGGGGTACGATCGTCATGATTTTTTTCGTTTCACGCGAGGGAGGTTTTTGCGTGCGAGATTTCAGGATGCGGCTGAAAGCCTCTCTGTTTTTACAAAGGGGTAAAGGAGAAGGGCGCCTGCCTGATGCCAGGCTCAAGTCCTTCAGAAGGAGCGCCGCAAAAAAGACCGACGGGGAGCTTGATGCGCAAGAGGGCAACCACCATCAATGGACACGACTTGCTGACCGACTGCGGGGAAATTAGCGCATGCGAAAAATCCTGATTGTGGATCCCGAGACCTTCTCCAGGGCGGTGCTGCAGGACATCCTGGGTGAAGAGTACGAACTGCTGGCGGTCGCCACCGGGGCCGAGGCGATGGCGTTGGCCTGCCGGCAGGCACCGGATTTGATCCTGCTGGATCTGGACTCGCCCGAAAGCGACGGAGCGAGACTCTGCGCTCGTCTGAAGGAGTCGCCAACGACCTTTTTCGTTCCGCTGATTCTGCTATCGAGCTACACTCGCAAAGAAGAGGTCCTCGATGGGCTCTATGCCGGGGCCGACGACTATCTCACCAAGCCCCTTTGTGCCGGTGAGACCCTGGCCCGCATCGATGCCCACCTGCGCAGCCGTGACTATTATGCCGATCTGGAAAAACAGGACTTATTGATGCTTCTGGAGTTGTCGGAGATCATCTCGGTCACCCGCAACCCGAAGAGAATCCTGAACATCATCGTGGAAAAAGTGTCCGCAGCCCTGCGCGCCTCCCGCTGTTCAGTGATCGCCCTGAACGACACCGGCGAGTTGATCGTCCAGGCCAGCAGCGATCTGCCCACCGGTCGTGGGGTCAAGATCGATCTGGAGAAATACCCGGAAATCGAAACTGCCTGGCGTACTCAGCGACCCGTGGTGTTGCAGGATATTCACCAAGACCCCTTGATGGCCTCCGTGCGGAAACATCTTAAAGGTTTATCCGATCAGGCCATCCTGGTGGTGCCCATCATCAAGAAACAGAACGTCATCGGAACCTTTTTTCTGCGGACTGCCTCGACCAGCAAGGGTTGGATTTCGGGGAGGGTTTTCAAGGTGTGCCAACTGGTCGCCAACATTTCCGGCAACGCCCTGGAGAACGGGATCATTTTCGAGGCGATGCAGTCCAAGCGGCAATTGCTCGAAGAACTGGCATTTCGCGACGGGTTGACGGGCCTGTTCAACCATCAGCAGTTTCATGCGCGGTTTGAAGAGGAGTTCGCCCGAGCCCGACGCTATGCTTTGCCCCTGTCCTGCATTTTTGCCGATATCGACAATTTCAAAGCCATCAATGACCGGTACGGGCATATCATCGGCGACGTGGTGCTGAAGCGGATTGGCCGACTGATCGAGAAGATGCTACGCAAGAGCGACCTGGCCGCTCGCTACGGGGGCGAGGAGTTCACCGTTTTGCTGCCGAATACCGCCTGGTCTGGGGCCCGCGACTTCGCCGATCGTTTACAGGCCGAAATTGCCGAGATGGCGATTCAGCAGCTCAAGGGAGAGCGGATTTCTATCAGTGTCGGCGTCGCGACCTACCAGGACGGGAGCGTGAATGCCTACCCGCAGTTGCTGCATCAGGCGGACGCCGCCATGTATGCCGAAAAGCAGGCGAAAAAAAAACGGGTGGGATGACTGAGCCCCCGTCTTGCCTGGAGAGCTAATGGCGGCAACAGTTATTTTCCAACCGGGCTGCACCAAGGTCCGGATCATTAACCTTAGACGTTCAAGGAGGGGACATGAACAAAGCAGAACTCGTGGCAAAGATTGCCGAAGGGGCCGGGCTGACCAAAGCTCAGGCGGAAAAAGCGCTCAGCAGTTTCATTACGACAACGGTCTCGGCGCTGAAGGCCGGCGACAAGGTCACCCTGCTGGGTTTCGGCTCCTTCAGTGCGGTGACTCGTGCCGCCCGCACCGGGCGCAATCCCCGGACCGGAAAGGCCATCCAGATTGCGGCCAAGACCAACGGTAAGTTCACGCCGGGCAGGGCTCTTAAGGACCTGGCGCCGAAACCGGAAAAGGTTGCCAAGGGCAAGAAATCGAAAAAGAAGAAGTAAAACCGACACGGGCAAAACACCTTTGAGCAGGTCCAGCCTGACCCGAATCGTGTTCTGAACATCTGAAAGCGTGCAGCTGACGGCTATTTGTGCTGCACTTTGCAGCAACAAGGCACCAAACGGAAATTTTTTTAAATAGCAGTATTGGTTGTTTTTTCTTGTGTAATTTGTTTTGGCTAATGGTAAGGATTTGATTCGAAATCTGTTGTACCGCAAGGTACCGTGAGTTCGAATTCCGCCCCCGTCCGCCATCACAAAAACAGGGACTTGACCGTAAACGGTCGGGTCCCTGTTTCTTTGTTGACAGCTGAATGTTTTGCTTCTGGCGGTGTAAAAGCTGTGAAGCCTTACACTCTAGTTTTGAGCATCGGGGTTGATGGTGACACCGCGACGTGCCAGCTCCTGGACGATCTGGATGGCGTGGGGATGACCCGCGTCCGCAAGGCGTTTTGTCCCGGCGGCAAGGGCGTCGAGTTGGCCCCGCATCTGCTGGGCCGTGAAGACGGTTGGCTCCTGATTATTGTGCAAAGTCTTCAACCTGCCGCGTTCCTGTAAGAGCTGCGCCGTTTGAAAACCCATCCAGGCAAGCCAGGAAACCATCAGTATCAACAGAGGAACAAAGAGTTCGGCTCGCACGCGTCGGCAGGAAGTGGTTGTCTGTGGCAAAATAGGGGACCTCGACAACAGAGTTTAAAAACAGGTTTTCGTGTTAAAAATTTCGACAGGATTTTTCATTCGCCGCCCCAAAGTTGACATATGCGTACGGTCGGCACCGTGCCGGAGATCTGGTAATCTGAAGGTGCTTGAGAAAAACCGACCGCTTAGAGTGATCTCGTTTTTGATCAGAAGGATTTGCGGGTTGTTTGATGGTGCTACCGACTGAGCAGGTCGATGCCGTGGGAGGTTGTAGAGGTGGCTGGTTGTAACCCGGAACAGAAAATCCCTGAATCCGCCGTGCTGAACAAACGCATTCGCCTGGCTGTGGTAATGATGGGTTTCAGTGGCCTGATCGCTGAAATCTTTCTTTTGCGGGAGTTGCTTGTGGTGTTTTCCGGCAACGAGCTCTCCATCGGGCTGATCCTGGCAAACTGGATGATAATCGAAGCCGCCGGCTGTTTTTTCCCGGGACATCTGATTGATCGTACGGAAAGGAAACTGGAAGCCTTTGCCCTGCTGACGGTGCTGTTTTTTCTGGCGCTTGGTGCCGCGATTTACGCGATTCGCATCCTCAAGCCGCTGTTAGGGGTTGCCATCGGTGAGCACTTTGCCCTGTTGCCCATGTTCTCTGCCTCCTTCCTTGTACTCCTGCCGGTCAGCCTGTTCCACGGGGCCCTGTTCACCTTCAGTTGTCGTATTTACGCCCTGTACCCTCAGGTGCAGGACAAAATAGCCGGCAAGGTCTATCTGGATGAGAGCCTTGGCACGATCCTCGGAGCATTGGCCTGCACCTTTCTTTTCATCCCTTTTTTCAACAGCTTCGAGGTTGTTTTCGGGGCGGCCGTGCTCAACTTTTTGGCCTGTCTGTGGATTCTCCGCCCGGTTTCGCCGCCGCCGGTCAAAGGGCCGGGTCAGGGTTTGCGGCTCTGGTTCATGCCGGGGCTTTTCATCCTGTTGAGCTTGGCTGCCGTTCTGGCTCTGGTCTTCGCCCAGGTTGATCGGTTGCAGCACAGTTCCCTCAGGCGGCAGTGGCAGGACCATGACCTGGTCCATTATCAGAATTCGGCTTACAGCAATATCGCGGTGCTGGAGAACCAGGGACAGTATCTTTTCTTTCTGGACGGCATCCTTGATCTGATCACCCCGGTGCCGGACCGGCTTGCTGTCGAGGAATTCGTGCATCTGCCCATGCTGGCCCATCCACG
>SLLR01000103.1 GCA_007134025.1 Desulfuromonadaceae bacterium | reverse complement strand
TCAAGGGAAAAGTTCTGCCAAAATCCAGGTGGAGAACGTCTATAAAATTTTTGGCCATAACGCTCAGGAGGGTGTCGGGCTGCTGCAAAATGGCAAAGGCAAAGATGCCATCCTGGAAGAACACCGTCTTGCGGTCGGTGTCAATAACGCCACCTTTGATGTCATGGAGGGGGAACTCCTGGTCATCATGGGGCTTTCGGGCAGCGGCAAATCCACCCTTCTGCGCTGTATAAATCGCTTGATCGAGCCCACTGCCGGCAGGGTTCTGGTTGACGGCGTGGATGTCACCGCTCTTTCCGACGAGGCTCTGCGCTTGTTGCGCATGAAGAAGTTCGGCATGGTTTTCCAGCGTTTTGCGCTGCTGCCCCATCGAACCATTCTGCAAAATGCCGAGTTCGGTCTTGAAATTCAGAAAAAACCGGCCGCTGAACGGGCCGAAAAAGCCCGGACGGCTCTGAAGCTGGTGGGACTGGAAGGCTGGGAGGGTTCCTATCCCGAGCAACTCTCCGGCGGCATGCAGCAGCGGGTCGGGCTGGCTCGAGCGCTGGCGGTCGATCCGGACATTCTTTTTATGGACGAGGCTTTCAGCGCCCTCGATCCATTGATCCGCCGGGAGATGCAGGACGAACTGCTGGCCCTGCAGAGCCGAGTAAACAAAACAATTCTGTTTATTACACACGATCTGGATGAGGCGCTCAAAATCGGTGATCGCATCATCATCATGAAGGACGGCGCCATCGTGCAGATCGGCACCCCCGAGGAGATTCTCACTTCGCCGGCCACCCGCTACGTTGAGAAGTTCGTCGAGGATGTCAATCTGGCCAAAGTTCTGACTGCCGGTACCGTGATGCACAAGGCGTCTACCGTCACCCACCCCAAAGACGGACCCAAGACGGCTTTGCATAAAATGAAGGAAGTGGGCATATCGGGAATTCTGGTTGTGGATCGAGAGCGTAAACTGCTGGGGCGGGTTTCGGCCGAAGACGCGTTGCGCCTCTCCAAGACCGGCGAGCAAAGCCTGGAGAGTATCATCACCAAAGATATTTCAACGGTGCCGCCGGAGACTCCCATCAACGAAATCTTTGCGGAACAGGTTTTCCCGGTAGCGGTGACCGACGCAGACAACCGCCTCATGGGGATTATTATTCGCGGGTCCCTGCTCGCCGCACTGGCAGAAGGAGGAATTACCTCATGAATGAATTGATCCCCAAAATTCCCGTTGGCAGAACCATCGAACGGGGCATTGATTACCTCACCCTGGAATTTTCCTTCATCACCCGGGCGATCTCCAATTTTCTGGAAACCGGCATTGACGCGCTGGTCGCCGGGCTGAATTTTTTTCCGCCCTGGGTACTGATTCTGGTTTTTGCCGGAGTGTCCTTGTGGATTGCCGGTCGCCGGGCCGGTGTCCTGACCTTGCTGGGGTTTGCCCTGATCTGGAACCTCGGCCTGTGGGGGCCGACCATGTCCACCCTGGCGCTGGTCTTCATCGCGACCCTGATTGCGGTGCTGGTGGGTGTTCCGCTGGGGGTTCTGGCCGCCCTGTTCCCACGCATGAAACGCGTCACAATGCCGGTGCTCGACTTCATGCAGACTATGCCGGCCTTCGTTTATCTGATTCCGGCCATTCCCTTTTTCGGGCTCGGTCCGGTTTCAGCAATTTTTTCCACGGTCATTTTCGCCATGCCACCGGCGATTCGCCTGACCTGCCTGGGCATTCAGCAGATACCCCTGGAACTGATTGAAGCGGCGGACAGCTTTGGTGCCAATCGCCGGCAAAAACTCTTTAAATTACAGGTTCCCCTGGCCATGCCGACGATCATGGCCGGCATCAACCAGACGATCATGCTGTCCCTCTCCATGGTGGTCATTGCCGCCATGATCGGTGCCCGGGGTCTGGGTGCCGAAGTCTGGAGAGCCATTCAGCGCTTTGAACCCGGCAACGGTTTTGAGGCGGGACTGGGCGTGGTCATTCTGGCCATGGCGCTGGACCGGGTGACGCAAAAACTCGGTGCGCGGGATAAGGACAGCATCTGAGCATCGATAACCCCAAAAGGAGGTCTCGAATGAACAAGACGTGTTACATGTTTGCTGCACTATTATTGGCCCTTGCTCTGGTAACCGGCGGATGTCAGAGGCAGGACAGAGCGGAACAGAAGAAAGTCGATCTCATTTATGTCGAATGGTCATCGGAGGTGGCCAGCACCAGCGTGATTCAGGCCGTGCTTCAGGAAAAAATGGGCTATGAGGCCAGCATGATTCCCGTGAGTGCCGCCGCCATGTGGCAGGGTATTGCCACCGGCGACGCCGACGCCATGGTGGCCGCCTGGCTGCCCACCACCCACGGCCATTATCTTGAAAGGCTCGAGGATCGGGTTGTCGATCTTGGCCCCAACCTCGTAGGCACCCGCATCGGCCTGGTGGTGCCCACTTACGTGACCATCGATTCCATTGCCGAACTCAATGATCACGCCGATAAATTCAATGGACGCATCATCGGGATTGACCCCGGAGCCGGCATCATGTCCACCACGGAAACGGCCATGGAAGAATACGGACTTGATGCCATGGAACTGATGGTCGGTAGCGGAGCCACCATGACCGCCGCCCTTGCAGACGCCATACGCCACGAACAATGGCTGGTCATTACCGGCTGGTCTCCCCACTGGAAATTCGCCCGCTGGGACCTCAAGTACCTTGAAGACCCGAAGAACATCTACGGCGGCGCGGAAGCCATCCACACCATTGTTCGCCAAGGCCTCAAGGAGGACATGCCCGAGGTTTATCACTTGCTCGACAACTTCCACTGGTCCCTGGAAGACATGCAGCAGGTCATGGTGTGGAACAGCGAAGAAGGGGCCAGCCCCTACGAAAACGCCAAGCGCTGGGTCGAAGAAAATGACGACAAGGTCCAGGCCTGGCTGCGCTGATCGCCGGTCTTGATTCGAGAACGGAGTTTTACCCGCAGGATATGATCACCAACAGAAAAGCGCCCTTCGTTTTTAAACGAAAGGCGCTTTTCTGTATCTGAATACCAAACGGCGACGTTCATCGTTTCGAAGCGGCCTTACGGTTTCGAATGCGGCCGGAAAAATCCGCTTCACGCGGATCGATACCGCCATCTATGGTTACCTCGGATCGCAACTCAGTCAAACCCGATTCCGCCTCTAGCCATCCTCGTTGCAAAGCGTAACCGTCGGCGTGCCCCGGCAGCAAAATCCGGTAATCGAGGAGATTTCTCCAAAAGCGGTTATGCGGATCGTGCCGCAGCAAACTGGTGGTGCAGTTGTCCAGAAGAGTATTGTAAAATGCCGGCTCCTGCTGGATCGCTTTAACGTCCCGCAATACCCCGATGAAGATTCCCCGTCTTTCGGCTTCGTTCAGTTCCAGGGGATAAAGCAGTACCCGTTCTCGGCGCACATGGCTTCGCAGGCCGATGATATCCGCTTCGGTGCCCAGTACCACCATTTTGTGAAATCGTCTAAAGAGCCCCTGAACAGGAGCGTAGCGCTGCCCCGGGCGAAGTCGGGCTTCCACCGAAGCCACCAGATACCGGCCGTCTTCAAATTCGAAACTGAGAAAACTGTGGGCCATGCCGAATCCCGCGAAATGGGACAGGCCCAGCCAGACCCGGGCGGGACCTTTGGCCGGGTAGGACTGATCCTGATAGCGAGTTTCCGCTATGCTACCGTCGGCCTTGTAGCGAAAATCCCGAACATGGCGAATGCGATACTGGCGCCCCACCCTTCGAATCTCGGGCAAACGCACGAAGGCCGTACCCCAATGCCCCTCGTGGGTGGGCACCCGGGTCAGCAGATACACAAGCACCAGCGTGAATAACGGTGCTAAAAAACCGAATATCACCGTCTGTATCTTTCTTGCAAACATCAATTAACCGAAGATCTAGCCGCTACTGAATACATCTTCTACAACTGTTACACAAATGGGACTTACACTTTACTCCGTCGACCGAGATGGCGCCGGACAGGTATTTTTCAAACAAAGTTCAAGCCAAACCTGCCTCGACGCCGCCAAGAATCAGCAGATAACACCAGGGACCCGCCTCGACAGTTGCCCGCCAGGGCAAACCCAGAATCCTGACCAGATCTTCGGGAGAGAAACGCAACTCCACAGGAGGACCGACAGGGGTGGGTCGTTTGACCAGTTCGACAATGGCCAGTCGGCCCGCAGGTGCTAAGAGCCGGCGGACTTCCACCTGAAACCCCTGCAGTTGCTGTGCGGAGAAACCGTGTACGACGTTTGCGAGGTAAATCAGGTCAAAGGCCGCCGCAGGAAGCCCTGTGTTGGTGGTAATGTCCCCGACTAGCGGCGTGACCGGAATATCCCCGGTGCGCTTGCGCAGCCCTGCTATGGCCCTGTCGTCGGGATCAAGAGCGAACACCCGGCCGGCGCTTCCGATTTGGCGGGCAAATTCGAAGGACATATAGCCGTTGCCGCAACCGGCGTCGAGCACCGTCTGTCCCGGTTTCAGCTTAAGCGTTTCCAGAATACGGTTTTTATCGAGATGATCCTCAGAAGATTTGCCCCGGTGATGATGTTGGCGGGCGGCGCTTCTGTCCGTCTTGACGGGGTCTCGGTAGTCTTTTCCTTCAGATTTTTTTTCCATCAGAACCTTCCGTCCCTGGCCTGCAGCAGCAGGGTGACGGCCCGCCACAGCCGCCACCGATCGGGAAGTCCCGGTTCCATGTCCACATGATTGAGCCCTCGAACCAGAAACAGCCGCACCCGGTCTTCCGCCACCGCGGCGGCCAGATCGACACTTTCCACATAAGGAATCAGGGGATCGCCCAGACCGTGGATGAGGATCAGACGGGCGTATAGATTGGTCAGGTCCTTGTTGGCCAGATTAAGGGCCGCCACTTCCCGGATCAGCGCTTCGGGGAGGTCTGCCAGCAACTCCTCGGCCCGTTGCGGATTGTCGTTGTCAAGAAAGGCCATCAACGCCCGCCCCTCCTCACCTAAAGACTCGGTGAGATCTTCTACAGGGGCTGAGGGATCGGCCAGTTTGCGCTCGGCCAGATCACGGAAAATTCGACGATCCTCGGGGCTTTTGAGCCTATGAACATTGCCAGCGACAAAAACCCATTTGCCGTAATCGTTGGGCCGCAGGTAATGCCACTGCCCGTCATGGAGAAAATATCCGGTGGTAAAAAACGTCAATACCCGCGGCAGGTCGTAGTAGCCGCCAACCGCCAGGATGAACTGTACCTTGGTGCGGATTTGATCGTCCAGCGCCGCCAGCAGAACCGGACCGGTCGCATAGCTGAAGGCGGCCATGCCGGCCCGCCCTTCGGGAGCCAGTTCCGGATCGGAAACCAGCCAGGCAAAGGCCGCTGCCAACTCCTCAGCGTCCGCCGCGCTCACCTGCAACCGGCGTAGATTCGGCAGATCCGGTACCAGCACGGCAAACCCGGCTCGGGCCAGGGTCGTGGCAAAGGCCACCAGACGCGGATCGTCCTTACCGGCCTCGGCGACTCCCGGCACCAGCAACAAAGCAGCCTGCGCCTGCCGGGCGGGACGGTAGAGATCACCCCGCCCCCGAGCCTCCTGAAAAGGATAGGTCACTTCGTATCGGGCGGGAGGATCGACAATACGTTTCAGCCGACTGGGTTGATCCCCGGCGGCAATGTCGGCCAGCACCAGGGCGGCTTCGTAATAACGGCTTGAACAGCCCTGCAGGCAAACAACCAGCACCAGAAGAACAAAAACAATCAAGCAAAGCGTCTTGTGAATTTTCTGCATACAAATCCCCTGTTTTACCGGACCGGTTCGGCCGACCCTGCGGGAGTTTCTATCTCGTGGTTGGTCAGAATTTCATCAAAACCGACTTCGGCGGCCCGCTGCGCCGCAATACCGGCCGGCGGAAGAAAGGCAATCACCGATGCCCCTCGCCGGTGAAAACGGCGGACGATCTCCGGCCGAAACAGCGACAGGCCAAAAACCTCCGGTGTCAAGGCGTAGGTTTTTCCGGCCTCAATACCGCCGCAACCGGGAAGACCGCACAAGGCAGCTAGTCCGGCCCGCCAACACTGGGATTGGCGGGCATAAAAACGCACTCCGGGAAAAAGCTTTCGGGCCAGGGCTTCGTGGTCGGGGTGCCAGGTCAACATCCGGGCGTCACGCAGGATCTTGTCGGTCATGGCTTCGGCTTCGGCCCAACGGGACAGAGCCCGCAAGGTGGCCTCGCCGGCCTCCGGTTTAATATCCAGGGTCCAGCGGCACTGGGAAAATTCAGCGGCGAAATCATCGAAGAACATCACCCGATGGCCATCAGTAGCGAGACCGTTTACCTCACCCTCCGCAAGCGCTTTGGCGGCAGGGCGTAAGGGTATGGCCGCCAGCTCCTTCGCCGTCAGATCCTGCACCCGCCGCCGGTCACCGGCAAGAAGC
>SLLR01000142.1 GCA_007134025.1 Desulfuromonadaceae bacterium | reverse complement strand
TTTCGTCAAAGACCACCAGCAGAACCTGTTGCAGGCTGGTTTCCCGTCGCAGAAAATCCCGCACCGTGTCCACCGCGATGACACAGGCCTGTTCGACGGGATAGCCGTAAACACCGCAGCTGATGGCAGGAAACGCCACCGTCTTGAGATCGTGAGCCACAGCCAGCTCCAGGCTGTTGCGGTAACAGGCTGCCAGCAGTTGGGCATCCTGCGGCCGCTGCCGATAGACCGGCCCCACGGTGTGGATCACGTACCGGCAGGGCAGCCGGTACCCCGCCGTCAGTTTGGCCTCGCCGGTTTCGCAGCCGTTGAGGGTTTTGCACTCGGCCAGCAGCTGTGGTCCGGCGGCCCGGTGAATCGCCCCGTCGACGCCGCCGCCGCCCAGCAACGAGCGATTGGCGGCGTTGACGATGGCATCCACGGCGAGTTTCGTAATATCCCCCTGCAGCAGCAGGATGGAACCAAAGGCTTGCTGTTTCATCGAGATCTCCGTTCAGCGATTCCTGGCCCGGGCCAGAGCCTGCTGCCACAGTTGCGACAGCTCCAGGGACTCGGACAGATCGGGCAGATTGTTGGCAAAACCGCTCGGGCCGGCGATAATATCCACCGTCGCTCCCGGCTGCCAGGCCAGCGATCGACTCAACTCGGCTTCCTGCTCCAGATCGGTTCCGCCATCGTGAAAAAAACCGGCCGGGCTGCCTTTGCGAAAGAAAATCAGGACCACATCCTCATTGGCGGCCACCCTCAGGGCACCATTGAACCGATCCCGCTTAAGAGTATACAGCAGGTGAGGAATGTCGAGCAATTGCAGGTGCTGAGCAGAAAACAGGGTCTCGCCGTTGATCACCCCGTAAAGCTCGCTGGCCAGACCTTCCGCAAGACGGTAGATGGAAAGCATGGTGTCGCCGGACAGGGAGCGGTCAAAGATGCGGTCAAAAGCCCCGCCGCTGGTCAGGCTCTCCTTATCCTCGACAAAACGCGCCGCCACGATGCGACCGGCGACAAACAGTACCAGCCCCCAACCCTGCAGATCCCTGCAGTTGAGATACCCTGAAAAACGGCCGGACTGGAGCTTCTCAATCGCCTCCAGCCAGTTCATTCGCACCGGGTTGAACTCGTCCTTGATCAATTTTCCCCGAGGCAGCAGCATTCTGCGCTGATTCCTTTCCGTTGCCGCCTGCCATGGACAAGCGATATTCCCTGCCGCGGCAGGGTCCCTGTTCTGTTTAGCCGCAGTGACCTTTTCTTCATCGGCGCGGTCCCGCCTTCAAAAGGAGGGGACAAGCCGGTCAGGCAACCGTCTCGGAAACCCCTTGTTGCTCGTGCAGGGCCTCCCAGCACCGATAGAGCTTCTCAACGCGATTCTGCAGTTCGCCATGGCGCACACCGATTTCCCGCAGCCGCTCCGGATCCTGGCTGAGGCTGCCGTCGGCCAGAGCCTGCTCCAGCGTCTCCAGTTCTTCCTCACAGTGTTCAATCTGCGCTTCCACTTCGGCCAGATCCTTCTGCCGGCGTCGCTCCTGACGCTTTTGCTCCTTGCGCTCGGCATAGGAGAGGGTTTCATCCCCTGCGGCGTTTGTCGGGCTGTCGGGAGCGGTACAAAGCTGCCCGGAAGCGACCTGTTCCACCCGCAAAGCCGAGTGGCTGTCGTCACCGGCAAGGGCTCTGGCCCGCAAGAAATCCTCGTAGTTGCCCAGGGTGGAGGTGACCTTACCGGCGGCAACTTCCACGACCCGGGTCGCCAGGGCATCCACGAAGTATCGGTCATGGCTGACAAAAACAAGGCTGCCGGGAAACCGCCGCAGGGATTCCAGCAGAACGTCCTTGGATTGCAGATCGAGATGATTGGTCGGCTCGTCCAGCAACAACAGGTTGGCGGGTCGCAACAGCAACATGGCCAGCGCCAGACGGTTGCGCTCGCCGCCGGAAAGCACCGCGACCGGCTTGTACACATCGTCACCGGAAAACAGAAAAGAACCGAGAATATCCCGAACCCGGGGCACCATGTCAAAGGGCGCGGCGTCGGTCAGCTGTTCCAGAACCGTCCTGGTACCATCGAGAATCCGGGCCTGATCCTGGGCGAAATAGGCCTGCAACACCTGGTGCCCCGCCTTTCGGCTGCCCTGGCGCGGCATCTCTTCTCCGGCCAGCAGCCGCATCAGGGTCGACTTGCCGGCCCCGTTGGCCCCCACCAGAGCGATCCGTTCACCCCGCTCGACGGTCAAGTCAGCTTTTTTCAGCACCTGCAGATCGCCGTAGCCATGTTCGACTCCCTCCAGCTCCAGCACCAAACGGCCGCTGCGGGGGGGCGGGGGAAACTGAAAAGCGATGCGCTTGCGCAGAGGCGGCACCTGAATGCGCTCCATGCGTTCCAGCTGCTTGATACGGCTCTGTACCAGAGAAGCCTTGTTGGCCTGATAGCGAAAACGGCTGACAAAAGCCTCGATGCGAGCGATTTCCTGGTCCTGACGCTGCCGGGCCTCACGAAGGACGGCAACCCGTCGCTCCCGTTCCTCAAGATATTGGCTGTAATTGCCGGGATATTCGGTCAGGGTTCCGTTCCAGATCTCGACGATGCGCTGCACCACCCGGTCGAGAAAAAACCGGTCGTGGGAAACCAGGACCACGGCATGGGGATAGCCGGCCAGATACTGCTCAAGCCAGTCCCGAGCGGGCAGATCCAGATGATTGGTCGGTTCGTCCAGCAGCAGCAGGTTGGGCCGCTGCAGCAGCAGCTTGGCCAGGGCGATGCGCATCTGCCAGCCGCCGGAAAAGTGATCGCAGGGACGATCCCGGTCGCTCTCGGAAAAGCCCAATCCATCCAGGATCTTGGCAATCTCCGTCTCCAGAGTGTAACCGCCGCGCTGTCGAAAGGCCTCTTCAAGGTAGGCGTAGCGCGCCATGCGTTCGTCGTCACAGCCGGCCGCCAGGCAATTTTCCAGGGCCCGCATTTCCTGCTCCATGGCGGTCAGTTCGTCAAGGGCGGAACGCACCTCTTCAAAAAGACTGCGCCCCCGGTGCTCCAGACCCTGCTGCGGCAGATAACCAAAGGTCGTGCCCCGGGCCACCTGCACCGTGCCGTGATCGGCTTGCACCAGGCCGGCGAGGAGGCGCAGCAGGGTGGTCTTGCCGGCACCGTTTTCACCGCACAGTCCGATCCGATCCCCGGGCCGAATGTGCCAGTTGATTCCGGCAAACAACCTGTGGTCGGCAAAACTCTTGTCAATCTCCCGCAATTGCAACATAGGACCACCTTATACCATAACCCCGGGCGGGAAAAAACTTCAAAGATGGCTCAGCTGAGGCCACTGCGATCAGTTTGTGCTATTCAGAATTGGCGGCTTCTGTTATATTCAGGGACGATCTGGAAGCACCTTCTGCCCCGCAGCACCGGCCTTCAGCCACAGAGCTTTCGAAGGATACCGATTGCAGCTTTCCAGCAGATAAAGTCATCCGAATGATGCCGCTGGAAATCGGACAGGACCACCCGCAAGGACTTTTCGGCACCGCTCCCCAACCCCTCATTAAACAGAAAACCTGTTTTTGAGCCGGTTTCACCCCGATGCCCGATCCTTTCAGCCGTGGTCCCGCAGAAACCCGGCTTTTTCCAGGACCTCCTGGTATGTCCCACCCGGTGAGGTCCCGGGCCGTGCCGGCCCGGCAAAGGCTTCGGCTAACGCCCCCGGCACTACCATTTTTTCCCGTACGGGTCCGTCCCGAAGGGCCGCCCCTGGTCGGCGTGCCCCCGTGACCGGGACCCCGGGCACCGGCAGGCTCAGACCTGACCGCATCTCATTTTTAAAGGCCGATCCGCAGGAGCGGTCGAAAGGACTGACATGAGCAGGAAGATGTTGATTAACGCTACCCATCCGGAAGAGCATCGGGTAGCCATCGTCGAAAACGGAATGTTGAGCGAACTCGACATCGAGATCACCGGCAAACAACAGACCAAGGGCAATATCTACAAGGCGGTGGTGGTTCGGGTGGAAACCGGACTGCAGGCCGCCTTTGTCGATTACGGCGGCGAGCGCCCCGGCTTTCTGCAGATCGGCGAAGTTCACCCCTCCCTTTGCAAGGGCGGTGACGGCGAATCGCAAAGCCGGCCGCGCATCAGCGACATGCTGCGCCGCGGCCAGGAGTTGCTGGTTCAGGTGGTGAAGGAAGAACGGGGCACCAAAGGCGCGGCCCTCACCACCTACCTGTCCCTGCCCGGCCGTTACATGGTACTGATGCCGGAGAGCGACTCCAAGGGCATCTCCCGCAAAATTGAGCAGGATTCGGTACGCAAAAAACTTAAGGAGGTCATGAACTCCATGGACCTGCCGGACAATATCGGCTACATCGTCCGTACCGCCGGCATTGGCCAGAAGAAATCCGAGTTGCGGCGGGACGTGGACTACCTGCTGCGGGTCTATGAAAAGATTCGCGAACTGGGTGAGCAGGTCAAGGCGCCGGCTCTGGTCTACAAGGAGTCCAACCTGGTGATCCGCTCGATTCGGGACTATTTCAGCCCGGACATTGACGAAGTACTGGTGGACGACCCGAAAGCGGCCCAGGAGGGTAAGGAGTTTTTCCAGGAGGTCATGCCCGAATACGCCCAACTGGTCAAACTGCATCAGGAGCGGCGCCCCATCTTCTCCCGCTATCAGCTTGAAGAGCAGATCGAGGTTCTCTCCCGCAGCAAGGTTCCCCTTCCCTCGGGCGGTTCCATCGTCATCGACCCCACCGAAGCCCTGGTGGCCATCGACGTCAACTCGGGAAAGATGGCCAGTGAAAAAGGGGTGGAAGCCACCGCCTTCAAGAGCAACATGGAGGCCGCCGCCGAAGTGGCCCGCCAGTTGCGGTTGCGGGACCTGGGGGGGCTGATCGTCATCGACTTCATCGATATGCGGGACCGCAAACACATTCGGGATGTGGAAAAGTGCCTCAAGGACGCTCTCAAGCACGACAAGGCCCGGGTTTCCGTCGGTCGCATCAGTCAGTTCGGGCTGTTGGAGATGAGTCGGCAGCGCATCAAATCAGCTCTCGCCGAAGCTTCTTACCTGACCTGCCCCCATTGCGAAGGCGGCGGAAGGATACGCAGCGCCGAATCCCAGGCCCTCAATTTTGTCCGGCGGCTGTGCGCCGGTATGGCCAAAGGGCAGATCGGCCGGGTTGAAGGGCAGGTTCCCCTGGAGGTTGCCGCCTACCTGCTCAACAACAAACGGGCCGATCTGATCCGCCTTGAACAGCAGTATGACGCTGCCATCATTATTCATGGCGTCCCGGAATTCACCAGCGGCCAGTTGGAACTGGAATTTATTCGCCGGGAAAAGGAAGAATCAAAGGCTGCGGAAAATTATGTGGACGCCTCCACTGTCCGCGCACTTTCGGGCATCGCCGATGGCGACACCGGGGAAGCCGCCGAGCAAGCTACGCAAGAGGCTGCCGTCGAGGAGACGACTTCGACTGCCGGAACCCCCGAGGCCCCCAGCGGCCGCAAACGCCGTCGTCCGCGACGCCGCCGCAAGTCTTCCGAATCCCGCAGCGACGACCCGGCCACTCCTGTCGATGCTGAAGCCGTCTCCGCTACGCAGGATCCGGCCAAAGACAAACAGGCTGCGGCAACGGCCACGACGGCAGCGGAAGATAAAATTCTCTCGGCCCAGCCCGTTGGCGATACACCCAGCGCCCCTTTTCAGGACACCACAGCGCAAGAGCCGGGTAACGTCCCGCAGGCGACAAGGGACAAAGCGGCTGTCCGACCGCCTGCAGAAAACACCGGCGAAGCTGTGAGCGAAAGGCGCAAACCGACCCGTCGCAAGCCGGCAGCGTCAAAAAAGCCGGCGGTAAAGACCGAAGCGTCGCAACAGGCCCAGGAAACCGCAGACCCGGCAACGGAGCAGCAACCGGTGGTAACGGAAAAAACGAAGGTGCCCCGCGGCCGGCGACGCCCCGCGAGAAAAAAAGCGACGGGAAAAAACGACCGTGGGGAGTCGGCCGATTCGGCGCAGACGGATTCGCCGCAAACCGCAGCCGCCAGCGCCACCGGGGATTCCGCAGCAGCCGAGGGGCCACCCGCAGAGACGTCCCGGAACGCTGAAAGCCCCGCCAAGCCGGTGCGCCGCAGACGGACCGTGAAAAAAAACGCAGCGACCGAACCGGCGGAAGCGGCCGCCGGGCCGGAGCAAAAGCCGCCTTCAGAAGCAGCACCGGAGAAGGCTCCGGATGCGCAGAGCCAAAACGGCTCCGATTCCTAGGAGCTTGTCTCCATCCGGTGTTTCCGGGTGGAAACGCTTTGATCACATAACAAAAGGCCGAAGCTGTGAAGAGCTTCGGCCTTTTGTCTGTTCATTTTGTTCGCATTTAGCGGGTATCACGCCGTCCCCTGAGAAACGCCACCAGCGCTCCTTCACCGCCGTAACGTGCCGGAGCCCTTCCCCACTCCACCACCCAGGCTTTGGCCTCCCTGGAAAGATAGCTCTCCATGAATTGCCGCAGCACCGGCCCTTGCGCAGACCCCTTGCCGCGGCCG
>SLLR01000001.1 GCA_007134025.1 Desulfuromonadaceae bacterium | reverse complement strand
CACTACCGTGAACGGCCTTTGTCTGTTGCCCGTATCTGGTCCCGGAGCAGCCCGACCTAAACCACCAGCACCGCGCCGGCCTGGCGCATCCTGTCAAGGGCCTTTTGCCCTCCCTCTTTGGTGACCGGCCGGCAACCCTCCACCAGCACCCACACTGCAAATCCTTCGCGAAGACCGTCGAGCACCGTGGCCAGCACGCAAACGTCAAGGGCCAACCCGGCCACCCACAGCCGCCGCACGCCGTCCCGGCGCAATTTTTCCGCCAGACCGGTCTGGTCAAAGGCCGAATTCTGGTCCTGATCGTAACGGGTGCCTTTGGTGACCACTTCAACGGCCTCGGGTATGAGCAGCTGCGAATGCCAGTCGGCGCCGGGCGTATCCTGTACGCAATGCACCGGCCAGGGGCCGTCCTGAGCTTCAAAGCTGGGGTGAGACGCGGGGTGCCAGTCCCGCGACAGAAACACCGGGATGTCCTGCCCTTCGGCAGCGGCGATCCAGGGATTGAGCACCGCTACCACCTCGTCTCCCCGTGGGATGGGCAGCTCGCCCCGAGGACAAAAATCCTTCTGCACATCCACCACCAACAGAGCGTCTCCCTGCTGCAAATGCTTTTCCGGTGACAGCATGGCATCCTCCTTCGTTAAACTTTACGACGGCACGGGCTTTTTTCAACAGGCGGTGACCTCTTTAACCGCCTGCAGAGCCGTTTCGAGCAATTCTTCCAGCGCCGTATCGGGGATGGTCAATGGCGGCATGAAATAAACCACGTTGCCCAGCGGCCGCAGCAAGGCGCCGCGCTGCAGGGCTTTTTTGTAGACCTGATAGCCGCGTCGCTGCTGCCAGGGATAAGGCGTCCGCCGGCTGCGATCAGCCACCATCTCCACCGCGGCCACCAACCCGCAACGGCGAAACTCGCCCACCTGGGACAGGGCTTCAAAGCGGGCTGCATACCGATCCAGCAGAGCCATCCTGGCCGGCAGTTGCTCCAGTATCTTCTCGTCTTTAAAAATATTCAGCACTTCAACGGCCAGAGCACAGGCCAGGGGATTGCCGGTATAGGAATGGGAGTGGAGAAAAGCCTTGAGGCTCTGATAGTCGTCGTAAAAGGCCTGGTAGATCTCTTCGCCGGCGAGGGTGACCGACAGGGGCAGGTAGCCGCCGGTGATCCCCTTGGAAAGACACAGCAGATCGGGGGCCACGCCGGCCTGTTCATTGGCGAACAGAGTGCCGGTACGGCCGAAACCGACAGCGATCTCGTCGGCGATGTAGTGGACCTGGCAGTCATCGCAAAGAGCCCGCAACTTGCGCAGATAGATGGGAGGATAGATGCGCATGCCGGCAGCGCATTGAATCAGCGGTTCGATGATCACGGCGGCGATTTGGTCTCTGCGTTCCCGCACCAACTGTTCCAGCGTTTCGAAACAGGGCGCGTCGCAGCTGTCGCGATGCAGGCCATAGGGACAACGGTAGCAGTCCGGCCCCCGGGCCTGAAAGGTTTCCAGCAGCATGGGCCGGTAAACCTCCCGGTAGAGGTCGCACCCGCCCACCGACAAAGCGCCGACCGTTTCCCCATGATAGGCGTCAGAGAGGGACACGAAACGGATCTTTTCAGGCCGCCCGCTCTGCTGCCAGTATTGAAAACTCATCTTCAGCGCCACCTCCACTGCCGCCGAGCCGTTGTCGGCAAAAAACACCCGGCTCAGATTGCCCGGTGTCAACTCACTTAGACGACGAGCCAGCTCCACCGCCGGTTCATGGGTAAAGCCGGCAAAGATGTGGTGAGAGATGCGATCGACCTGATCCTTCAGAGCCCTATTGAGGCGGGGGTGATTGTGGCCGAAGAGATTGACCCACCAGGAAGAGACCCCGTCGATATAACGGCGTCCGGCCTTGTCGATGAGATAGACCCCTTCGCCCCTTTCCACCGGAATCGGCGGCTGCAGTTCATAGTCTTTCTCCTGCGAGCAGGGGTGCCAGACATGCTGGCGGTCGTATCGAACAATGTCCTGATACTCCATCGAAAACCTCACAAGTTTATTAACTTATACACGTAAATATCTGTTTTATATTTATTTATCCAATTTGATTTTTTTCGCTAAAGGAGCTTTTCCAGAATCGCCGGGGAAAACTGCCGGGAAAGCGTCGCCACCTTGTGCCGCGCATTCCCTGTGACTCGGGAAAGCACCTGCAAGACCTCCACGCCGGAGAGCTCGGCCAGCATGGACGGAGCGTATTGTTCGGCCAGATCCGGCTCGGCGGGCATGCCGCTGATGATCAGACCGGCCAGCCGCAGACCCCAGCATCGGGCCGCCTGCAGGGTAAGCAGGGTGTGGTTTATGGTTCCCAGACCGGGACGGCAGACGGTGACCAGAGGCAGACCGAGCCGGCAGGCCAGGTCTCCAACCAAAAACGCGTCCTGCAACGGCACCATAAGCCCCCCCGCCCCTTCCACAATCAGAAATTCGCAGCGCTCCAGCAATCGCCGGGCGGCGGCGACCAGACCGTCTATGTCCACCGGGGTACCGGCCAGATCGGCGGCCAAAGAGGGGGCCACCGGGGCCTTGAGCCGACAGGGGCTGATCAGTTGGTCGGGAGCGTCACAGCCTGACGCCCAGCGCAGCAGAGCGCCGTCTTCGCCCAGCCTGGCGGGATCGGCCACGCCGCTCTCCACTGGCTTCATCACCCCGACCCGAACGCCCCGGTCGGCCAGAAATCGGGCCAGCGCTGCCGCCGCCAGGGTTTTACCCACCCCGGTATCGGTGCCGCTGACAAAAATGCCTCGACCGAGCGTTTCACTGACAGGCAGCATGACTCAACCCGGCGTCACGGATCATTTTCAGATCCGCCTGCAGATCCCGGCCCTTGAGGGTCAGGTAGTTGCCGACCATCAGTCCGCTGGCTCCGGCCAGAAATATCCACGACTGGAATTCTCCAAGGTTTTGCTCCCGTCCTCCGCAGACGCTGATCCGGGCCCTGGGCAGCAGAAAACGGAACAGAGCGATGATGCGCAGGCAGTCCATGGGCGGCAGCGGATTTCTACCGGCCAGAGGGGTCCCCTCCACCGGTGCCAGAAAATTGATGGGCACCGAATCGACAGCCAGCTCACGCAAGGTCAGCCCTAGCTCGACCCGCTGCTCAAGACTCTCGCCAAGCCCGAACAACCCACCGCAGCAGACCCTCATGCCGCTCTGTTTAGCCCACTGAATGGTCTCCACATCCTGCTGATAATCGCGGGTGGTGCAAATTTGAGGGAAAAAAGACCGGGCCGTCTCCAGGTTATGGTGATAGACGGCGCATCCGGCGGCAGCGAGAGCTTCTGCCGCCCTTCGATCGAGCAGGCCCAGAGACGCAGAAGGCCGAATCCCGGTGGTTGCGCGAATCTGCCGGATCGCTTCCAGGAGGCGGCCCATTTCGGCCCCCGCAGCGGGCCGGGAGCCGCTGCTGACGATTCCGTAGCAACTGCAACCCGACGCTTCGGCCTGCCGGGCGCCGGCGACGATTTCTTCGATCGACTTGAGGGGGTAGACGGGGCCCTGAGCCTGGTGATGCGCTGACTGGGCGCAAAAGGCACAGTCCTCCGAACAGCGTCCCGATTTGGCATTGATAATGGAGCAGAGGGCCACCCGGTCGCCTTTGTAATGGTAGCGTATCCGCTGCGCCCCGGCGAAAAGATCGCCCAGGTCGGCCCCTTCAATTTTGAGCAAGGCCTGGGCCTCGTCTGCCGAGAGTTCTGCTCCCGACAACACCCGCCGGGTCCAGTCCCTTATCACTTCCTGCATGGCTTCTCCTTCGCCAAATAAACTGCCTGAGAACTCCTGAAACGACCAGGTAAAGACTCATACGTGCAAGGTCTGGTGGTTATTCAGAGGCCAGGGCCTGTGTCGGTCCCTGTCCAGATCTCGAAAAACCACCAGAGCTTGACGCTTTCGCAAAAACTCATGAGATGGCTAAGAAAAATTTCGTCCTACATGGCTTAGTGTTTTTTCGGGGACGAAGGCATACATCTGGTATGTCGAGGCCCTGAAAAAACACCGTAACGCCGCAGGAGGGACTTTTTGCGACGCCACCAGAGCTTGTGAAAAGATTTTTTGCGATGCCACTCTGCCTTTTTGAGCGGCCCACAACCTTTCGCAGATCTTTTTCAGGAATCACCGATTATAGGGAGCCCGGCCGCATTGTCAACCAAATGCAACGATAAAGGTTGACGTTGTTCGGTTAAAATTCGGATGACCGGCAAAAAGCCGGATTTGAGTTCCGGAAATGTAATTCCAATTAACGACAAAATTCTTGGCTGCGGTTGACAGCGGAAAGGGCACCGTATATCTTTTACATACACTATAATTTCAGGAGCTTATGTAAAATTTAAGTAATCTGAGTTATTGACTAGCTTCGCCATCTCTTTTGGAGGCGCCATGAACAAATCCGATCTCATTGAAGCACTGGCTTTCGAAAAAGATTTGACCCACAAAAAGGCCGAAGAAATTATTAATCTCATTTTTCAGGCCATGACCGAAACCCTGGCGGATGGCGGTCGCATTGAGATCCGTGGTTTTGGCAGCATAACCGTTAAGAGCTACAAGGCTTACACCGGTCGCAATCCCAAAACCGGCGAAACCATCGATGTCAAGCCCAAGAAACTGCCGTTTTTCAAAGTCGGCAAAGGTCTCCGGGAAAGCATCAACAACTGATGACGTCGAAAAACTCGCCCTTCACCCTATAGTCTCCATAACCGACATGAGAGCACCGGTAGTCGGCGCTGTTTCGGCAATCCCGGCGACGAACAGGTCGGGATTTTTGCGCCGGACGATCCCCGCAGACAGCAAAGAGGCTTGGCTGGTTGTGCTAAAACAACCGGCCAAGCCTTTTTTAGTTCTCCTGCTCCGGTCTTGACAAAAATCAATAGTGACCGGGCTTTTTGCCGTTCACCATCCTTTAAATGACTTCATTCGACGGGATCCATCCGCTGCGGCACCACCCGCAGGGTTTTGAACTGCCGCACCGTGACCAGACCGGGCCGGGCTCCCGTCGGTTTGCTGACCCAGCGCCCTTCACTGACCATCACCGTTGCCCGGCCCTCGTTACCGGCCCTGGAATATCCCGCTGCCAGGGCCGCCGCAAAACGTTGGTCTTCCAGCGGGACCTCTCCTTTTCCCTGGTGTTTGAGGATCAAATGACAGCCTGGCTGCTCATGAACATGAAACCACAAGTCCGCGGCCTGGCACAGGCTCCTGCTGACGTGATCATTGGCCCGGTTGTTCACCCCCCAGAACAGGCGATAGCCTCCCGGCGTCACGGCGTCCCTCACACCGGCGATCTTTTTGGGTATTTGACTTCTCGGCGTGTTTCCCTTCTCCTTGAGCAGCCCCTGCTCGATCAGTTCGGCTCGGATAACCAGAAATTCCGAACCACTGCGAGCCTCGCTCAGGGCCAGGGCAACCCCTTGCAACCATTCCATTTCCTGTTCGGTTTCAGTCAGCCTTCGCTCCATATGTTCCCGGCCGCGCTTAAGTTTCTTATAGCGCCGGAACAGCTGCTCGGCATTCTGCCAGGGTGTGAGGCGGGGATCGAGGGCGATGCGGATCGTCTCGGCAGGCTGGTGAAAATCATTGTCCAGCAGGATCGATGCGGCACCGCGGGGAATGCGATGAGACTGGGCCAGCAGCAGCTCGCCCTGCTGGCGTAACAGGTCGGCTTCTGCCAATCCCCGCCGGTCCTGCTCAATCCGTTTTCGACGCTGCTCAAGTTTTTTCAATTGCCTGTTCACCAGCCCGTTCAATTCGCCCGCCGCTCCCCGCTGATCACGGGACGGCAGAAATTCCCGATAGTAGGCCTCGGCGGCGGCTGACGGGGAATCGAACTCTTTTGCTACGATCCGGGTATCCCTGCCCAGTACAAAAGGCAGCAGCCGAAAACGGCCGTCCTGTTCCGCGATCACGCAGCTCTTCTGTTGCCGGCCACGGGCCGCAACCAACGCTTCAACGGCCTTTCGCGGAGTCCTTCCCGAAGTCACCAGGCGGACCAGATCCTCAGCCAGATAACGGGGCATGGGACGCACATGGTCGAACAACCAGCCTCTGAACGCCTCGGCAGCGACCGATGGCACCTCATCGAGAAGTTGTTCCGGCGGGCTTCCCTTCAGGACAGTCGTCATAATATGGGGCCGCCCGGGAAGCACCGGGGCATTGCCGCCGGCAACCCGGATCAGGGCATCGACCACCAGATCCTTCTCATCAACCAGCACCAGGTTGCCTTGTTGTCCCCGCCGTTCCATATACAGCCGGTAGTGACGGCCTTTTTTGCCGCCACAACGCAGCACAACACCGTCGATTCCCGGTGACTGCTCGATGGCTTCCAGGGTCTGAAGACGGGCGCGCAGCAACTGGCAAAAACGCGGCGGCGTCGCAGGATTCGGGTACAATCCGGTGACCAGATGCAGGCGGAACCGGCCCGGTTCGCAGGAAAGCAGCAGACGGTAGCTGTGCCCCCGGTTCCAAAGGGAGAAGATAAGCTCGGCAGCAGCAGGCTGCTGAACCTTGTCAATCCGGCTACCGGGCAACAGGCCTTGCAATTCGTCCACCACCGCTTGCCGGTAAAGACTGTCCATTGGCGTTGTGCCTCCTCTGAAACTGTTCGGCCCGCCACAAGAGGCTTTCCCTCGAGCTTCGGACTCTGCTATGATCTGCACTGTGTTTTCACCCAGAGATCTTCTCTTTTTCGAACAAGGAGAGCCCCATGTCCAGCGAAAAAAATTATCGCCTCGGTACCCAGGCATTGCACGCCGGTCACGAACCGGATTCGGCGACCCGCTCCCGGGCGGTACCCATCTATCAGACGTCCTCCTACACCTTTGATTCCTCGGAACATGCGGCCCGCCTGTTTGCCCTTGAAGAGCCGGGCAATATCTACACCCGAATCATGAACCCGACAACCGATGTTCTCGAGCAACGCCTCGCCGCTCTGGACGGCGGCGTCGGCGCCCTGGCCGTAGCCTCAGGAACCTCGGCGATTCTGCTGGCGATACTCAACCTGGCCCGGGCCGGGGAGAATATCGTCTCCACCAATTCCCTCTATGGGGGGACCTACAATCTCTTCAGCCACACTTTGGCACGAATGGGGATTACCGTGAAGCTTGTGGACAGCTCGGATCCCGCCAGGGTGGCTGCCGCTATTGACGATCAGACTCGGGCAGTGTTTACCGAGACCATCGGCAATCCCAAAAACAACGTGGACGACCTGCCCGAACTGGCCCGAGTGGCCCATGCCCACCGACTGCCCTTTGTGGTGGACAACACGGTGGCCACACCGTATCTGTTCCGTCCCATCGAACACGGCGCGGATATCGTCGTCTATTCGCTGACCAAATTCATCGGCGGCCACGGCACCAGCATCGGTGGTGCGGTTGTCGACAGTGGCAATTTCGACTGGAGCAGCGGTCGGTTCCCCGAATTCACCACGCCAGATCCCAGCTATCACGGCCTGGTCTATCACGAAGCTCTGGGCCGGCAGGCCTACATCGCCAAAATGCGGGTCACACTGCTGCGGGACCTCGGTCCCTGCCTGTCGCCCTTCAACGCGTTCATGCTGCTGCAGGGGCTGGAAACCCTCCATGTCCGCATGCCGCGCCATTGCCAAAACGCCCTGCATCTGGCCCGGTTCCTGGAGCAGCATGACAGGGTGGCCTGGGTCAACTATCCCGGTCTGCCCAACCACCCCGATCATCAAAGGGCCATGCAGTTGCTCCCGAAGGGCCAGGGGGCCATCCTGGGTTTTGGCATCAAGGGCGGCAAAAACGCTGGCGCCTGTTTTATCGATGCCGTCAAACTGGCCAGCCACTTGGCCAATATTGGCGACGCCAAAACCCTGGTAATTCATCCCGCTTCGACGACTCATCAGCAGTTATCCGAATCCCAGCAGGTGGCAGCGGGAGTCAGTCCTGACTTTATTCGAGTTTCCGTCGGCATTGAGGATATCGAGGATATTTGCGCCGATTTTGATCAAGCTCTTAAGTCCGGCCTGCGCTGAGCCGTTCGTTTCGGATCCTGCTGGATTCCTGTGCCCGCCCGTAATTTGTAAGGGTTTTGATGATCATGCCCGGCTTCGCCAAGCCTTTTCACATCGTTCTGGTCGAACCGGAAATTCCCCCCAACACCGGCAACATTGCCCGGCTTTGCGGGGCTACAGAGAGCGTTCTGCACCTGGTCGGACCGCTGGGTTTTTCCCTGAATGACCGTTATCTGAAACGGGCCGGTCTCGACTACTGGGATGCCGTCGACGTTCGTCGCTGGCCATCCCTGGAAGCCTTACAGGAGGCCTTTCCCGGTGTCCGCTATTGGTATACCTCGAAAAAAGCCCGGCGCAGTTATGCGCAGGCCGAGTACCGCCCCGGGGATTTTCTGGTTTTCGGCAAGGAAACCCAAGGGCTGCCGGAAGACCTGCTCAGCCGCCATGCCGGGCGCTGCCTTCGCATCCCCATCTTCAGCGATCGGGTTCGCAGCCTGAACCTGTCCACTGCCACCGGGATTGTGCTTTACGAAGCTCTGCGCCAGACCGGCCGCCTGGACTGACGAAAACAGGGAGCTACAGGCCGAGACTGGCTAAAAAAAAACGCCCGCAAAAGGGGCGCTTTTTTTGTTTCACTTAACGTAACCGGTCTGTCAAAACACCGACTGTCTTTTTTAAGTCACATGATGTGGAACGCTGCCGCTATTCAATGGAGTTTTCGATTCGAATGAAATGGCTCGGTTTGTGGACCACTGCCAACTGGTCGATTTCGGCAAGAGCGGAGCGAATATCGGCTTCTTGGGCATCGTGGGTCATGATCACGATCGCCACTGTGTCCGCATCACAGCCTTCCGGTTGCATCATGGAAGAGATACCGATTCGGAAATTGCCAAGTACACGGGCGATCTGGGCCACCACTCCGGGGCGATCCACGGTATTGAAACGCAGATAATAACGACTGACGATGTCATTCATGGCCCGAATCGGGCGCCGGTTGATGGCCGATTCCTGGTAGCCCATGGCCGGAATCCGACCGACCGCGTTTTTTAGCAGATTGCGGGCAATGGCCATCACGTCCCCCATCACCGCGCTGGCGGTGGCATCCATGCCTGCACCCTGTCCGTAAAGCATGACCGGTCCAACAAAATCGCCGACCAGGCGAACCGCATTGAAAACTCCGTCCACATCGGCCAGGGGAGCGTTCTGCGGAATCATGGTCGGGTGAACCCGAGCTTCGATCTCACCATCCACCTCCTTGCCTATGGCCAGAAGCTTGATTTTGTAGCCAAACTGGTGGGCAAATTGAATATCCACCGCGGAGATCTGGCTGATGCCTTCCAGATAAATCTGCTCCTGGTCTACCTGGGTGCCGTAGCAAAGAGCTATCAGGATCGCCAGTTTGTGAACTGTGTCAACCCCCTCGATATCGAAGGTGGGATCGGCCTCGGCATAGCCTTTTTGCTGAGCGTCTTTGAGGACCGCGGCAAAATCAGCCCCCTCGTCAGTCATGCGGGTCAAAATGTAATTACAGGTTCCGTTGAGAATGCCGAAGATGGAGCGAAAGCGGTTAACGCAAAGATTCTCCTTGATCGCCGAAAGGACTGGAATACCACCACCCACGGAGGCTTCGAACATTACCTCTACGCCCTTTTTTGAAGCCGCCGCAAGAATCTCTTCGCCGTATTTGGCCAGTAGCGCCTTGTTGGCGGTCACCACGTGTTTACCATGTTCGATTGCCTTGAGCACAAAGCTGCGGGCCGGCTCATAGCCCCCGATCAACTCGATGACCACGTCGATGTCCGGCGCGGTCAGAACCTGGTTGGCATCGGTAGTCAAAACTCCCGGGCCAACTTCCACGCCGCGATCCGTGGTGATGTCGAGATCAGCGATACGCGCCAGTTTGAGAACGGCTCCGAGACGATCACTCATCACCGGGGCATTGTGTTGAAAAACCCTGACCACACCGGCACCGATGGTGCCAAATCCTAGCAAGCCTACCCTGATCTCCTGCATAGCCCCCCCCTTGCATAAAATGATGACGCATCGAAACGAAACCTGCGTCTCCCGGCAAAAAACTGGTCTTCTAGTCAGCGGAACGGCAACCCCGCGCAACCTTGTCGAGCAGACCGTTGACAAACGCCGGGGTTTCCCTGGTGCCGTAACGTTTGCCGAGTTCGACTGCCTCGTTGATGACAACGTTTGTCGGAGTTTGCGGATGATGCAGCAACTCAAAGGCCGCCATGCGCAAAATTGCCAGATCGACCCGAGACATGCGCTCCAGGGTCCAGTTGGTGGAAAAGTCGTCGAGCAGTTGATCGATCTGCTGACGGTGGCTCGCCACCCCGAGAACCAGTTGCTCGGCAAACAGACGAACTTCCTGTTTGACCGGCTTCACTGCCTCGTCAAGGGCTTCGCCGAGCACATCGGTGCCAAATCGAAAGCTGCTCCAGAAGGTTTCCAGCACCTGATCGGGGTCCTGCTCCCGATCAAACAGGCCGAAAAGTACTTTGACGGCCATTTCGCGGCCTTGACGACGGGAGCCGTTGTGCATGACGGTTACAGCGCCCGGAACAGGCTGAGCATTTCAATGACAACCATGGCCGCTTCCGATCCCTTGTTACCAGCCTTGCTTCCGGCCCGCTCGATGGCCTGCTCGATGGTATCGCTGGTGATTACGCCAAAGGCTATGGGGAGTTCGGCGTCGAGACTCACGGAAGCCACCCCTTTGGATACCTCGGCGCAGACATAGTCGAAATGAGGCGTGGCGCCGCGAATTACCGCTCCGAGACAAATGAGACCGTCATAGCGACCGGATCCGGCCAGTTTTTTCGCCGCCAGGGGAATCTCAAAGGCGCCGGGCACCCTGATCACGTCGATATGGTCTTCTTCAGCGTTGTGGCGCACCAGAGCGTCGATGGCGCCCTCCAGCAACCGTTCGCTGATAAAGCTGTTAAAGCGACTGACCACGATACCGATCTTGAACCCTCTGGCATCGAGTTTTCCTTCGAAAGTTCTGCCCATGGCTCTTTTCTCCTGAAGTTGCAGCCGGCGATTCTGTCGCCGGCTGAAATCGAACGGATGATGTCGTTAACGGTGTGATCGGAACTTGACAACCTGTATCGGGTGCAGAATCTCCCTACAGGTTCTCCAGCAGATGTCCCAGCTTTTCCCGTTTCGTGGTGAGATAGCGCAGATTTTCACAGGTCGGCGATATTTCGATGGGAACCCGCTCTACGATCTGCAGACCGTAACCTTCGAGACCGACAATTTTTTTCGGGTTATTGGTCATCAGGCGAATGTTGCGTACCCCAAGATCGCGCAGAATCTGGGCTCCGATGCCGTAATCCCGCAGGTCGTCCTGAAAACCGAGGACCAGGTTGGCTTCCACGGTATCCTTTCCCTCATCCTGCAGTCCATAGGCCCTGAGCTTGTTGATCAGGCCGATGCCCCGTCCCTCCTGGCGCATATAAATGACGACACCGCCTCCTTCTTCGGCAATCTGGCGCATGGCGGAGTGCAACTGATCACCGCAATCGCAGCGCAGCGAGCCAAACACATCACCGGTGAGGCACTCGGAATGGACCCGCACCAGAACCGGCTTTTCAGGATCGATAGTACCTTTGACCAGCGCCAGATGCTGCAGATCGTCCACATCGTTCTCGTAAGCGATCGCCTGGAAATCGCCGCCATAAGGTGTAGGGATGGTTGTTTCGGCAGCCCGATGAACCAGCAATTCCTTGCGCATTCGGTAACTGACCAGATCAGCCACGGTGACAATTTTCAGATCGTGCTTTCGGGCGAACTCCTGCAGTTGAGGCATGCGGGCCATGCTGCCGTCGTCGTTCATAATTTCGCAAATGACCCCGGCGGGCTTCAGACCCGCTAGGCGGGCCAGGTCTACCGAGCCCTCCGTCTGTCCGGCGCGAACCATGACGCCACCTTTTTTGGCCCGCAGCGGAAACACATGACCCGGGCGGGCGAGATCTCTGGCACGGGTCTCATCGGCAATCGCCACCTGAATGGTCGTGGCGCGGTCCTTGGCGGAAATGCCGGTAGAGACCCCGCGGCGGGCCTCAATGGAGACGGTAAAGGCGGTGCCAAAAGACGAGGTGTTGTCCTGGACCATCAAGGGCAGCTGCAGTTCATCGGCCCGGTCTTCGGTCAGGGTCAGGCAGATCAACCCGCGCCCTTCCTTGGCCATGAAGTTGACCGCCTCCGGTGTCACCTTTTCGGCGGCCATGGCCAGATCGCCTTCGTTCTCCCGATCTTCGTCATCCACCAGAATGACCATCTTGCCCTGGCGGATATCCTCCAGAGCCGCTTCGATATTTTTAATCGGCATGATGTGCCTCCCTTTCGCGGGGCGTACTATGTCACAGAAAGCCGTTCTTGGCAAGCGTGTCCAGGCTCAGCGGCGCTCTCTCAGTCCCTCCGGAGCCCGTCCCCAAAAGTCGTTCGACATACTTTCCGAGAAGGTCGGTCTCAATATTCACCCGGGCACCGACCTGGCGCTCCTGGAGGGTGGTTCGGGACAGGGAATGAGGGATCACCGCGAAGCTGAAGCCGCCCTCGAAAACCCGATTCACGGTGAGGCTGATGCCGTCAACGGCGACGGATCCTTTTTCCACCAGGTAGCGACACAGGGGCGGGGGAATCTCCACCGTAAAGCGCACTGCATTATGGTCCTGGCGCCGCTCGGTAATTTTTCCCAGCCCGTCCACATGGCCGCTGACCAGGTGCCCCCCGAGACGGTCCGAGAGACGCAGGGCCCGTTCCAGGTTCACCCGCTGTCCGCGACGCAATTCGCCGAGCAGGGTGCGCGAAAGACTCTCAGCCGAGACATCGGCGCTGAACTGGCCGCCACCGAAATCAACCACCGTCAGACAGACGCCGTTCACCGCAATGCTGTCGCCGAGGGCGATCTCGTTCATGGGCAGGACCGTGGCGATGGTAATCCGCCCGCCGCCGCCGGCAATCTGCAGGTCCCGAACAGATCCGAGATCTTCAATCAGTCCGGTGAACATCGTTGCACCTCCCCTTCTATCAACACATCGTCGCCGAAACGTTGAATACGAATCTCCCCTAACGGCAGGGCATCGGCCAGCCGCGATACTCCCTGGCCGGCAAAGATACCGAAACCACCACAGCCGCCAAGCAGTTTGGGAGCGACGAAAACCAGCATGCGGTCGATCAGTCCCGCCTCGAAAAACCCCGTATTGAGGTGGGCGCCGCCCTCGACAAGAAGGCTCTGAACGCCCCGCTCACCCAGTTTGATCAGCAGATCCTGCAGATCGACCCGTCCATTCCGTTCGGCCACCTCCAGCAGGACCGCACCCGCGGCGGCGAGGCGCCGGTGAGACGCCAAATCGACGTCGGCAATATGGGCGATAAGGGTTTCGGCCGGAGAATCCAGATGTAGCAGCGTGGCAGACGGCGGAGTACGAAGGTGGGAATCGACCACAACCCGCAGCGGGTCGCGACCGCCGACAATGCGGGTAGTCAGTTGCGGATCGTCCTTGAGGACCGTACCGATCCCCACCATAATCGCGTCCACCCTATCCCGCAGGCGGTGAACCTGCTGGCGGCTGCTGCGGTTGGATATCCACTGGGAATCGCCAGTTGCGGTTGCGCTCTGGCCGTCAAGGGTGATAGCGCTTTTGAGGATGACAAAGGGCCGGCCGGTGGTAATGTGCTTAGCAAAGGGGGCAATCAGATGACGGCATTCCCCCTTGCAGAGACCGACCTCCACCGAAATGCCGGCCTCTCGCAAGCGGCGAATGCCGCTACCGGCCACTCGGGGATTAGGATCTTCGGTACCGACGAACACGCGCGCGATACCGGCGGCAATGATGGCTTCGGTGCAGGGACCGGTACGTCCCTGATGAGAGCAGGGTTCCAGGGTCACGTACAGATCGGCGCCCAAGGCCCGTTCACCGGCTTGTTGCAGAGCGAAAATTTCGGCGTGCGGTTGGCCCGCCTCGGGGTGAAAACCCTCGCCAACAACCGTTCCGGCGGTGACAATGACCGCTCCCACGGCAGGATTGGGTCCTGTGCGGCCTTCGGCACGACGGCCCAGCTCAAGAGCTTGCAGCATATAGCGCTCTTCGCATAACGGCATAACTTAAAAGACCTGATCGAAATAGAGTAAAGCCTGTTGCAAATCTTCACCACCCGTAAACAGGCATTTTGTGCTTTCCAGCTGACTGAGCGCTGATCAGTTGCCGTCTATTCGGGCTTTTCTTCGCCTCCCTCAGCGAGGATTTGCTTGAGCTCGGCCATGAACTCGTTGAGGTCCTTGAACTGGCGATAAACAGAAGCGAAGCGCACGTAAGCCACTTCATCCACTTCGTGCAAAGCGTCCATAACGGCCTTGCCGATTCGGCTGGAGTCGATCTCCCGTTCGCCGCTTTCCTGCAACTGACGCTCCAGTTGATCCACGATCTGCTCAATGGTGGCAAAGGATACCGGGCGCTTTTCGCAGGCCCGCTGCATGCCGGCAATGACCTTGAGCCGGTCAAAGGGCTGCCGCCGACCGTCCTTCTTGATGACCAGAGGCAGGATCTCCTCGACCCTCTCATAGGTGGTGAACCGTCTTTCACACTGAAGGCATTCCCGCCGCCGGCGAATGCTGTTGCCTTCCTTGCCAAGGCGCGAATCGATCACCCGGTTGTCGGCAAATCCGCAAAAAGGACACTTCATCGGCACTCACCCGAATTGTCATTCGAAAAGTCCTGTTGAACCGCCGCCACCCCGGCTTCTTCAAGCATGAGTCGAGAGAGCGGGTCCGGGTAACCCTGCCGATAGAAGATTTTCCGAATGCCGGCGTTGATAATCATTTTACTGCAAATGACGCAGGGAGAATTGGTGCAATACAGGGTGGAACCGCTGATGTTGATGCCGTGCTTGGCGGCCTGAATAATGGCATTCTGTTCGGCATGGAGGCCGCGACACAGTTCATGCCGCTGACCGGAAGGAACCTGCTGCTGCTCCCGCAGACAGCCCGTCTCGTCACAATGACGAATGCCCGAAGGGGTTCCATTGTAGCCGGTCGCAAGAATGTTCTTGTCCTTGACCAGCACCGCACCGACCCGGCGGCGCAGACAGGTCGAGCGTCTGGCCACCAGGCAGGCGATTTCCATAAAGTACTCGTCCCAGGACGGGCGGCTCATTACTTCAACCGATGGGCATAGAGAGGAAAGCGTGTGCAGAGTTCCCGCACCTGGGCACGTATCTCTTCCAGCACCGCGTCGTTGTCCATATGAGCGAGCGCCTGGGCGATCCAGCCGGCGACACGCTCCATCTCCGGTTCTTTGAGGCCGCGGGTGGTGGTCGCCGGCGTGCCGAGACGAATTCCACTGGTAACGAAGGGAGACCGGGTTTCAAAAGGGACGGTGTTTTTGTTAACGGTAATCCCAGCTTTTTCCAGGGCCGCCGACGCCATTTTGCCGGTGATCTCGGTACCACTGAAGTCGATCAGGATAAGATGATTGTCAGTACCGCCGGAGACCAGGTTGAATCCCTTCTGTACCAGCGACCGGGCCAGTACGGCGGCATTAATGACCACCTGTTCCGAGTAGGCTTTAAATTCGGGGGTCAGGGCCTCCTTGAAAGCCACCGCCTTAGCGGCAATGACATGCATAAGAGGTCCGCCCTGAATACCCGGAAAGATGTTGCTGTCGATGAGCTTGGCGTATTCTTCACGACACAGAACCAGTCCTCCCCTGGGACCACGCAAGGTCTTGTGGGTTGTGGAAGTGACGAATTCAGCGTACGGAACGGGGCTGGGGTGCTGTCCGGCAGCCACCAGTCCGGCGATGTGGGCCATGTCGACCATGACCTTGGCATCGACCTTGTCGGCAATTCGGCGAAAAACTTCAAAATCGAGGGTGCGCGGGTAGGCGCTGGCACCGGCGACGATGAGTTTGGGCCGGCACTCC
The DNA here is from genome assembly GCA_007134025.1 of Desulfuromonadaceae bacterium. GTDB lineage: Bacteria > Desulfobacterota > Desulfuromonadia > Desulfuromonadales > Syntrophotaleaceae > SLLR01. Next base: position 35,906 of record SLLR01000001.1, on the reverse strand, counting down.
AGGGCAAGCCGTTCCACCTCGTCGTAGTCGATCCTGCCGGTTTCTTTTTCTACCCCGTAGGAAACGATATGATACATCTTGCCGGAAAAGTTGACCGGCGATCCGTGCGTCAGATGGCCACCGTGGGAAAGATTCATCCCCAGAACCGTATCCCCCGGCTTGCAGACTGCGAAATAGACCGCCATGTTGGCCTGGGAACCGGAGTGGGCCTGTACATTGGCATGCTCGGCACCGAACAGTTCCCGAGCCCGGGCGATGGCCAGGTCCTCGACCATGTCGACCTTTTCACAGCCACCGTAAAAACGCTTGCGGGGGTACCCCTCGGCGTATTTATTGGTCATGACCGAACCCTGGGCCTCCATGACCTGTTCACTGACAAAGTTTTCCGACGCGATAAATTCCAGGTTATATTCCTGACGCTCTGTTTCCTGCCGAATGGCTCCGGCCACTTCGGGATCAAAACTCGCGAGCTTTTCAGCCATTCCTGACAACCTCCCTGTAACTCGATGTATTCTGATAATTGAATTTCTTCAAAAACAGGGAATGGGCAGTTTGCGATCTGCCCATTCCCTGTTCACGTTCAAAGTTTGCCGGCCATAAGATCCTTTTCGATCCGGGCAATTTTATCCAGGCGCTGCTGGTGCCGGCCACCCTCAAACACCCCGTCCAGCCAGATGCCGATCATGCGACAGGCCGCCTCCGGACTCTGAACCCTGCCACCCAGGACGACAATGTTGGCATTGTTGTGTTCTTTTGCCATCTGCGCAGTAAAATCGTCCCAGATCAGCGCCGCCCGAACACCGGGGAACTTGTTGGCCACAATGGACATACCGATACCGGTACCGCAGACCAGGATGCCCTTGTCGGCTTCGCCGCGAGAGATGGCGCGAGCCACTTTTTCTCCGAAGTCGGGGTAATCCACCGAGTCGCCGTTGTTGGTACCGAAGTCGAGAACCTCGATCCCCCGCTGGCGCAGGCAACTGACAATCCGCTCCTTCATCGGCAATCCACCATGGTCGCTGGCAATGAGAAACATCCGCGTATCCTTCATACCTTGCGAAACAGCAGACTGGCGTTGGTGCCGCCAAACCCGAAGGAGTTGGACAGAGCTACCCTGACCCGGGCCTGACGCGCCTCGTTGGGGACATAATCCAGATCGCACTCGGGATCGGATTCCTGAAAATTGATGGTCGGCGGGACCACGCCCCGGTCCATGGCAAGCAGGCAGTAGACCGCCTCGATTCCGCCCGCAGCGCCCAGCGCGTGACCGGTCATGCTTTTGGTGGAACTGACCATGATCTTTTGCGCCCGATCGCCGAAGGTGGTTTTGATGGCCATGGTCTCGTAGAGATCGTTAAAAGGGGTCGAGGTACCGTGGGCGTTGATATAGTCCACCTCGTCCACAGCCACTCCGGCATTCTTGACCGCCATTTTCATACAGCGGACAGCCCCTTCGCCACCAGGAGCCGGAGCGGTAAGATGATGGGCATCGCCCGTCAGGCCGTAACCGCAGACTTCACCGTAAATCCTCGCCCCGCGCGCCTTGGCTAGCTCATACTCCTCAAGAATCAGGATGCCGGCACCTTCGGCCATGACAAAACCGTCCCGATTCTTTTCAAAGGGACGACTGGCGGCCTTGGGATCGTCGTTGCGGGTCGAGAGCGCACGCATGACATTGAAGCCGCCGATGGCGAGCGGGGTAATAGTCGATTCGGCTCCTCCGGCAATCATGGCATCGGCGTCACCTCGCGCGATCATGTGATAGGCATCGCCGATACAATGAGTACCGGTAGCACAGGCCGAGACCGAGGACACGTTGGGCCCTTTAGCACCATAGCGCATGGAAATCTGTCCTGGTGCCAGATTGATGATCAGCATCGGAATAAAGAACGGGGAGATTTTCTTATAGCCCCCTTCCAGCATGATCTCGTGATACTTTTCGATGGTCGGGAGGCCGCCCAACCCGGCGCCTACCAGAACCCCAACTCTTTCCGCGTTCTCTTCGGTCACCGCAAGGCCGGAATCCTGCATGGCTTCTTCGGCAGCGCCAAGGGCGTACTGAATAAAGAGATCCATTTTTTTGATCTCTTTTTTGGGGATATAATTTTCGGCATTGAAGTCTTTGACCTCGCCGGCAATCTGAGTCGGAAACTCAGAGGCGTCAAATCGGGTGATGACATCGATACCGGAGCGCCCGGCCATCAGAGCATCCCAGTTGTTTTCTATCCCCGTTCCCAGGGCGGATACGACCCCGATCCCCGTTACTACGACTCTTCGCATTGTTATAGCGCCTCCTTTTTCCCGACTTCTCAAGCCCCGGTATCATGCTTGACGATTTTATCCGGCGGCAATCGACTTCAGGCGAATCAATCTCCCAGAGGTTTTCCCGCTTACCACCCTGTGATCATAACAGACCCCCGGCAACCCGGAAGAATTGTTCGCCTTTAAAAACCCAAGCCGCTTTGGTATCCGCCGTTGCAGGAAAACAGGCCGGGAATCGAAGAAAAACGCAATCTTCCGGCCTGATAAAAAACTGAAAAAAGGGAGGAAACTCGCGTTTCCTCCTTTTTTAAGACGGTGAAAAACGGATCAGGAGTTGTCTGCGATGTAACTGATCGCGTCCTGAACCGTAACAATCTTCTCAGCATCTTCATCGGAAATCTCGATGTCAAATTCTTCTTCCAGGGCCATTACCAGCTCGACCGTGTCCAGGGAATCTGCGCCAAGATCATCCATGAAAGCTGCATCGCCTGTCACCTGATCTTCTTCAACTCCAAGTTGTTCCGCTACGATCTGCTTGACTTTTTCCTCAATAGAAGCCATCTGCTTCACCTCCTTGTTGATGTAGGGACCATCCGTCGACGGATGGACAAGCTAGCTACATATACATGCCGCCGTTTACCCCGAGCACCTGACCCGTAATGTAACCAGATTGGTCAGAAACCAGGAAAGCAACGGCATGAGCGATATCCTGCGCTTCTCCAAGACGTGCAAGAGGAATCTGGCCCAGCAGACCCTCCTTGACCTGATCCGACAACACGTCGGTCATGTCGGTTGCAACAAACCCAGGAGTAATGGCATTCACCGTCACGTTACGACGGGCCAGTTCCCGGGCGACAGATTTGGTCAAACCGATAAGGCCGGCCTTGCTGGCACAGTAATTCGCCTGTCCGGCATTGCCCATCTCCCCCACCACCGAAGAGATATTGACAATACGCCCGCTACGTTGTTTGCTCATGATTCTGGCGGCCGCGCGACAACAATAAAACGCTCCCTTGAGGTTGGTGTCCAGCACGGCATCCCAATCCTCGTCTTTCATGCGCATCAGCAAGCCGTCTCGAGTGATACCGGCGTTGTTCACCAGAATATCGATACGACCGAAGGTCTCCATGGCTGTTTTGAACAACCCTTCCACATCTTTGCTGCAGCCCACGTCCCCGGGCACGGCAAGGGCCTTGCCGCCCCGCCCTTCAATCTCGGCGACAAGGCTGTCCAGAGCCGCCGAATTACGGGCTGAAGCGACGATAACGGCTCCCCGTGAGGCCAGTTGCAGGGCGATTTCCCGGCCGATACCTCGCGATGACCCGGTCACCAGGGCGATCTTATCCTGAAGTTCGGAATTTACCAGCATAACTTTACAACTCCTTCAGGTCCGCAGGTTCCTGCACATTGGCCAGAACCACCCCCTTGGAAATTCGCTTTATCAAACCGCCCAACACCTTGCCGGGCCCGATCTCGACAAACCGCCCGATACCGCGAGCTGCCATGTGCTCAACCGACTCTTGCCAGCGAACCGGAGACGAAACCTGAGCCACCAGCAGGTCCCGAACGCGACTACCGTCATCATAAGCCACCGCCTCGACGTTGCTGACGACCGGAACCTGCATCGCACCGATGTTCAGCGGGGCAAGAACCTCCGCCAGCCGCAGAGCGGCAGGCTGCATGAGGCGACAATGAAAAGGGGCACTCACGGGAAGGGGCAATGCGCGCTTGGCACCCCGCTCCCGAGCCAGTTTCATGGCCCGCTCAACAGCCGCCACATGGCCGGCTATCACCACCTGGCCGGGGCTGTTGTAATTGGCGGGAGCCACCACATCACCTTCCGCGGCCTGCTGACAGACCTCTTCCAGGGCGCAACGGTCAAGGCCCATGATGGCGGCCATGGTCCCCACACCGACGGGAACGGCCTCCTGCATTAACTGTCCCCGTTGACGAACTGCAAGTACCGCGTCTTCAAAAGACAGGGCTTCGGCACAAACCAACGCTGAATATTCCCCCAGAGAGTGGCCGGCCACCAGATCGGGAACCAGGCCGGTTTCAGCAAAAACCACCCTCTGTGCAGCAACGCTTACAGCCAGAATGGCCGGCTGTGTGTTGGCAGTTAATTGCAGGTCCGACTCGGGACCTTCAAAACACAGACGAGCCAGATCAAAACCAAGACAATTGTTGGCCTGTTCAAAAACTTCCCGCGCTTGCGGAAAGTTGCCGGCAAGTTCCCGACCCATGCCGGGATACTGGGAACCCTGTCCCGGAAATACAAAGGCAGTCTTGGACATATTCTCACCCTCTCTCGCCGGCACGACGGAGATTATACCAGGTAAACAGGGATTACCAGCGCAATAGAACCGATCCCCAGGCAAAGCCGCCGCCAAAGGCATCAAAAAGAATCAGATCATCCGGATTGAGTCCACCGCAGCGATTCAATTCATCAAGAGCCAGAGGGATTGACGCGCCGGAGGTATTGCCGACGCGATCCAGGTTCATCACCAGTTTGTCAGGCGACAAGCCGAGTCGCCTGGCGGTAGCCTCAAGAATCCGCCTGTTGGCCTGATGTGGTATCAGATAGGCGAGCTGCCCTACGTCAACAGCGTTGGCAATCAGGGCTTCTTCCGCCGCCTCGCACATGGCCCGAACCGCCACCTTGAAAACCTCGTTGCCCTGCATGTGAATATGCGGAAGGCAGCGTTTACCCTCTTGTCCACAAGACGGATTGCGGGAACCGGAGCCGAGTTGATAGAGCAGCTCCCACTGGGAGCCGTCCGTATGGAGATGGCTCGACAGAATGCCTCGATCGCCGTCGCAGGCCTCCAGAACCACCGCCCCAGCGCCGTCACCGAAAAGAATACAGGTTGTTCTGTCGGTCCAGTCAACAATGCGACTGAAAATTTCCGCCCCGATCACCAGTACACGCCTGGCGTTTCCGGAGCGGAGATAACTGTCCGCCGTAGCCAGTCCGTAAACAAAACCGCTGCAGGCAGCAGAAAGATCAAAAGCGAAGGCCCGGTGAGCACCCAACTGGCTCTGGACCAGACAGGCCGTTGCCGGCCAGCTGAAGTCGCCGGTCACGGTGGCTACCAGGATCAGATCGATATCCGCAGCACTCAGGCCGGCCATTTCAAGAGCCCTACGAGCCGCCAGAGTGGCCAGGTCCGAGGTAAATTCTCCGTCGCCCGCTATATGCCTCTGGCGAATCCCGGTCCGACTGACAATCCACTCATCACTGGTATCAAGTGTTTTTTCCAGGTCCCTGTTGGTCAGAACTCTCTCGGGCAAATAGGCCCCGGTACCTACAATACGACTACGCAACATGAAACAGTCTTCCTCAATCCGGCTGCGCCAGGGCAGCGGGACAGAATCAGCCGGCGGACGGGGGTAATTCTCTATCCTGACGCAATAATTCCATCAACCGCTCGTTGAAGCGCTGGGCTACGGATTCCCGGGCCAGACCAATGGCATTCATGATCGCTCTGGAATCGGAACCACCGTGACATATCATGCCAGTCCCCTGAATTCCGAGCAGAGGTGCCCCGCCATATTCGGCGTAGTCGATGCGCTTTTTGAAGGAAGCAAAAGCCGGCCGAGCCAGAAGGTAACCGATTCTGGACCAGAAACGGCTGCCGATTTCCCGCTTGAGCATAGAACCGATGGCTTCCGCCAGCCCCTCGGAGACCTTCAGCACGATATTGCCGACAAAGCCATCACAGACAACCACGTCGACCTTGCCATTGAACAGATCCCGCCCTTCGACAAAACCAAGATAGTTGAGAGTAGACCCTTTTAACAACTGGTGGGCCTCCCGAACCAGATCGTTCCCCTTGCTCTCTTCTTCACCGTTGGAAAGGATACCGATTCGCGGCCGCGCCTTGCCGAGTACCGACCGGGCATAAATCTGGCCCATAAAGGCGAACTGCTCGAGATGCGAAGGCTTGCAATCGACCGTGCCACCCACATCCAGCACCACGGTCTGGTCCACCATGTTGGGCATGATCGTCGCGATGGCCGGTCGGTCAATACCGTCAATCCGCTTCAACAGAAACATGCCGACCGCCAGGGTAGCCCCCGAATTACCGGCACTGACCACGGCATGGGCTTCTCCGCGACGGACCAGATCAAAGGCTACCCGTACCGACGAGTCCTTCTTCCTTCGCAGGGCGTCAGAAGCTGAATCGTGCATGCCGACCACCTCACTGGCATCCTCGATGCGGATATCCAGATCGCCAATTCTTTCAGCAGCCAGACAATTTTCGATGCGCTCCCTGTTTCCAACCAGAACGATGGAAACACCCCAACGCCGGGCGGCGGCAATCGACCCCTGCACCTCTACGGCCGGGGCATTGTCTCCACCCATGGTGTCCACAGCAACGACAATTTTCTCCTTCAAGCGGCGCCTCTTGTCTAAGCTTCCGTTTCAACCACAATCCGGCCCTTGTAGCTGCCGCAACTGCCACAGACCCGATGAGGCATCTTGGGTTCCTTGCACTCGGGACAAACCGAAACACCGGGAGCAGACAGAGCGTCATGTGACCGGCGCATGTCGCGTTTGGATTTCGAAGTTTTTTTCTTGGGAACAGCCATGACTTACACTCCTTGTATATCGACAGTCTCTGCTGCCGATCGTATTTGATATTAACTCTATATCTCGTCCGCCGCCGAAGCGGAAAACTCACTTCTTATCTACTTTGAAATTCTTCAAAGCCGCCATCTTCAGATTGACATCCTGAGAGGGGCAGCCGCAGTCCGTCTCGTTCAGATTAACGCCACACTGAGGACACAAACCTCTGCATTGCTCATCACAGACCGGATTGGCGGGAGAGTCCAACACCAACTGCTCCTCAATCGCCTGGGTCAAATCGATTTCTTGACCGTCGTAGAGAGCCAGGCCCATGTCTTCAGCGCCCAACTCCATGTCGTCCTCCCCGTCTTCCGCGTCGACATGAGGAATTTCCCGACAATACGTCAAGGCAAAGTCGCTGACAAGAGGGATGGAGAAATCCTTTAGACAACGACTGCAGGAAACGCGCACGCCAAGATCCGCCCGGCCTTCGACCTCAACCATTTCGTCCACTCGAAAAACCCGAACCCGAATCGCGACCGGTCCGATGAAGCGGCAACCGTCCTGAGACTCGATCTCGGTCAAGATAGGGAAGGAAGACAGCGGCTCCTCAAACTCCAGGTGCAAGCCCGTATCTTTAATCTCATCTACAGAAATTCGCACCCCTGCCTCCCTTGCCTACCGCTGAATAAGCGGGTAGTATAAAGCCTGCCCCTGTTTTGTCAAGGCAAAAACCTTTCCTCCGAACCCCTCTTCAAACCATTCAAAAAACGCCGTTTGAAGTGGGATTTTTGACTTCATTCCAGGCGGCGTACGGTAGCTGGCCGAGTTCCTCTTCCAGCACTTTTAACCCACGGTTTAATCCTCGATTCTGGAGACCCAGATGTCCTTTGAAAATTCCGCAGAGCAATTCAAAAGGCTGCTCACGATCATGACCCGACTGCGGGGAGCCGATGGCTGCCCATGGGACGCCGAACAAACCCCGAAAACACTGAAGCCCTATCTGCTGGAAGAATGTTACGAAGTTCTCGAAGCTATTGACAGCGGCCATACGACTCTCATCTGCGAAGAACTTGGCGACCTGCTGCTGCAGATTGTTTTCCACGGGATTATCCAGGAAGAACGTGGCGCCTTTCGAATGGAAGACATTATTCGCAATATTGCCGACAAACTTGAACGTCGCCATCCCCATGTTTTCGGCAATTGTGAATGCAGCTGTGCGGCGGATGTGGTCGAACAATGGGAGTCCATCAAGAAGCGTGAAAAACCTGGTGTCGGGAAAACCCTGGGATCGGTCACCAACGGGCTGCCAGCGTTGATGCGAGCCCGCAAACTGACCGAGCGTGCCAATCGAGCCGGATTCCAATGGCCGAAGGGCGACGGCGCCCTGAAAAAAGTCCGGGAACAAATGACCGAACTAGAAATAGCGCTGGCATCAGGGGATCCGCAGGCACTGGAAACAGAGCTCGGCGATCTGCTCCTTGCGGCCGCCAATCTCGGACGGCACCTCGATATTGACGCCGAGCAGTCTCTGCTCAAGGCCACGGCCCGGTTTGTCCAGAACTTCGAACAGCTGGAAAGTCTCCTTGAGGAACGCGGCCAATCCATGCGAGAGACATCCCAGACAGAACAGGAAGGCCTCTGGCAGAAAATCAAAACCGTCAACTAAGAGAAAAAAGCTTGTCCAATCGGGCTTCTCGCAACCTTTTCAACAAAAACTGTGGAAGACCTGTGCATAAGGCTGTACACAACACCGCCAAAACCGGGCCTTTCCGCTCCCGCCACAAGCTGCCTTTTTTTTATGCAAAGCATGTTTACTCTTGAATATCAGGCAGTTAACACATCTTTCTAAAGCCTCTGCTGAAAAAAATCGATGGTTTTCAGCACAGCCCGTTTATAAACAACATAACCGGTTGAAAACGCACGGAATACCGGGGCTACAGGGCTTTATCATGAGTCGAAGCGTTCCCTGCCGCCCGCAAACCGCCCTGGCACCCTGCGGCCGAAAACGTTTGCAAACACTCCAGGCCTAGGAGATTTTTCAGCTGAACACAGATGCTTTTATTGCCTTGTTTTACCCTGAAAAGCGAACCGTGCGACCTTGCCCTCTGGCGTGGCAACAAACTCAAGAAACATGCTCAGCGGCCTGACCCATAATCCCTGATCTCCGTGGAGAGGACGGTAAACTACCAGGACTTCTTCTGTTTCAGAATGTCTGGCAACCCCCAGAATTTCGTATTCAGCGCCTTTATAATGTCGATAACGACCCACGGGAATGTTCAACTTATCCATAAAAATCCTTTTACCGTTTCCGGCGCCTTGAAGAAAATAAAAACCCCGGCCTCTTGAAAACTGCAGGCGCCAGGAAATTGATTTTCGTTCAAGAACTCGCCGCTATTTATCCAGGAATCCCGGTTAACTCTTGTCCATCAGGAAGCTATGTATGGGCACGGTAACGTTTTCATGTGGGAAAACAGCGACTTTTCCCGAGATCAAGGAAATGAAGGGCTTGGGTGTGCGGCTTGCGCAGAGGTTGGGAGAAAAGACGATTTCCGGATGAAAACTAAACGGTATCCGGTTATTAGACGTCTGTCGCCCTTCAGCACAGAATACCGATGCCTCCAAGCTTAAAGAGGCAGATCTTGTTCAGGCGGGTGCAACACAGTTACGGCCATTCTTTTTGGCCTGATAAAGCGCGACATCGGCCTCTTTGACCAACGTGTCCTGGCAAATATCAATACTAGGGATACAGGCGGCAACACCAAGGCTGAGAGTAACAACCGAACCGACCTGTGAACTGCAATGCGCGATCGCCAGAGCTTCAACTTCGCTTCGGACCCGCTCGGCGACAGTAAGTGCCCCCTCCAAGGACGTGTTGGGAAGCAGAAAAATAAACTCTTCACCGCCGTAGCGACAAACCAGATCCCCGGCACGCTTGGCATCACCGCCCAGAGCGCTGGCTACCTGGCGCAGGCAATGATCGCCGGCCTGATGCCCATAGCTATCGTTGTACTGTTTGAAATAGTCGATATCACATAAAATTACGGCCAGCTGTTTGCCTTCCCGAGCAAGTCGGCGCCATTCCCGACTCATGTTTTCGTCAAAGGAACGGCGATTGGGCAAATGGGTGAGACTATCCAGGTGGGCCATGCGAACCAGGGCAATGTTGGCCTCTTCCAGAGCGGCTTCAGCGACCTTGCGGTCGGTAATATCCTTGAACTGAACCACGATGCCCGGAGTGCCGTCCAAAGTGACCAGAGACGCAGAAGAAACAATATAGTGGCGCAGGATGTCATCAGCCGACATGCGGGTCAAGTCAGACTCTTTACCATTCCGGTCGCCGCCCTCGAAAAAGAAGGGACAGCCGGCGCTGCTGCAATGCAGACCGTCAAGCAGTTCCAGGCAACCCCCTCCCACCACCTGCTCCGCGGATTTACCCAGAAAGGCCAGCATGGCATCGTTGGCGCGAACCACCGTTCTGTCATTGCGCACAACCCAGGTGGCGTCGGCACAGGAAGAAAAAACCTGCTCCAACTCCATGCTCGTCATCTCGGCCTGCACCTGCGCTTGATTGGCGGAACCGATATTCTGCAGAAGAACGTCGTTGCAGGCCCGCAGCTCACGACAGTTCTGCATAAGCGCAATCCGCTCGTTTTTCAGATCGAATACGCATTCCCGTAATTCCTGCAGAGTCAGGCGATCAATGTCCTGGCGATTGACCGGCAGATCGACGGTGCCTTCGTCTTCATACAACCGCATGATCGGCAATCCCCCTTCACTCGACAAGATTAAAAAACACCGCTACCATGTTTGATAAATGAGTTCAATGTAAAAATATCAATTCTTCAGCTCGTTGATCTTAGTTCATCCTATCGTGAAATCTTCAGAAATTATAGGGACGTGCCCTGCCCAATGGGTGCCCCGTTCTTGTGAAAAAACGACGCCTCCTCTCAAGGCTATCGAAACGTTATTTCTGCGCGGCGCTCCCAGGTTTCGCCCTGCAAGCCGTTTAACAGCAGTAAAAACCCCTTGTTCTTAAACACAAACCCGTGCTAGGGTTCATTCAACTTGTTATAAGTTGTGTGATTTTCCGCGGCCCGACGCATTGACACGGCGTCAATCAGGAACAAAGTTTCGGAGTTTGTTCGACTTTGTATCCTTCTGTTAGCGGATGCGGTTTCCACAACAAAAACATCCCGACCGGGAAACATGGAGAAGAAAAATGGCAGAAGGTACAGTCAAGTGGTTTAATGATGCGAAAGGTTTCGGCTTTATCGAACAGGACAATGGACCGGACGTTTTTGTCCACTTCTCAGCGATTCAGGGGGACGGATTCAAATCCCTGGCCGAGGGAGATCGCGTTTCTTTTGACGTCACTGAGGGTCAAAAAGGACCCCAGGCTTCCAACGTCTGCAAAGTCTGAGCTTCGTTTCCAATCACCTTTATAATCAAAAACCCAGCGGCTTGCCGCTGGGTTTTTTTAGTAGAAAAGATCTCGTTATTTATTGTCCAAACAAGCCTCGAATCACCCCGTCCAGAAGCCTCTTTTCCTTTCTCTCCTTATCCTCTTCTTCGGCTGCCGGATCTCGCTTGAGAAGTTCCTTTTCCAGGGTCTGCTGAAGAGTCTGCGATGCCCTTTGCCTGAGTGCTTCGACAACCGCTGCACTGTCGAGGGCGTAGTTCGGCCGGATCATTGTTCCCTTGATTTTAAGCGGCACCTGCCCCCATCCTTCCGAGTCGACAAATAACTGGGCAAAACGACCGCTGCGGTCCAGTTTTTGAGTCAACTCCGGAGACAGTCGCAGATCGAGATTCAAATTCAGGCTTCCGTCCAGTCCGATGTCCCCCTGAGGTGCCATCCGCAGGTCCTGACTGACAAAAGTACTGGTCAGGTCAACGCGCCCCTGATCAACGGCAAATCTTCCAAGAGCCCGATCAAAACCCATCACGCTCAACTCGGGCAGGCCCAGATAGCTTGCCAAGCCCCGCACCAGATCGTTTTGAGCCAGGCGTCCTTCCTGAAGCAGAGCCTCGCCTTTACCGGTAAGATGGTCGCGTATCACCGCAATATCCGTTCCTTGTCCCGCCAGATCAAGATCCAGATTGAGAATTCCGAATACGGTGCCCCGCGCTTTGGGTGCAAAAGCACTCACCAGAGGATCGGCCTGAACACCGCGCGTGGTCAATTGTCCCCGGTAGACGTATCCCGGCTTCCCCAAATCAATGCTGGCATTGGTAGTGAAACTGCCGCCGGCCACTTTTCCGGTTACTTCCTGTAACTGCAGAAGGTTGTTTCTGAGCAGGTAACGGGCGGTTACCTCGTCAATGGAAAGTCCCCGATGCACCACCCGGTTAATTCGAACGGCGCCGGAAAGAATCAACGGCAAATCCATTGGCTTGCCCTTTTGGTCATCGGGTCCCGCCGGAGAATCGACTTTCGGGTCCGGGGCGGAAACCTTTCTCCCGGCCGGCAACAAAGGATCAAGCAGCAGTTGATCGCTGCGGACATTGACCACCGCTTCGAGGGGTCTGCTCATAAGAGAATGGGCTTCGCACTGCAGATGGAGAAGGCTCTCTCCAATGTTAAGCACCAGGTTCTCAGAAAACAGTGAATCACCACGCAGGGTCAACAGTCCCTTCAACTCGGGCCGCAGTTCGCCGACACGCGCTTGCAGATTATCCAGTCGCAACTCTCCATCGCGCAATAATTCCTGGGGATTGTCCAGGGTTCCTGCGAGATGAATACGGGCGGTTACGACCCCCGATGGTTCGAGAGCCGCCAGATCCCCTACCAACTCCTTTGGCAAGGCGGCCAGCGATCGGGCCATGTCCAACTCGTTCAAGCGCAGGGTCAGGGCAAGAGCCACCGGCTCAGCCAACTGCACCTCTCCGTCAAGAAACACAGGAACATCGTTAAAGGCCAGTCTGCCATGGTCGATGCGCAGTCGGGGCACGTCCCGATCGTATTGCATTCGGTACTCGAAGGACACCTGAGCGTCGTCGACAGGAACATCGGGCAAAGCATCCAGTCGAAGTCCCAGATTGTTCACAACCAGGCTCCCTTCACTGGACAACTGCCGCAGAGACCCGGAAAGCTGAAGATTTGCATCCAATGTACCGCGATGCAGACGGCCGGGAATCCGCTCCTGAAATTGGGGAACAAGGGGCATCACGTCCAGCCCGGACAGGATAATTTCAAGATCGACAGCCATCTCACGCAGGTTTGCTCTCCCTTTCAGAGACAGGGGAGCTTCATTGAAAACGGCGGCCAGTTGCAGTGGGAAATCCCGGTCCGGAGAAAACTGCCTGATCTGCAGAGAAACGTCCTCCAGATGATAATGCTCAGGCGACCCATCGGTCTGAAAATCCGTCAGGTGTACAGAACCGGACCGTAACACCAACTGAGAAACCAGCAGAGCGATTCCGCCGCCGTTGTCGGATTCTGCCTTTTCTGCCGGCTCATCGGATAACGGGTCGTTTTGGGGTTTATCCGCCGTTTGAATCAGATCGCTGAAATTGAAGGTGCCGTCCCGATGGCGTACCAGCCGAATCTGCGGCCCGTCGATGAAAATTTCGTCAATCTCAACCCGCATACGAAACAAAGGCCAGAACCGATAACGCAGGTTCATTCGCTCTGCAGACAGAAAAACCGTTTCCTCTTCCGGTTCACGAATAACAGCTTTGTTCAAGGCAATGCCGGAAAAAAAACGGATTTCGACGTCATCAACAGTGACCTGGCGGTTCAGAGCCTGTTCCACGCGGGGCAACAGCACCTGTTTGACGCGCTCCGGAGTAACAAGGACTCTGGCCAGAACAATCACGGAGAGTAGCCCCAGCAACACAATGGCTGAACCTGTTATCAGGATTTTTCGGGAGGTCTTCATGGTCTACTCCATACTTGATGCCAAAAGAAGGTCTGTTTGTTTTTTTTGTCTGTCACACGTGCCTATTGAAATGTCGTCGGCATGTCACCCTTGTACAGCGTGGCGAGAACAATCCGCCAACGGGTCCTGCAGTCCGGCAAGCGACAGGATCGCCTGCCATTGCTGCCGGGTTACCGGCTGAACGGAAAGCCGGTTACCCTTTTTCAGAACGTCCATGCTGGCAAGAACCGGATGGCAACGCATATCCTGCCGGGTTATGGGCGCAGGCAACGAACACACATATTGGACGTCGACCCGGTACCAGACAGGGGTCTTTTCCGTCGCCCGCGGATCAAAATGGGCCGATTCCGGATCCAGAGCCGTCGCATCGGGATAGCCTTCACGAACAACCCGCGCCAGGCCAACAACAGCCGGCTGGGAAATATTGCTGTGATAGAAAAGGACGCCATCACCCTGTTTGAGAGCATCCCGCAACAGATTGCGGGCCTGAAAGTTTCTTACTCCGTCCCAAGGCTCGATTCCATCCGGGCACTCTTTCAAGTCCTGGAGGGAAAAACAACCCGGTTCCGACTTCAGCAGCCAGTATTTTATCTCTCGTTGCACCGTTCACCTTCTCTGTCAGCGTTTTTCTACTATTCGAGCACAAAATCCCGAGCGGCGGTGGACAGTTCCCGAAGCTGAGCAGCACTCTCCGCCTCACAGTAGATCCGAACCACCGGCTCGGTTCCCGACTTGCGGAAAAGCATCCAGCAACCGTCGTCAAAGAAAAACTTGACACCGTCGATGGCCACCAGTCGAGCGATTTTTCTGCCACGCAGGTGCGAAGGCGGATTAGCCAGCTTGTCAGCGAGACCGGCTTCAAGCTCCGGAGTCAGGCGGACATTAGTTCGGCTGGTGTGAAATTGTCCTACGCGCCGATACAGATCGGCGAGCAGGTCCTTGAGGGGTCTTCCCTCCACAGCCACCATCTCGGCAACCAGCAGGCAGGCAAGAATTCCGTCCTTTTCAGGAATATGTCCGGCGATAGTCAGGCCGGCGCTTTCTTCACCGCCAATCAGTATCTTGCCATCGCGAATAAACTCGCCAATATATTTAAAACCCACCGGCGTCTCGTAAACCTCCTGACCATGCAAGGTCGCCACCGCGTCGATAAAATGAGAGGTGGCGACGGAACGAGCTGCTGCTCCCCGCAGGCCTCGAACCCGTAACAGATAGTCGTAAAGCAGTGCCAGAACATAATTCGGCTCGATAAAGGTTCCGTCTTCATCGAGAACGCCGTAGCGGTCCGCATCCCCGTCCGTCGCCAAGCCCAGGCGAACCGACTGTTCGGACCGCACCCGCTCGATAAAATCCGCAATATAACCTTGGGCCGGTTCCGGCGGAAAACCGCCAAAATAGGGATCTCTGTAATCGTTCATGGTCACCAGGGGAACCCCGGCCTGGCGCAGCATCGTATCCAGGTAACCTCGTGCCGTGCCGTACAAGGGATTGACAGCGATCGCGATACCGGAATCAGCAATGGCCTTGAGATCGACCAGAGCCGCCAGCGCCTCACAATAGTCCGACCGGGGATCGATTTCTCGAATCATGCCTTGTTTCATGGCCATCTCGAAAGGTTGCGAACGATAGCAGACTTCGCCCATCATGGCATTGGCCCGTCGTTCAATGTCTTCAGTGGTCTCCGGCAGGGCCGGCCCTCCCCAGGCGGGCGAAAACTTGATCCCGTTGTATTCCGCCGGGTTATGGCTGGCAGTGAAATTAATCGCACCTGCCGCCTTGCGTCGCAACAGTTCGAAGGAAATCACCGGTGTGGGCGTATCCCGGTCGCAGAGAAAAGCGGGAATGTCTGCGCCGGCCAGCACAGTAGCAGCTTCGCGGGCAAAACGTTCTCCCAGAAAGCGGCT
Source organism: Desulfuromonadaceae bacterium (assembly GCA_007134025.1). Classification (GTDB taxonomy): domain Bacteria; phylum Desulfobacterota; class Desulfuromonadia; order Desulfuromonadales; family Syntrophotaleaceae; genus SLLR01. The sequence goes on along the minus strand of SLLR01000001.1, from coordinate 20,286 downwards.
GTCATTTCCCACGACCATCCCCTGAGCACCAATTCCGGCGCTAATTATATGATCGGCTATGGACTGAGTGACGATACGGACATTTTCCAATACAAAGTCTTCACACAAAATTCCTCGCCAACCAGAGGTACCGAACCTGATCTGACTCATAGCCAAAATCTCCTCGATGAAGATGCTCAAAACAGAAAAAACCAGCAGAAACTTTCGTCAGACTGCCTCGAAATTTCGCCGCTCGGAACATGAATGGCGATGTGAAACATCGACAGTTTACCATAAACTTCCGCTATTAATACAAACCGTCCTAACCATCGCTCTCCTCGAACAAAACCGGAGCAGGATAATGCCGCAATCCGGCAACATAAGGACAATCTGCAGGCAATAAACCCCGTGCGACCAACTCCGGAGTCAAACGGACACATCCCGGATGTTGATCTGTCCGTTGCGCGTAGACCGTACACTGCCGACTGACAAGGTCGAGTTTTTCGCAGGGCACGTCGGTATAATAGATGGCTCCTTCGAACTCAGTCTTTTCATAGCAACAACGACCACACTGCCGGCATATTTGTTCCCAGTTTTCCAAGACTCCGCTGATCCTCCGAATGGGTCGTTCCCTCCCTGCCGAACCTTAAGGGAAGGAAACCGAGAGGCCATTTTCCAATTGACAACATTTCCCCTTATGCATGATAATGCCGCTTTTGGAACATTAGACAAATTGTAACATAAAGGAGGCCATACCAAGATGAAATGTGAAACCATTCTTCCCGGCACTGAGTGTACCTTCTGGACCAAGTGCGGTTGCGTTTTTGAAGGCAATTCCTGCCAGCCTGTAGTTGAGGAATGTCAGGGTTGCGACCGCGTCGTTGACAGTACGATCGGTCAGGTCTGTTCAGCCTACCCTTCTCCCAGCCAGAAATGGAGCCAGGGCCTGTGCAATTTTGCGACCCACAGAAAGATCGAAATTCTGGGCGTCGATGCCAAGGTCAACCCCCTCAAGGCATCCAAAAAAGCAGCCGCAAAAAAGAAATAGTACAAAGACCGTCGTTTCAGAACAAGACAAGGGCAGGTGCATGGCACCTGCCCTTGTCTTGTTCTGCGCGGCAAATGGGGTGGGAAACCTTTAAAAACCCGGCGCGGCCCGCTCAGGCCAATTCGTCCCGCAAACCCTCGATCAAGGCGCCTACTTCCGCACGGATTTCCCGATTACCGGCAGAAGCTGGAAACGACAAAAATTTTTCGTAATTTCTCAAGGCTTCACGACTCTCGTCAAGATCCAGCAAGATGTTTCCCAGGGCCACATAGGCTTCGTCCAGCTCCGCGTCAAGGGAAATGGCTCGATTGCACGCTTCGCGAGCCGGGCCCAGTTGGCCCAACTCATGGTAAGCTTCCGCCAGACTGAGATAAACCTGGGCATCGTCAGGGTCCAGTTCCAATGCTTTTCGATAAGTTTCCAATGCCTTGTCGGTTTCACCTCGGGCCATCATGGCGTCGCCGATACAATTACAGAGGAAAGCGCTGTCACCGTCAAGAGCAATGGCCTTACGATAACTTTCAATGGCATCGCCATAACGCAACTGCTGGAAACAGACCAGACCTATGCTCGCCCAGGCCTCCCCTTCTTCCGGGTCCATCTGCAGTATTCTGTCGTAGCATTCAAGAGCCTCTTCGATCTCTTCACGCTCGAAATACAGGTCTCCCAAAAAAAACAGCCATTCCAACTCATCGGGGCGGGATTCCAGCCCCTGACACAAGATTGCAACGGCCTTGTCGCTCCCGCCCGTTTCACAAAGAGCTTCTGCCAGAAACAGGAGCAGCTCACCGTCAAGCGGAGACTCTTCAAGGGCTTTTTCAAGCAAAAGGACAGCGGAATGCCAGTCCTGGTTTTCCATCGCTATGCGGGCTTTCTGTTCAGAATCGTTCATCATTTATTCCCAGACGGCAGCAAAGCCGAACTTGAATTAACCCGGGACCAGAGGATCCGCAGGCAAGGAGCGCAACCGGCTCAAAATATAATGAATACCGCAAAAAACCGTCAGCAGGCCGGTGACACCGAACAGCCAGACAAGCCAGGGTGCGGTCCACCCCATGGAAGCGACAAGCAACACCGCAGTTACAACAACAAGCTGAAAAAAAGTGGTCTGTTTTCCCCAGCGACTGGGTTCCGCCTTCATTTCCCATCCGCAGATAAGAATAATCGCCGCACCCAGAATCATGAAAACTTCTTTGAAAACGACAATCACCGAAAGCCAGGCCGGCACATGTCCGGAAAAACCCAGCACCAGATAGCTCGAAAGGGTCAGCACCTTGTCCGCGGCCGGATCCAGGTAAAGCCCGAGAAGCGTACACTGGTCCAGTCTGCGGGCGAGATAACCATCAAGCAGGTCGGTAATCCCGGCCAGTAGAAACAACCCAAAAGCCAGCGTAAATTCCCCGTAAAGAATGAGAATCATCAGCAACGGCACCATGAAGAGCCGCGAAAGGGTAATTAAGTTCGGAATATTCAATTTTCAGACCACTCCCCCGTTTCCAATGAACTCCATATCGCCTGCAAAAAAGGACGGGCCGTTGCGATTCGACTAAAACCCGCAACACAGCACCGCCCCGGGGGAGACGGGCTCCTGAGCAACACGGAGACTCACTGCTTGTTTTCGTTACGCGCTAGTCGCGACTGCCGTGTAGACGAAAGGACCCGTCGGCAGAGGTAATCGAAGAAATTGCGTGCTTGTACAGCAGCAGGTCACCGCTGCATTCAACCAGCAAGCAGAAACTGTCGAAAGATTTTATAAAACCTTCCAGTTTCTCCCCCGACATCATCATCACAGAGACACGGACCCTTTCCTTGCGAGCCTGGTTAAGATATTGATCCTGAATATTAAATGGGGTTTTGGACATAGCCGCTCCTTTAGGTGAACATTGTAAAATGATCAATCAACTTCAACACCTTAGCAAACTCTCTCGGGGAATCAAGCCAAATAATTTCAGGCCTTCGACGGAACCAGGTCAATTGGCGCTTGGCATAACGACGGGAGTCCCGCTGGATCTGTTCTTTGGCCTGCTGCTGAGTCATCCTTCCCTTCAAATATTGTATGCACTCCCGATAGCCGATGGTCTTCAAAGCTTTCATTTCGGGGGAATAACCCCGCGCCAGTAAATTTTCGGTCTCTTTCACCAGCCCGTCCTCAAACATTTCCTCGACGCGACGATTGATGCGATCATATAAAAGATCCCGACCCGGCATAACCCCAAGCATCAGAGCCCTGCAGGGCGAAGTTTTTGTGGAATGACGACGCTGCAGATCCGTAAGTCGCTGGCCGCTGAGATAAAAAACCTCCAAAGCTCGAATAATCCGCACTCGGTCCGCCCCTTTAAGTCGTGCTGCCATTTCGGGATCCACAGAGCGCAGACGATCTTGCAGACTGCCGGGACCCTGCCGGCTTTCCCATTCCGCCAGGGCCATGCGTAATATCGGATTTGCAGCAGGAGCCTCTACCAAGCCATGGAGCAAAGCATCGATATACAGACCGGTGCCTCCGACAACCAGGGGCAGGCGGCAGCGTCCGATGATGGCTGTCAGCGCTGAACGCCCCCGGCGAAGAAAATCGGAAGCAGAAAAATCCTCATCGGGGTTGACGACATCAATGAGATGATGAGGGACTCGGGCTCGTTGCTCCGCCGTCGCCTTGGCCGTACCGATATCCATACCGCGATAAACCTGCCTTGAATCAGCCGATATAATTTCCAGCGCATAATGCTCCGCAAGCTTGATGGACAAAGCCGTTTTGCCGCCAGCGGTCGGGCCGCAGATGACTACGGTTTCGAGAATATTTTCCCGCCGGTTGGACACAGACATCAGGATCTCTTGAACATGCGTTCAATTTCAGCCAGGGAAAGCTGTCGTACTACAGGGCGACCGTGAGGACAATGGCTGTTGAAATCAACGCTATCGAGTTCTTTAAGGAGATAAGCGACCTCCTGTGCGGTGAGTTGTTGATTGGCCCGAATCACCCGATGACAGGCCATAAGAATCAGCAGCTGCTCAACCCGCTCCTCCATAAGGGAACTGCTGTTAAAGGAAATCAACTCGGCGGCCACGTCACGCAGCAAAGCTTCTGCTTCGGCTTCAGCCAGGATACGAGGTACCCCCTTCAATATGAACGAGTTGCCGCCGAAACGTTCCAGATCGAAGCCGAAATCCTCGAGAAGTTCCACATTTTCTTCCAGCACCGCCGCCTGGCTGTGATCAAAATCGACGACCATCGGAAAAAGAAGCCCCTGACGCTCTACGGCGCAACGGCGGTACTGGGCGCGCAGTTCCTCAAAACCGATACGCTCATGAGCCGCATGCTGATCGATAAGAATCAGGGAATCCACATCCTGGCAGAGAATATAACTCTCGTGAAACTGCCCGATCACGCGAAGGCCCGAGTAATAGCCCGGGCTTGGGAAAATCGTCTTGACAGCCGAAAAGCTTTCCTGCGGCGGCTTCTTCCCCTCCTCCCCGGGATCCAAAGGGCGGCGGAAGGCATCGGCAGGCTCTTTGACGACGCCCTCAAGCCTTGTTGCGACGTTGTCTGCTGAGGACAACAGCAAAGGAGACGAGACCGTTTCATTGTCAGGCGCAGTGTGAGGCCGCGACTCAAAGGTACGCTCTGCCAGCGACGTGGTGGAAGGCCGCAGAGCCTGTTTGAGCGTTTCGACGATAAAATCGTGAACATCCGACTGATTTCGAAAACGGACTTCATGCTTGGTCGGATGCACATTGACATCTACCTGCTCGGCAGGAACCTCCAGAAACAGAACAAGCACCGGATAGCGCCCTTTCGGCATAAGATGCGCGTAACCGGTTCTCACAGCGTGCTGAACCAGTCGATCCCGAATATAGCGGCCGTTGATAAACGTGAATTGATTCGCCGTGGTTGAACGGTTCAGGGAAGCGTGACTGATCAGGCCGAAGAGTCGTAATTCCCCCTGCTTCCCCTCGACCGGCCGCAGGCCCTTGAGTATCGAAGGCCCCAACAGGCCCGCAACCCGCTCTTCAAGGCGGCGCTGAGGATTGAGGTCCAGTTGCGGTCGACCGTTGTGCAGCAGTTGAAACTGCACCCGTGGCCTCGCCAGAGCCAGCCGGGACAGCATATCGGTGACATGTCCCGCTTCGGTCTCGTCGCGCCGCAGAAACTTGCGCCGGGCAGGGGTATTGAAAAACAGGTTTCGGATCTCAACCTGGGTACCGGCAGGCATGCCCACGGCACCGGCATGGCGAAGAACCCCTCCCTCCATCTGCAACTCCCACCCCTCCAGCGCCTCTGCCTCTCGGGTCCGCAGGCGAAACCGGGAAATCGCTGCAATGGAAGGCAACGCTTCGCCCCGAAAACCCAATGTGTGGAGCCGAAAAAGATCGGCCTCGCTACGCAGTTTACTGGTGGCATGCCGCTCCACACACAGAAAAGCATCCTCTCGAGTCATTCCGCAGCCATTGTCGGTAACACGAATCAGCCGTTTGCCTCCTGCCTCGATTTCTACCACTATTTTTTCAGCACCGGCGTCGAGGGCGTTTTCCACCAGCTCTTTGACAACCGATGCCGGACGTTCAATCACTTCGCCGGCGGCAATCTGGTTACAAAGTTTTTCCGGCAGTATGCGAATCCGTTCCGTCATGAAAAGCTCGTCCAGAAACCTTAAAAAAAGCAAGCGGCCAAACTGCGACCGCTAAAAAAACTCCGACCTGTCGATTCCGATGTCAGGTTTTGTCTTCCAGTGAGTCGAGCAAAGTCTCAATCTCTTCCAGGTCGGAATGATTCTCCGAATGAGATAAGTCCGCCAGCGGTTCCTTCAGCAGTCCAAAGTCGCCGGCAACACTGTTCACAATCGACACACCTACCCGATCCAGTTTGCGCACAAAGGTTTCAAAAAGGCAATTATCGCAGATAGTGTTGATCATACGCGGCACGCCCCCGGTAAACCGATGAATAGCCGGTATGGCGCCTTCAACAAAAAGATTTCGTTCCGCTCCAGCAATCTTCAACCGATGCTTAATGTAGCTGGTGGTAGTTTCGACCGTAAAAGAGTGTAATTGAACCTTGACCGCCACGCGTTGTGCCAGAGGTTCGTCCAGACGAAGACAATCCTCGACCTCGGGTAAACCGAAAAAAACGATATTCAGCAATTTTTTTGAGGGAATTTCGAGATTGAGCAGGCCACGAAACTCTTCCATCAGTTCCCGCGTCTGCAGCATCTGAGCCTCGTCGATGAGAACCACCGCACGCCGGCCGGATTCTTCGATCTGCAACAGGCGGTCATAAAGCTGTTTGAGCAAGGCAAGTCGATCGGAAGCGGGAACCTCCACGCCAAACTGCATGGCGATGCGAGTCAAAATCCACTCGGGAGTAATTCCCGAATGGACCATGACCAGAAGAGACGATTCATAACGATCGTCAGGAAGGCAGTCAAGCATTCGCCGGGCCAGCGTCGTCTTTCCGGAACCGATGCCTCCGATGAGCACCGCGAGCCCTTTGTTCGAGTCCACAGCGTACATGAGACGCTGCAGGGATTGGCGATGCTGTTCGCTGTTAAAATAAAATCGCGCATCAGGAGCGTTGGAAAAGGGCTCCCTTTCGAAACCAAAATATTCCGTATAACTCATGAACCAAATCCCTTGGCCAGTCCGTCAATCGAGAGCCTAAAAAGCCACCCCCCAACAGCGCCGGGCAAACTTTTTACAACGACATTTGAATGCAATGCTTTCGCAAAACCCCATAGATGGCTAAGCAAAAATTTCGTCCTACAAGGCTTGGTGTTTTTTCGGGGGCGAAGACATACACAGGGTAATGTCGAGATCCTGAAAAAACGCCGTAACGCCGTAGGGCGGACTTTTTGCGCCGCCATCAAATATAGGAAACTCGATTGTTGTCGGAACCGCTGCCTCCACCGGGTGACTCGTCATTTTCATCGTCATCGTCAAGCCCCAGTTCTTTGCGCAACGTGCGAATCTGCTCATCGACGTTGCGAAAGAAAGGGTCCGCATCGGCTACGCACTGAAAACAGTCGAGAGCTTCCAGAGGTTGATTCCAGGCCATATACAACAGACCCAGTTCGTAATAAAGGCTGATGCGTTCACAGTCTTTGAGGTCGCCGCTACCTAGTCCTTCCTTGAAGGTTGTCACAGCTTCTTCAAAAGCTCCCTTCTGAACCAGACAGACTCCCTTGAGGGTCAGACAATCGGTGCGGCGCTGCGGATCGTTCACTACCTTGTCGAACTGCTCAATGGCATCGTCCAGAAGGCCCATTTCCTTATAAGCAATGCCAAGATTATAATGGGTTTCGGTATCCTCTGCGGAAACCTGGCTCTCGAGGCCTTTTTTGAACTCACTGAAAGAACCGTCCAGGCGGGAACGATCCCGATCTTCAAGCCCCCTGGAAGGCTGGCTCGTTGAGGAACCACTGGAGACACCTGCGGGCTTTTTTTTGTGGCCGGAGGGTTCGGAAACCCTGCCGGCTTCGCCCAATTTTTCAAGCAATGCCTCGGCCTCGGGGCAGTCCCCTGCCCGTTCAAGCAGAGATTGGCATTTTTGGATGGCTTCGCTCAACAGACCCTGTTGATAGTAAAATCCCGCTTCCTCAATCTCCGCGGCTACATCGACAGGCGCCAAAGCCGCACCGTCGGGGACGGCAGGGGATCCTTGCGTTGCTTGCCGTACGGATTCAACTTCGTCCTGCAGTCCGAACTCGATACCGTCAAGGTCCAGATCATCGAACTCAATGCTCTGCTGGAACGGCTCCTCGACAGATTCCGAATCGGCGGCAGTCGCGTCCTCATCCTTCGATTCGTCAGAGGGGCCTCGGCGTTGGGCCGGATCCTGCGTCAAATCGCCTTCAAGATCCAGTTCGCCGGAGGGCACCTCTTGAGCGGATTGGGCCCTCTCCACTGCAGCGGCTCTTGCATCGTCCGCATCATCCGACGAGGAGGACATGAGATCAAAAAGCTTGCCCCCCTCACCGGTGTTTTCATAAACAGCCTGCAAAGAAGTTACCACCGTTTCACTGTCGGGCAGAAGCTCCTGTACCGACTCGTAAATTTCCTTCAAATCAGCCGCACGGCCGGCGGCGAAGAAAGTGTCCCTGACCTTTTCAAGTTGCTCAAGTGCCTGATCCGCAGCGCCACTCAGGAGCAAGGCCTCGGCGTAGCCTTTGCGCCAATCCATTTGATCCGCATCGATGTCAAGCAGCTTTTCATACGCGACAGTTTCAGCTAGGTGATCGGCAATAAGACGACAGCCTTCGGCTAACAGCAAAAGCGCCTCAGCGTTCTGCGGTTGCTTTGCCAGAATTTCCTGAAGTATCTCCATTGCGGAAGCGGTCTCGCCACAGACGTGAAGGGCGCGAACCACTTCCAGTTGAAACGACATGGAATCGGGACAACAGTCAAGCCCTGCCTGGCGAACCTTTTCAACTGCTTTCAAATCACCTTTGGGAGCAAGATAACGAAGGCAATCGCCAAGACAAACGGAGGCTTTTTCCGGCTCTCCCGAATCCCTGAAAGCTTCCGCTACCAACAGGGCGATGCCAAAATTGTGCGGATCAATAACTTTCATCTGATCCAGCACCTTGACGGCCTCTTCCGGTTCGCCAAGCTTGCGGTACAGGGCAACCAGATTTCGAAGTTCTGTCAGAGCGTTGCCTTTTAGCCCTTGCTTCACATTCAACTCGGCAAGACGATGGTAGACATCCGGCCGCTCTGGATCCACTTTCTGCATCTGCTTGTAGACAGCCAGAGACTTAAGAAGAAAGCCGTTGTCGCTGTAATGCCGAGCGACCAGGTCGTAGGTCGCCAAAGCCTGCTCGGACTGGTGATTGCGACTGTAAAGCTCGGCCAGTTTCTGCCGGTTGCGTACATCCCTGGCGTCAGCTTCAACAATCTTTTCGTAGTCCTTGATGGCTTTAACGATCTGTCCCTTGAGAAGATTCTTCTGCGCGGAAGCTAGAAGTTTTTCCTTTTTTAACAATGCGTTCACCCGCTCGGTTAAAGTGGTTAAATATCAGAGATTACGTTAAACCAGCCGCCCAAAGCTGTCAAGAACAGCCTGCCTCCTTTAAAGAACTCGCTGAAAAAACCAAACCCAAGCCCTCATTTGCGACAAAACACCGACACTCTGCTAAAGCCTTTTAAGCCGTGCCACCTCACCAGCGGTCAAATGGCGGTAGTGCCCGACCCGCACCCCTTCCAGATTAAGAGAGGCCAGACCGATTCTTTTGAGCCGGCTGACAGGAAGTCCCACCACCTCGCACATACGCCGAACCTGTCGGTTGCGTCCTTCGTAAAGGGTTAATTCGAACCAGGTATGGCTTCCGGCCAACCGGACCCTGGATATGCGTGCCGGCGCAGTGGGACCGTCTTCCAGTTCAACCCCGCCCTCCAGGCGTTGCCGGGCCTCGCTGCTCAAAGCTCCCCGCACCCGCACCAGATAGGTTTTCGCAACACGGTGCCGAGGATGAGTAAGCCGGGCGGCCAAGGCTCCGTCATTAGTCAGCAACAGCAAGCCATCCGTGTTCAGGTCAAGTCGCCCCACCGAAAACAACCGCACCGGAACGTCCCTCACCAGATCCGTCACCAGACTGCGACCCTGAGGATCCCGAGCGGTTGTGACGTATCCCACCGGCTTATTGAGGAGCAGGTAGACTCGAGGCTGCCCTGCTTCCAGGGAGCGTCCATCCACCTGAACGCAGTCTTTCTCAAGATCGGCACGATCTCCGAGGCTGGCGACTCGACCGTTCAAAGTCACACGCCCTGCATTGATCCAGTCTTCGGCCTGTCGGCGTGAAGCGAGTCCCGCAGCTGCGATCAGTTTCTGTAAGCGCTGTTTCATTCATTATATCCGGCAGCCCGCCAATAATTGATGCTTTCGCAAATACTTATAAGATGGCTAACCAAAAATTTCGTCCTATAAGGCTTGGTGTTTTTTCAGTGGTGAAGACATACCATAGGGTATGTCGAGATCCTGAAAAAATGCCGAAACGCCATAGGGCGGACTTTTTGCGCCGCCCAATATTTTCATGCTATGACAAAAAAACCATCATCGCAAAGCGATCTGTTCCTGCGATCCGGACTCCAGTTCAGAGAGCATTTCCGGAGGCAACTCATTAAACTCTTTGAGGGTCGGCAGTCCGGTCAAATCGGCAAGACCGAACAAAGCAAGGAACTCACGGCTGGTTCCATAAATTACCGGTTTTCCCGGTGCGTCTTTTTTACCAAGGATACGAATCAAACGCCTGTCCAGCAACGTACGGATGACTCCGGCGGAATCGACACCCCGCAGACAGTCAATTTCGGCGCGGGTAACCGGTTGTCGGTAAGCCACAACGGCCAATGTTTCCAAGGCCGCCCGGGAAAACCGGAACGGTCGGCTCTTGCGAAAACGCCGAACCCATTCGGCATGTTCAGGACGGGTTCGAAATTGATAGCCGCCATCGACCCGGCACACCACAAAACCACGACCGCAGGTCGCATAATCGTCGTACAATTGCTCCAGACAGGATGCCGCCCGGGACTCGTCGATGCCCAGGATCAGGGCAACACAATCCGCCTTGACGGGTTGGTCCGCGACCAGAAGCAGGCTCTCGACAATACACTTTAGCTCAGCTGTAACCAAAAGTTTCTTCCTGTGCGGCGGAAACAGTGCTGCTCCCGTCTACGGCGTAGAGCCAGATGGCGTGATCGGGGTTGTGCTGCATCAGCCGGGCCAAGCGCATCTTGACCAGTTCCAGCATTGCCAGAAAGGTCACGACAATATGACTCCTGCTGACCACACCCGCCAGAAGCTCGTTGAAAGCAAGACAAGGATTATTGCTCAGTGCCTCGAGAATCTGGTAAATGCGGTTGGTGACGGACAAACGTTCCCGAGTGATTTCGTGAATCGGTTCCTCTTGCCCACCGCTCAGCAACTGTTGAAATGCCGCAACCAGTTCGAAAAGTCCTATGGGCTCCCACTCCGGCGATTCAAGCTGCGATTGGCCTTCCTCCGCCTCCGTTGTTTCCCGGATGAAAACATCCCGGCCGAGAAGAGGGAGGGATTCCAGGCAGCGGGCCGCCTCACGATATTTCTGATATTCCAGAAGCCGGTTGACCAGTTCCGCCCGGGGGTCGGGCTCCTCGGCATCTTCGGCCTGATCGGCATCACGGGGCAGCAACATGCGCGATTTGATCTGAAGAAGTGTTGCCGCCATCAGCAGAAATTCACCGGCGAGATCAAGGTTGAGACTCTTCATGGCATCCAGGGCTGCCAGATACTGGGCCGTAATCTCCGCGATCGGAATATCGTAAATATCCATCTCATGATGGCGGATAAGATGCAACAGCAGATCCAGCGGACCTTTAAAACTGTCAAGGGCGATCTCATAGTCCATGGCAGCGCTTTCAGGAACCCGCAAGGGGCATTAAATGCCCCAGGGCGGAAGATTGAGGACCAGCCAGCCAGTAAGCGCCCCGGGAGACAGCCGGCAAAACAACTTGGGACCACAAGGGCGTGACAAAAATCAGCAGCAACACGATCACAAAACCAAAAGGCTCGACTCGCATCACCTGCCTGGCCAGCGTTTCGGGCAACACACCGGTCATTACCCGGCCCCCGTCAAGGGGGGGTACGGGAATCAGGTTGAGGGCCGCCAGTAGCAGATTAATGTACAGACTGAAACCGGCCATCAGAATCAACGGCTCCCGTAGCGAGGCAATCTGAGTTCCCACCGGACCGGCCATCTCCGGCAGAACCAGCATTATGCGGAGAATCAGGGCGGAACAGCCGGCCAGCAGCAGATTGGTTAGGGGTCCGGCAAGGGACACCCAGACCATATCCTTACGAGGACGTTTAAAGTTGAGAGGGTTGACCGGAACCGGCTTTGCCCAACCGAAACCGACCAGAAACAGCACAGCCAGGCCCAAAGGGTCGAGATGTTTCAAGGGGTTGAGAGTCAAACGGCCCAGCATGCGAGCCGTCGGATCCCCGAGCCGGTCGGCGACGTAACCATGAGCCACCTCGTGCAACATGATGGCAAGCAGTCCCGGCACCAGCATGATCGAAAACTGTACCAGCAAGTGATTCATCGTTTCTCCAAAAAAAGAGCTTAATCTGCCCTTCTAGCAGAGCCCACTCCGCAAGTCAATTGGCCATTAGCCGAATGAAAAAAATAACCAAAGGCTTGAGCGGGAGTTTCTGCAAAAACGCCTAACCCTCATGGCCGGAGGCTTCTGCAATACCTGTCGAAGTCGGTTTCCTCTGCACGTAGTTACGGCGCACAAAATCCTTTTCATCTTCACGGCTTGCAAGGTTTCCATCGAGACGGGCGGCGTGTAGTTTCTTGAATATCTCTTTGTACACAGGACCCGGCGCAACCCCCAACTCCTTCAGGTCGTGACCGTTGAGCTGACAATTTACGTTCCGCAGGCGGGTAAAATACTCCGAAATACTGCGCTGAACCGACTCGTTGTCGCTCCGTGCCATCCCGTACAGCAAATTCTCAACGGAGAGTGGTTCCAGCAGAGAAAATATCTCGCTCGGGGGCGGCATCGCGGAATGCGCACTGCGCCAGTAAATCAGATTGACGGCCCGATGAAGATCCTCCCGGCCGGCAACAAGAATGTGTCGCAACCGGGGCGGAATCTCCAGCCTGTCCGACAATTGTTCCGCCGCTTTTTCACCCAGATCGCCCAGCAGACAGAGAAAGTAGACCAGCCAGCTTCGGCATTCCTCACCGGTAAACAGCAGTTGATGCCAGTCTATCACCTGACGCGCCCGGCCGAACAGCTTCTTGATGCGGTTCGTTCGGGACAGCTCGGGATGCAGGTAGTCCAGCAACCCCAGGTCCGACATGCGCAACACGGCCGGAAGCGGATCAGCTTCCTTAAAAAGGTGAACCAGTTCGTTAAGAATCCTATGCCCGCTGATCTTGTCCAGAAACCCCATATGCAGGGCACTGCGCATCAACTGTTCGGTATGCCTTCCAATACGAAAATCAAAACGCTGCTCAAAACGGATTGCACGAAAAACCCGTGTCGGATCTTCGACAAAACTCAAATTGTGCAGCACTCGGACGGCCTTCTCCTGCAAATCCCTCTGGGCCCCAAAAAAATCGTACAGTTGGCCAAACTGGTCTTCATTGAGGGCGATGGCCAGCGTGTTGATGGTAAAGTCACGGCGGTACAGATCCAATTTGATGGGGGCGTGCTCTACCGTCGGCAAAGCACCAGGCTGAAGGTAGTACTCGGTGCGTGCCGAGGCCACATCGATTTTGAATTCATCAGCAAATATCAATACCGCCGTTCCAAATTTGCGATGGGTGCGAATGCGGCAGTCGAAGCGGCTCGCATATTCGGCAGCGAAAGCGATACCATCCCCCTCAACCACGATATCAATGTCGAGATTGGGATGATCCAGAAGCAGGTCGCGGACGAAACCACCAACCACGAAAACATGGACGCCGAGCTCATGCCCTACCCGTCCCATCCGATTGAGGATTTCCTCGATATGCGGTTGCAGGCGGTTGTGAAGCAGGCGTACAATGTAGCTCTTTTTCAACCCCAGATCGCCGCTGGTAACGGCCGGTGCACGACTCATGCGCCGGGAAACGGCGCCGGAGACCATGTGCCGCAGCAGATCAGTCCGGGTTATGGCTCCCACCAGCCGCCTATCTTCTATGACCGGCACAAAGCGCTGACTGCCGTTGACAATGACTTCCTCCAACTCCTGCAGAGGGGTTTCCGGCGTTACGGTAATGAAATCATTGTTCATGTATTCACTGACAGGCAGGTTCTCCAAAGCATGATAGGCGGCCTTTTCCACCACTTGGCGGGAAATGATGCCGACCACCTCCGACCCCTCCATCACCGGCAACGCATTGATGTTATACCGGGTCAGCAACCTGCGCACCTCTTTGATGGTTGCTGTGGCGGGGACCGTCTTGACTGCGGTAAACAGCAGATGACGAGCTTCCCAGTGGGGCTGTACATGACGCCGCAGAACCTCTGGAAGCTTTTCCAGAAACTCGACCAGGGTCATATCCCGCAAAACCCCGGAGCCGGCAAAACCATGTCCGCCGCCTCCAAATTCTCCGAGAATATCTCCGACATGCACTTCGGGAATGCGCGAGCGACCCACCAGAAAGACCCGGTCTTCCATGCGCACGGCCACAATCAGGGCGTTGTGGTTTTCCATATCTTTGAGTTTGTGGGCCAGAAGCGCAAGGTCACCGATAAAAGAATCCACCGAAGCGTGAGCCAGCGCAATATCGATTCCGTTGACATTGACGAGAGTGCGGTTTTCAATAAGCTGATGCAGCAGAGCCACCTGCCCGGCCGTCAATTCCTGGACCAGCGAATCGGACACCAGATTGAGGTCCCCTCCCTGTTCCAGCAGGTAGGCCGCCGCCAGGCAGTCCCTGCTGGTGGTGGAATTGAAAGACAGCTTGCCGGTATCCTCGTAAAGCCCCAGCAACATCAGAGTGGCATCGTCGGAACTCAGCCGCACTCCCTGATCCTGAAGCAGCTCGGCGAAGATCGTCACCGTTGCTCCCACCGCCTCGATTTTCATACGTTGCGGGCACAAATCCAATGTCGAGGCGGGGTGATGATCGTAAATGTGCACTTCCACCCCGGGTCGCTCCAGCACCTGGGCAAAGGGGCCAATACGATCCGGTTGGCAGACATCGACAAGAATCAGACGCTTGACCTCGTCCAGGTCAATGTCGCGAAGACGTCTGAAACGTCCCGCGACTTCGGGGAATTTCTGAAGAAAGTCCCGCACAGCCCGCTCCTGGGAACCGGCAAAGACCATCTCTGCCCGGGGGTAGAGCTTCTGGGCAGCGATCATGCTGCCAAGACAGTCAAAGTCAGCATTCACATGGGTGGTGATAATTTCCATTGGCACCTTTCAGCGGCGGCAGGCGACCGTTGCCGAATCAACAGCACAACGTGCCAATCAGGCCGGCAAGCGCCGGTACACGCTCTTGCCGGCAAAAACGATCCAGCCCGTCGATAACGGCGATCATGGCCGCCGGGTCGACAAAATTGGCGGTCCCGACCTGCACTGCGCTGGCTCCGGCAATGAGAAACTCCAGGGCGTCTTCAGCCGTCATGATGCCGCCAACCCCTATGACCGGCAGGTTCACCGCCTGCGCCACCTGATAAACCATGCGCAGCGCAACCGGTTTGAGCACCGGCCCGGACAGTCCTCCGGTTCCGTTGGCCAGTTGCGGCCGGCGGCTGCGAATGTCTACAGCCATGCCCGTCAGGGTGTTGATACAGCAGATGGCATCGGCTCCGGCGTCCTCGACAGCCCGGGCGATCAGGGTAATGTCGGTGACATTGGGGGTCAGTTTGACAATCAGCGGCTTGTTCAGGACGGCGCGAACCTGTCCAACAACGGCAGCCGCCGCCGTCGGATCGGTGCCAAAGACGATGCCGCCTTCTTTGACGTTGGGACAGGAGATGTTTAATTCCACCGCCGCTACACCGTCGATGTGGTCGATCTGTCGTGCCGCTTCAGCGTATTCTTCCAGACTGTTGCCGAAAAAATTCACGATGACCGGAGTCGAGATCTGTCGCAAAAAAGGCATTTTGTCTTGGCAGAAAGACTCTAATCCGACGTTCTGCAGACCGATGGCGTTGAGCATGCCGCCATGGGTCTCGGCGATTCGCGGGGTCCGGTTGCCGGCCTTGGGACGCAAGGAAAGACCCTTGGTGACGATCGCCCCCAGGCGTCCCAGGTCCATATAGGAACTGTATTCCTCTCCATAACCAAAGGTGCCCGATGCCGGCATGACCGGATTTTTGAGCCGCAGACCGGCCAGCGCAACGGACAGGTCGGGACCCGTTTCCTTCGCTTTTCCTTTCGGTGAAGGACTATTCATGATCCGCTCCTCCTTCGCTGACTCGTCGAGCCAGGCGTTCCCAGTCCAGCTCTTCAGCCCGAAAAACCGGACCTTCTTTACAGGTGCAGAGATAACGGGGATCCTCTTCGCTATGGCCGGCCCCCTCGACGACACAACCGAGACAGGCGCCCACTCCGCAGGCCATGAACGCCTCAAGGGAAACCTGCAGCGCAACCCGGCGGGCCGCGCAGATCCCGTTCACCGCCTCCAGCATCGGCATCGGGCCGCAGGCGTACACCGCCGCATCGGGAAAACGGTCCAACTCTCTCTCCAGCACCCGGGTCACAGGGCCGGCATTCCCCAGGGTACCGTCATCCGTCGACACATAGGTTTCCAGGCCGAGGCGCTCAAACTCGGTCACCATCAGGATATCCTTTCGCGAGCGCCCGCCGATCAGCATTCTCACCGGGAACTGTCGCACCAGTTCACCGGCAAGCATGTACAAGGGAACCAGGCCGATGCCACCGCCAACCAGAATCTGTTGACCGCTCTTTGCCACCGTTTCAAACCCGCGACCAAGGGGGCCCAGCACTTCAACCCGATCTCCTTCATGAAGACCCCGCAGCAGGGTGGTACCACGGCCAACGACTTTATAAAGAATCTCCAGAAATTCCTTGTCCGGCAAGCCGTCGCAGTCGGCTGGCAGGCTTCCGGTCTGAAAGACTCCAAAAGGCCGTCGCAGCAGAGGCTCTCCGAATTCCAGAGCACGCAACATGATGAACTGCCCCGGACGGACCCGCCGGTCAAATTCCGGAGCCAGAATTTTCATGCGGTAATAGTCGGGCGCCACTTCCTGATTAGCAAGAATGGTCGTTTTAAAATTTGTCATTAACCAGTAACCCCCAAAGAAAACACCACCATCAAACAGCGGAATCATTGACAAAAACAGGTAACGGCATGGCCGGGCGGCGCTTTTGACAGTTGCAGGGCGACCAGCTCCGGTGCCTGCAGAATTCTACGGGCTGAGGAGAAAAAGCCCGTCAAGAGTTCTTTCAACAACCGCTTGAAGCACAATGCTGGTACCGTAATTCCATGACCAGAGCATCTTCTCCATCCTGGTAATAGCCGCGACGGCGGGACACCTGCCGAAAACCCAGCGAAGCGTAAAGAGCGATGGCTCCGCAATTGGAGGACCGCACTTCCAGCAGGGCGCGAACCATACCGCTTCGCCCGTTGCGCTCCAGAGCCTGCATCAGCAACCTGCGAGCCACTCCGGTTCGGCGCATGAGCGGTGCCGTCACCACGCTCAGAATAGACAGTTCGTCACTGACACGCCAGGCGCAGAGAAAACCGGCCAGGTCAGAACCGCGCCATAGGAGATCGATACGGGCTACAGGGTTGGCCAGTTCTTCGCGAAACATCGCCTCGGACCAGGGGCTGACGTGCCCACAGGCCTCCAATGCCAGCACCGCCTCCAGATCTTTTTCCGTCATGGGTCGAATAATTTCTTCAACTGTAACGCTCATGGCCCGCAGGTTGCTTCAATGAAAGAAAAAACGGGTGGTCGCTAGAAGCCGTCAACAATGTCTACCAAACTAAAAAGAAAATTTATGACAGACGGCATAAAAGGCGATAAAATGAAGCTCAGACAGCGCAGGCCAAAGGGCCTGGTCGCCCATCATAAGTCAGCCCCCAAAGACTGTAAAGAACCAATCTTCCAGCCTTTACTGGAGCGGTGTTTGGCGTTGACAAAGAAAGGGCGATTGGTTTAATAATGGCCGCATTTATCTGCAAGGAGAGTCGTGCTTTGAGTGACCATAAAATGACCTACAAGGATGCCGGCGTCGATATCGATGCGGGCAATCGTTTCGTTGACATGATTAAACCGCTGGTCAAAGCAACTTCCCGTCCGGAGGTTCTCGCCGACATCGGCGGTTTTGGCGGCCTGTTTTCCCTGCACGCAGAAAAATACGAGAAACCGACCCTGGTGACCTCGACGGACGGTGTCGGCACCAAACTCAAACTGGCCTTCATGACCGACAAGCACGATACGGTGGGTATCGACCTGGTGGCCATGTGCGTCAACGATATCGTCGTTCAAGGTGCCGAGCCGCTGTTTTTCCTGGACTACATGGCCACCGGCAAACTGTCGCCGGAAAAGGGCGTCGAAGTGATCAAGGGCATCTCGGAAGGCTGTATTCAGGCCGGATGTGCTCTGATTGGCGGTGAGACAGCCGAAATGCCCGGTTTTTATGCCGACGGTGAATACGATCTGGCCGGTTTCACGGTGGGCATCGTCGACAACAGCAGGATTATCGATGGTTCCGATATAACTGTTGGAGACCGCTTGATCGGTCTCGCCTCAAGCGGACTGCACTCCAACGGTTATTCCTTGGTGCGCAAGATCCTGTTTGACAAAATGGGGTTAACGGTGGACTCCCGACTCGACGAACTGGACAAACCCCTCGGCGAAGAATTGCTGATCCCGACGCGCATCTACGTCAAAACCATCCTCAACCTGTTGCGGGATTTTCAGGTCAAGGGCATGGCCCACATTACCGGTGGCGGCCTGGTGGAAAATGTTCCCCGGGTTCTTCCCAAAGGCTGTCAGGCTGTTATTGACAAGGCAAGCTGGCCCAAACCGGCCATTTTTGAGATTTTGCGCCGCGGCGGCAACATCGACGAAGCGGAAATGTACCGAACCCTCAACTACGGCATCGGCATGGTGCTCATTGTTCCGGAACAGGATGTCGATGAAATCATGGTCCGCCTTTGCGGCCTTAAGGAACAAGCCTATGTCATCGGACGCATCGCTGCAAAAACCGGTGATGCCGAAAGCGTCATACTGAGATAGGGTCATCGAACGGCAAGGCGCCCACACCTTTTTCCCTGATCTGGCAGCCCTCCCCTTGCGGCGCTTTTTCCCAGCGACTGAATCGGACAAACGGCAGACGCTGAGGAGATGTTTTTTCTGTTGCAGTCCACCTCGGGGGGGCCGTGGGCCTGCCTGATACTTTCGAGGTTTTTTTGTGAGTGGCAAACTTCGCCTGGGTGTTCTGGCTTCTGGTGGCGGCACCAATCTACAGGCGATAATTGATCGCATTCAGGACGGTTCTCTCAACGCAGAAATTGTCCTTGTTCTAAGCAACAAACCAACGGCCGGTGCGTTGCAGCGCGGACGTCGTGCCGGCATACCTGTATGCTGCATTGAGCAGCAGGACTACCCGGACCGTCCCGCCTGTGACCGTGCCATGGTTGCGGTTCTGCGGGAAGCCCGTGTGGAACTAGTGATTCTGGCCGGCTTCATGCGCCTGCTTTCCGCGCAGTTTCTGGACGCCTTTCCCCACCGCATCCTGAACATCCATCCGGCATTGCTACCGGCCTTCCCGGGGCTCAATGCCCAGCAGCAGGCCCTGCAACACGGGGCCAGGCTCAGCGGTTGCACGGTGCATTTTGTCGACTCCGGGGTCGACACGGGACCGATTGTTTTACAGGCCGCCGTTCCGGTTCTGGAAAACGACAGCGTCGAGACCCTGTCCCAGCGCATTCTGCGCCAGGAACACCGCATCTACCCCGAGGCCATCCGCCTGTTCGCCGAAGGCCGACTGCGCATTCTGGACCGCCGGGTCACCATAGTCCGTCCCGCGGAAAACCCCGAAGAAGTGTTAATCAACCCCCCGGTTGCCTGAATCCGTCCTTGGATATGCTTGTCGCGTCCAGCGGAGGCCTGATGTCCCAAACGATCCTGGTCAGTGCCTGTCTGCTTGGGTTGCCAACCCGGCATGACGGTCGGTCTAAAACCAGCCCCGAGGTGCTGCAATACCTGCGGGAAAAAAACCTTCAACCAGTGCCGGTCTGTCCGGAACAGTTGGCGGGGCTACCCACTCCCCGTCTCCCCTGCAGTTTCCACAGCGGGGACGGCACAGACCTTCTCACCGGCTCGGGTCGGCTGTATCGCAGTGACGGTCGGGAAATGTCCGCACCGTTTCTTCAAGGCGCCGAAATGACCTTGACCATCGCCCGACTGACCGGTAGTCAGGCTGCGTTGTTCAAGGATGGCAGTCCGTCCTGCGGTGTCCACGGGATTTGCCGCCGCCAGCAACGGGTTGTCGGTCAAGGGGTTACCACGGCGCTGCTGCGTCGCAGCGGTCTGCTGGTATACAGCGAAGCCGATTTGTAACATGAAAGTGCTGTTGCCAAGATTCTTTTTTTAAACGCAAAGAGTAAACCTTTTCCAACAGCGCGGCAGAAAAATACCGTAGCCAACTAGTTTTCATCCGGAAACGGCCCTTTTCCGCTGTAGCGGCGTCAATCTGCAGGTTTGCTTGTGACTCGGACCATCCCTGGCCCTCGCCCTTCGGCAGCCAGAGGCTGTCCATTTCCTCTATCCTGTGGAAATGTGCGGCGTACCGATGTACGCCTCCGCGCAACCCTTTG
>SLLR01000027.1 GCA_007134025.1 Desulfuromonadaceae bacterium | reverse complement strand
GGCGGTTGTAAAGGTGCGAAGGATTTCCTGGCCCCTGGTGGGTGCGGATCTGATTCTGGCTCTGCTGGCACTGCTGATCGGCGCGCAGCTGCGTTTCGGTGTCGTCGAGGCGCTGCATGCCCCGGAGTTATCCGCCGCCGTGCAGGTTGTGCCCTTTATTCTCATCGGGATTTTAAGCGGTTTTTTCTGCGAACTGTACGCGGCGGAATTTTTTAGGCGGGGGACGGAGCTGGCCGCCCGTATCGCGGTGGAAATGATGATCGCCCTGCTGATCTTGTCGATGCTCTACTTTGTCTTTCCGCCGATCTATATCGGACGGGGCTTTCTGTCCCTAAGCCTGTTTCTTTTCGGCCTGCAGCAATTCCTGTTGCGACGGGGTCTGCAGGGCCTGGGGCGACTCTCGGGCTTTGCCCGGAAAGTTCTGATTCTCGGCGTCGGTTCCCTCGCCGACACCCTTTCCCGGACTATGGAAACGACCCCCGGCAACTTCGCCCTGGCCGGTTTTGTGCGGAACAACAACGCCCAGTCGACGGTGCCCGCGGCGCGGATCGTGGGGGGCATCGACGAGATTGAAGAGCTTGCCGCCCGTTACCAGGCCACGGATCTGGTGCTGGCCCTCGACGAACGCCGCGGCGTGCTGCCGGTGCGCCAACTGCTGAACTGCAAGCTGAAAGGTGTCAACATTCTCGACGCGCCCTCTTTCTATGAGATAATAACCGACAAACTGCTGGTTGAACACATCCAGCCGAGCTGTTTCATCTATTCCAGCGGATTTCGCAACACGCCGCTGCGCATGTTTGTCAAGCGGAGTCTGGACGTGGCCGGCGCGGTCTTCGGTCTGTTGCTGACGCTGCCCCTGCTGCCCCTGGTCGCCCTGGCCATCAAACTCGACTCCAAAGGTCCCGTTCTGTTCAAACAACGCCGGGTGGGCGAAAGAGGCCGGGAGTTTTTCATTTATAAATTCCGCACCATGTGTCAGGATGCGGAAAAGCAGACCGGTGCCGTCTGGGCGGTGGAAAACGACCCCCGCGTTACCCGCCTGGGAGCTTTCCTGCGCAAAAGTCGCCTCGACGAACTGCCCCAGTTGTACAATGTGCTGCGCGGCGACATGAGTTTCGTCGGCCCCCGCCCGGAGCGCCCCGAATTCGTTTCTCAGCTCAGTGAAACCATTCCCTATTACGCCAAGCGTCATTTTATGAAGCCGGGGGTGACCGGCTGGGCGCAAATCTGCTATCCTTATGGAGCATCGGAGAAAGACGCGCTGGAAAAACTGCGCTACGATCTTTATTACATCAAGAACTATTCTCTCGTGCTGGACTTTTCCATCCTGCTGGAAACCATTAAAACCGTCATTTACGGCCGTGGAGGTAGATAAGATGCGCACTCAAACAATGCTCCCGTTCATGCTGCTGATTCTTCTGTTGGCTCCCTTTGCCCAGGCTCAGGATTACATTATCGGCGACGGCGACCAGCTGCGGGTTTCCGTGTGGGGCGTCCCGGAACTGACGGTGGAGGTTACCGTGCGTCCCGACGGCAAGATCACCCTGCCGGCCGCCGGCGACGTCACCGCCTCGGGCCTTTCTCCCGCCCAACTCAGCCAGAATCTCACCAGGGTGCTGGCCAAATACGTCCAGACTCCGGTGGTGACCGTTTCCGTCAACCAGATCACCAACAACCGGGTCTACGTCACCGGCGGCGGCGCCGGCCCCGGAGTGGTCTACCTGTCCGGCCGCACCTCACTGCTGAAACTGCTCAGCCGCCTGGACAGCCTGGAAAACGCCGATCTGCGCCGGGCCCATATCATTCGGGACGGCCAGAAGATCGAAACCGACTTTCACCGCCTGTTTGTCCAGGGCGACATGACCCAGGACGTAATTCTGCAGGCGGAAGATATTCTGTTTCTGCCCACCCAGGAACTCAACAAGGTCTATGTCACCGGCGCCGTGGAGGAACCCCGCTACATCTTCTTCCGTGAAGGGATGACCGCCTTTGACGCCATTCTCGAAGCCGGCGGCTTCAGCCAGTACGCCCGGCAGAACGATGTGCTGGTGCTGCGCAAGGGCAGCGAAGATATCTCCCTGCGGATTCGGGATCTGATGAGCGGCAGGGACCGCACCCAGAACGTCACCCTGCAGCCCGGCGATCAGGTGGTGGTCCGGGAAAGCATGTTCTAGAGCCGCTCCGGCCGGTCAATGTTACAATGCGAGGATAAACCCACTTTGGCGACGGATGGTACATGGAAACCCAAAACGAAGTACTGAAAACTCTGCTGATGGTCTACCGGCGCAAGGGGCTGTTTCTGCTGGTGGCCCTGGCGGTCACGGCCTCCGTGGTCGCCTACAGCTACACCCTCCCCAGAATGTACCGGGCCGACAGCACGGTGTTCATCGAACGCAGCATCATCAGCGAGCTGATTCGGGGATTGGCCGTGTCTCCCGACATGGAAGAGCGCATTCGGGTTCTGAGTCAAGCCATGCTCAGCCGGGAACTCATCTCCCGTGTATTGGACAATGTGGACAGCGCTCCGGTTCTGTTCAACGAATCCCAGCGCCAGGAATACATCAGCGGCCTGCAGCGGCGCACCAGCATCAACGTTCAGGGCCGGGGTGATCTGTTCCGGCTGTCCCTCACCGACAGCAACCCGGTGTTTGCCCGGGACTTCATCAACACCCTGGTGGGCACCTACGTGGAAGAAAACATCTCCGCCAAGCGCGAGGAAACCTACGGCGCCAGCCGTTTTCTCGACGAACAGCTGGCCCTGTTCAAGGTTCGGCTCGATCGGGCCGAAGACGCCATTATTCAGTTTCGGCGCCAGCACAACGTGTTTCTCGGTGAAGACGAACGGTCCAAGGTGGCCGATATGCGAGACTACAACCGCCAGGTCGAACAACTGGAGCTGGAGCTGTCCACCCTCAATGCCAGAAAACAGTCCCTGGAACGACAGTTGCGCACCATCCAACCGGAGATCGCCCTGTTCAGCGCCCAGCGCCAGCAGGACAGCATCGCCATGCTTCAGGACCGGCTCAGCCGGCTGCTGCTCACCTACACCGAAAACTACCCGGAAGTGATCCGTCTGCGCGGCGAGATCGCCGCGCTGCAGACCCTGCAGGAGCAGGGGGGCATGGAGTCGGCGCCCACCGAAACCCGGGGCGTCAACCCCGTCTACCAGGAAACCCTGCAGGCCAAGCTCGCCCTTGAGGCGGAGATCGGCTCCGTGCACGCCCGAATGGCCAAACTACGGGAGATGATACAGGCTCTGGAAGTGGGTCTGCGGGAAGTGCCCGAGCATCAGAAAGAACTCGATCGGCTGATTCAGGAGCGGGATTCGGCGCGGAATATTTACGATCAGTTGCTGTTGCGCCTCGGACAGTCGGAAGTTTCCCGGCAGATGGAGATCGGCGACAAGGCCACCACCTTCCGTATCGTCGATCCGGCCATTCTGCCCCGGGTGCCCGTGTCCCCCAACATGCTGCAAATGATCCTGATGGCTGTGGCCGCCGGGCTCGGTGGCGGCGCCGGGCTGGTCATCCTGCTGGAAAAACAGAATCCCACGGTCAAAAGCGTCGAAGAACTCAAAAACTACGGGATACGGATTCTGGCCCAGATTCCGTCGATTCCCGATCCCCGGACCCTCAGGCGCCGCCGGTTGAAAGACCGCCTCTGCTACGCCCTGGCCGGCGGCT
This sequence comes from Desulfuromonadaceae bacterium, assembly GCA_007134025.1. Taxonomy (GTDB): domain Bacteria; phylum Desulfobacterota; class Desulfuromonadia; order Desulfuromonadales; family Syntrophotaleaceae; genus SLLR01. The sequence continues at coordinate 2,910 of SLLR01000027.1, read as the reverse complement.
ACGGTCTCATGGTGGTGGCACTGCTGGCCTACGAAACCTTAATCAACTGAAAGGATAAACGGCCGCCCGGGTCGTGAAAACACCATATGAGCCGTATTGAAAAAGCCATCGAAAAAGCCAACAAGATGCGCCAGCAGACCGGGAACAAGCCAACCGTCGCCGTGGCTCCCCGTGCGGAGACTCCGGTTCGCCGGTCTTCCAGTGACGAGATCCCCCAGGTTCCGGCCCTCAAGCCCGACAACCCCAGCCTGATCATCAACCGCGATCCCACGGAGGGCGCGGCCGAAGAATACCGCAAGCTCAAGTCGGTGATTCTTGAAATGACTCAGCAGGGCACCTTTGAAAACACCCTGCTGGTGACCAGCGACCTGCCCGCCGCCGGCAAGACCCTCACATCTCTCAATCTGGCCCTGACCCTGGCTCGGGAATACGACCACACGGTGCTGCTGGTGGACGCCGATCTGCGCAAGCCGTCCGTACACCGTTATCTGGGCATCTCTCCGGAAAAGGGTCTGCTCCAGTGTCTTACCGAAGATTATCCCCTGGAGAAGGCCCTGGTGCGCACCGGTATCGGCAAGCTGGTGGTGCTGCCCGCCGGCGGGGTCGCCGAGGATCCGGCCGAGTTGCTCGCGTCCCATCGCATGCGCGAGCTGGTCGCCGAACTTAAAAGCCGTTATGCCGATCGCTACGTCATTTTTGACACCACCCCGCTGCTGCCCTTTGCCGAAGCTTCGCTTCTCGCCTCCCTGGTCGACGGCGTTCTGATGGTGGTGCGGGAGCGCCAGACCCGCACCAGTCATCTGGAGGAAGCGCTGGAATTGCTCAAGGCCCACAAACTGCTCGGCATTGTCTACAACGACGCCGATATGAGTCAGAAGATGAGTCACTACAAGTACTACGGATACTGAGGACCCGGAAAATAATGTCGGAATTCAAAGAGGATGCTTTCGCAGAAATTTCGTCCACGGGCGGACTTTTTGCGACGCCATCAAGAGAGGGGAGGGCAACTGTGCGATCTTTGCTGACGGTCAGCGTGCTGCTGCTGGTTCTTTGGGCGTTGCCGGCGCAGGCGGCATTCCGAATCGAGCCGCGCCTGACGCTGCGGCAGGAGTTTACCGACAACCTGTTTCTCACCGACACCAACAAAAGGAGCGATTTCATCACCACCATCGCTCCGGGAATTCTGCTCACCTACGACGCCCGCCTGCTGGATCTGGAACTGGACTACGGGCTGAACTTTCTCAAGTATCTGCACAACGATGACGAGGACGAAACCCGGCTCAAGGACATTCAGCGGGTTCGCCTCGACGGCACTTTTCGTCCCGAACGGGACTTTTCCGTGTCCTTTTCCGATGAATTCCAGCGGGTCACCGTCGACGAACGTCGTCCGATCGACGAGGAGAGCCCCTTCGTCAACCGAGCCAACCGCAACCTGCTGATCGTCAACCCCGAATACCGAACCCGGCGCTTCGGCATTTTTGAACCGGCTGTCGGCTATATCTACGAACGCATCGACTTTGTCGGCCCGGAAGGGGATGACTCCTACAGCCATATTGTGTATACCGATCTGCGCCGTCAATTCAATCCCAGGACGGAAGGAATTCTCGGAGCCCGTCAGCGGTTCTACCGATCCGACGGTCGGGACGATTTCGGCCGCAGCGACGACTACAACCGCCTGGATCTCACCGGCCGCCTCAACTATCGGTTCGGTCCCGCCCTGTCCCTGAGCGCCGGCGGCGGCAGCGGCTGGATCTCCTACCGGCAGCGGAGCAACGAACAGGCTCTGCTCTGGGACCTGGCCCTCGACTATGAGCCCGGTCCCCGCTGGCGCAGCGGCATCCTCTATCGGCAGGACTTTGTTCAGACCGTTGACCGGGGTTTGACCCGCAGCCGCCGTGTGGAAGCCAGTTTCGACTACCTGGAACGTCTTCCCACCCGCTTGCTGGTGTATGCCAGGGACGAGAAATTCCAGAGCGAAGACCGTGAAGACCGTTCGGTGGGAACCGAGGTGCGGGTCAGCGTCCCCTTTGCCGGGCGGCTGGCCCTGGATTTCAGCGGCGATGCCTCCATCTGGCGCTTCAAGCCGGAAAACGAGGACGTCTTTCGCTACAGCGCCGGTCTGGCCGCCCGTTACCGCATACGATGGGGATTCCTCAGTGCCGGCTACCGCTACCGGGTCAGCGACTCGGACCTGGACGAAAACGACTATCGCAGCAACGTGATTTTTGTCCAGGGCAACCTGATATTCTGAGAGACTGCTGAAGGACTCTCCGTGGTTCGGTTTTTTACGGCTCGGCGTTTTCACCTTCCACTTCCTGAAACGGACACTCCATGTACGAAGCTTTCTTCGGTCTGACCACCAAACCCTTCAGCCTGGTGCCGGACCCCCGTTTTCTGTTTCTGGGCAAAACCCACAAAAAAGCCCTGCATTACCTGCGCTACGGCCTGCAGGAAGGCGCCGGATTCATTCTGCTCACCGGCGAGGTCGGATCGGGCAAGACCACCATTCTCAAGGATTTTGTGCGCCGCATCGAAGCGGATACGGTGCTGGCCACGATCTTCAACACCTCCCTCACCGGCGACCAGCTGCTGGCGGCGATCAACGAAGAATTCGGCCTCACCACGGACGGTCAGGACAAACGGGTCCTGCAACGGGACCTCAACGACTTTCTCATCCAGCAGTACTCCCTCAACATTCGGTCGATTCTGATCATCGACGAAGCCCAGAACCTGACGCCCCAGTCCCTGGAAGAGATCCGCCTGCTCTCCAACCTCGAGTCGGGCGGCACCAAACTGCTGCAGATTGTCCTTATCGGTCAACCGGAGCTTAAGGAAATCCTCGACCGGAACGAACTCCGCCAGTTGCGCCAGCGCATCGCCGTCAACTGTCACCTCGGTCCCCTCAATCTG
>SLLR01000039.1 GCA_007134025.1 Desulfuromonadaceae bacterium | reverse complement strand
CACCGAATCCTTGACGATACGAAGGCACCATGATAGTTTTTCTCATTTTCGCGAGAGATATCAATGCGCATCATCAGTGGCAGCGCCAGAGGAAAACGACTGGCAACCTTCGATGGAAATTGCATTCGGCCGACCAGCGACCGCCTGCGTGAGGCGCTTTTCAGCATCCTGTTCAGTCGCCTCGGTGACTTGGGTGCGCTGCGCGTCCTGGATCTCTACGCCGGTACCGGCGCCCTTTCCCTTGAAGCGCTCAGCCGGGGCGCCTTTCACGCCACACTGGTGGATGAAAACCGGCAGGCAGTCGCTGTCATCGAACAGAACGCCAGGGCTTGTGGTGTGCAGGACAGAATCCGCCTTCTGCAGGGCAGGGTTCTTGACAGACTGCCGCAACTTCAAGGTCAGGAACCGTATGGGCTGATTTTTGTCGACCCGCCTTACGGCAGAGAACTGGTGTTGCCGACCCTGGAGGCCATCGTCAGCCTCGAGTTGCTGGCCAAAAACGGCCTGATCTGCGTTGAAACCTCCCGCAAAGAAGCCCCTACCGAACCGATGGAGCCTCTGCAGCGTCTCACCGAACGTTGTTACGGTTCGAGCCGGATTACCTTATTGGCGTTCCAGAATAACGAGGATACATGCCCATGAAACAGCGCATCGCGGTTTATCCCGGGTCTTTTGATCCCATCACCAATGGCCACCTCGACATTATTCTGAGGGGGTTGAAAATATTTGATCGTCTGGTCGTCGCCGTGGCTCAGAACGTTCACAAAAAAAGCCTGTTCGATTTTGACGAGCGATTGCACCTGATACGGGAAACTCTGAAAGATTACCCCCAGATCGAGGTGGACAATTTTGATGGCCTGCTGGTCCACTATATGGAATCCAAAGGGGCCAAGGTGGTATTGCGGGGGCTGCGCGCGGTCTCGGATTTTGAAAACGAATTTCAGCTGGCCCAGATGAATCGTACCATGAACCATGAGATGGAGACCCTGTTCATGATGACGTCGATTCGGTTCGGTTACCTCAGCTCCTCCATCGTCAAGGAAGTGGCTTCCCTGGGCGGAAAAATTGAAGGGCTTGTTCCTGCCTGCGTTGAACAGGCACTGAGGCAAAAAACCTCCCTCCCATAGGAGTCTGTCGGACTATCCATGAGCCTGCTGCCGTCAACCCACCTTTTCGAAACTATTCCTGCCACTGCTCCAGTTCGGTCACCAGCCGATCCAGTGCCTCGACCACCCGCTGTTCAAGCTGTCTGCCCTTGTCGGCAGTAGCCCGTGTCGGATCGCCCCACACGCCGCCAGGCCAGAATTTTCGTTTGTTTCGCACCAGAATCCCCTTGGGAAAATGAGGATATTCCCTTTCGCCAACGCCTTTGACAAGGGACGGATGGGAATGAAGAATGCGGGAGGTCTCGATTTCGCCGGCGTGGGAATCCTCTTTGGTTTCGATCAGTCCCCGGGCCTGTTCGGCGGCGAGCATATACTCGGTCAGGACCGCGATCTTCAAATCGGCATGGCGCTCCAGCAGAGCCTCGCCGGCATCGATCAGCGTCGCGATGTGCGTCCCCCCGGCGTGTCCGCTGAGCAGGATGACATTGCGCAATCCCTGAGCGTGAAGAGCGCTGACGATATCGATGGCCAGGGACCGCAGGGTCGCTGTTTTCAGAGAGAAGGTTCCCGGATGCTGGGCGGTGGAACGGCAGACTCCGTAGGGAATGGCAGGCGCAACAAAAATTTCCCTCGTTTGAGCCAGCTTTCGCGCCACTTCAACGGCATGCAGGGTATCGGTGGAGAGGGGCAGATGCGCGCCGTGTTCTTCCGTGGCACCAAAAGGAACCAGAACCGTACGAGTTTTTTCCAGTCCACGCATGAATTCGGGCATGGTCAGTTCTTCAATGTTCATCCGTCCTCCGGGCGTTAAAAGGCGTGGGATGCCGAAGCCCTTCCGGTCTTTGACACCACCTTTGCGGCGACCGGCCAAGGTTGGCATAATATTTCATTTGTTCAACTCCTTTTTCGCGGCCGCCTGCTACAGAAGGCCCATAAAAGAATGGGTTTGTGGAATCACGCGGACCCGCGGGTGAATGCGAGCTGCCTGTTCCTGAAGGCGCAGCAGGAAGGCCGCTGCCATGGGAACCCTGCCGTCCAGGGTGCGTGGCTGCAGAATCAGCGGGGCGCACGGCGCGGCGCGCTGAACCAGTTCGGCGGCCTGGCAGACCTCCTCCAGCGGGGTATCCGCCCCAACCACCGCCTTGACACAGCAACCCCGTTCGGCCGCCAGCGACAGGAAACGCTCGTGTTCCAGCCAGGGAGTCGGCACACCGGTCTGGGAAGCCAGCTTGATATCCATGGAAACCCAATCGACGTGAGCGGCCAGTGGCGCAAAAGCTTCAGGCAGGGTACCGTTGGTTTCCAGGTGTACCGGCAGCAGACCGCGCAACACGGGAAGCCACTCCTGCAGCAAACGATCCTGCATCAGCGGTTCGCCACCGGTGATACTGATGGAATGATGGCTGCCGGGCAGCCTTTCCAGCCAGTCGGCGACAAGAGTTGAAAGAACCTCCAGTGACACGGGATTCGCTAGCACAAAAAAGCTTCCGGCGCCGGGAGTTGTTTCGACTCGGCAGTTCTCCGTCGGCTGCACCGGAGTATCGCAAAAACTGCAGCTCAGGTTGCACCGGGCCAGGCGAATAAAAATCTGCCGCCAGCCGATGAGCAGTCCTTCGCCCTGAATGGAAGAAAAAATTTCCAGCAGTTGTCCGTTAGTCGGCGACATAACTGGCACAGGCGTGGTCCGATTCCCAGACCGTTACCTTCTCTACGGAGACATTGCCGTCGTCAAGCACCCCCTGCAACCGCTCAAAAAGAAAACGGGCAATATTTTCCGAGGACGGGCTGAGTTCACGAAAATCAGGCAGGTCGTTAAGATACTTGTGGTCGAGTAAATCCAACTGGCAGTTGGTTTCCCGCTTGAGAATCTTGAAATCGACTCCCAGCCCCGACTTGTCCAGCTTTCGCGCGGCGACGGTAACTTCCACCTTCCAGTTGTGACCGTGCAGATTCTCACAATCCCCCTGGTAGTGAATCAGGTTGTGCGCGGCGGCAAACTGGGTATGAATGGTAAGATAGTACATTCACGTTCCTTCTATCCAATGGATTAATCGAATAATTCTGTAAGGTCGTCCAAATCCGGAATATCCGAAGCAGGCACCCGGTATTGTTGATCCGCCCAACATCCCAGATCAAGCAGCCGGCATCGATGGCTGCAGAAAGGCCGCCAGGGATTATCCTGCCACTTTGTCTGCTTTCGACAGGCGGGACAGGGGATGCCGCCGGCCAGCTCCTGCCGGGACGTTAACTGGATTGACATTATGACGACACCTCCTGCGGGAAATCAGGGAAGCCCTCAACATGCAGAGGAAAAAAGGCTATCCCTGGAAGCCTGAAGACCAACAGACCGAGTTAGGCACCTTACTTCATAATCCTCACCAGGGTCAACGCACCCCTTGCTTCTGTTTGGCCGAGCAACGCGATAAAAGGTGCTGTACGGCCAAGGCATGACATTGACAACCTGTTGCCCTTAACTTAATCTCAATCGGCCGGTACTCGGGGCCTGATGATTCGTCGCGCTTCTTAATGCAAACCCTGACAGTGTAAACATCCATGCAAACGACAAATCTGACCAAACGAATCCTGCAAGTTCTTCAGGCTATCCTGATTCTTGGCGTGGCGGCCGAAATCTATGAGGGCCAATGGTTTGCTGCCGTACTCACCAGCGGAATAGTGCTGATTACTTTCATTCCCACCATTCTGGCCCGTCGCTATCGCTTCACCATTCCCGCCGAATTCGTATTGCTGGCTATTGGCTTTGTTTTTGCGTCCCTTTTCCTCGGCGAAGTGCACGACTACTACGCCCGTTTCTGGTGGTGGGACATCGCCCTGCACGCCAGCTCCGGCTTTCTGCTCGGCATTGTCGGTTTCCTGCTGGTTTATGTGCTCAACGAAACCGAGAGCATCGCCGTTTACATGAAACCGGGCTTTGTCGCCCTCTTCGCTTTTCTGTTTGCCTTGGGAATCGGCACACTCTGGGAAATTTTTGAATTCGGCATGGATTCCCTGTTCGGCATGAACATGCAGAAACCCATGCTCAACGATCCCTCCGGTCTCACCGACACAATGTTTGACCTGATTGTCGATGCCCTGGGCGCTTTGATTATTTCCGTACTGGGCTATAATTACCTCAAAAAGGGCCGTAAGCAATCCTTTCTTGAACGATGGATTGAGGCATTTATCCGGCATAACCCCCAGTTTTTCAACAAAGGGGCAAACCCTGGGGAGCTTTCAAAAACAACGAACCCGGAAAACAAAGGAGGAAACAAAACATGAAAGTATGGATTTTGGCGATTATTGGTTGCTTGTTTGCGACAGGAGCTTTTGCGAATACGAGTTTTTTGCAACTAAGCCTCACCCCGGACATCGCCCTGCACTCCCGGACAACCCAAATCAACGGTCTGGCTCTCAACATCTGGGGCGAAAACCCACAGAATGCTCTGGCTCTGGGCATCGTCAACGGAGCCAGCGGGTACAGTTCCGGCATCGCTCTGGGACTGCTGGCCAACTATTCGGAAAGTTATACCGGCGCTCAGCTGTCCGGAGTTGTCAACTACTCGTCCGGCCAGATGACCGGCCTGCAGTGGTCTCTTGTCAACTACGCGGCCAAACTGCACGGAGTGCAACTGGGTCTGGTCAACTTTGCCGCACACGCTGACAAAGGACTGCAACTCGGCCTGATCAACATCATGGAAGAAACCAACCAGTGGTTCCGCAATTTTCCCGGTGAGATCGCACCGGTGATGGTCTTTGTCAACTGGCGATTCTAAAACACCGACTGAGATCATCTGCTCACTACACTGTTGAGGATCTGAAACCAGGGCCGCGACCACCGGTTTACCGGAAGGGTCGCGGCCCGCTGTTCAAGGCAAGGAGCCCTGATGGTGCGTTCGAGAAAACGCCTGCTCGCAATTCTGTTACTGTTGTCGCTTGGATCCGTTCCCTGTCATGCCGCCGTCATCCATCTGCACAACGACGACCAGCTCTCCGGCCACATCCTTCGCATGGATGAAGAGGTTCTGGTTCTGGCAACCGACTATGCCGGCGAAATTCACATTCTTAAGGATAAAATCCGCACCATCGTCTCAGAAACACCCTTGACGGTGCTACTGGACAGCGGCGAGCTGCTCGAAGGACCGATCAGTGCTGACGGACCGGACACCTTGGTCCTGCGTTCGCCCGCTCTGGAAACCACCGTCCTGATGAAGCTTGACCAGGTCACCGCCATTAATCCGGAACCGGACAGGTTTCCGGAATGGACGGGAGATATTACCCTGGCCGCCAATCTGAAGTCGGGGAATAACGACAAATCGGGTTTTTCCGTTGGAATCAACGCTCTGCGCATGGCCAGGAAAAACCGTTTTGAACTGGGCTCTCTGTTCCGCTACGCGCGGGAAGGCGGTACTCTTTCCACCCGCAATGCCTACGGAAGACTGAAATACGACCTTTTTATCAACAGAAAGCTTTACAGTTACCTGTCCTCCGAGTTCAGCCACGACAAGTTCAGAGACCTGCGACTGCGTACGGTGGTCGGGCCGGGAGGCGGCTACCAGGTCTGGAATGACGACACCAGGTCCCTGGGACTGGAGCTCGGCATCGCCTACTATAATGAAAACATGTACCAGGGCGAAAACCATTCCTGGTTCTCCGGGCGCCTGGGGGCCAACCTTCGCTACAGAATCGGCAACGTGCTGGTTTTCACCGACCAGCTGGTGGTCTATCCAAAACTGGAACGAGCCAGCGACTTTTCCCTGCGCAATGAAGCGGCCCTCAGCGCTCCCCTGGCCTTTGGATGGGCGCTGCGACTGGTCAACATCATCGAATTCGACAATTCACCGGAACCCGGCATCAAAAAGGCCGATTACGATTTCCTGCTGGGCCTGCAGTACAATTTCTAGGGTTGATGTAGGTTGTAGATCATCTAAGGTTCTTCGTAACCTTAGTCCTACAGGGCGGGAAAAATCGGGCCTGGCGCATCACCCCTGCCCTAAGCTGAAAAAAAGAAAGGCCGGGCAGAAGCCGGCCTTGTGCTTTTACTGGAGCGGGAAACGGGATTCGAACCCGCGACCTTCAGCTTGGGAAGCTGACACTCTACCACTGAGTTATTCCCGCTTGAAAGACTGCCGATTTTAGGAAGAGCGGTTTTTTTTGTCAATGTTTTTCTGATTGTGTGTGTTCTGATTGTGCCGGCGAACGGTTTCCGGTCGCCGCCGTTATTCAAGGGAGTTGCAATGGAGGTTCGTTCAAGGCGGCTATCTGCTCCCGCAGTTCCAGAATATGATCGCCCCAGTACCGTGGCGTGTTGAACCAGGGAAAATGCCGGGGAAATGCCGGATCCTGCCAACGCCGCGCCAGCCAGGCACTGAAATGCAGAATGCGCAAGGATCTCAACGCCTCGATAAGGCGCAACTGACGGGTCTGAAAATCGAAAAATTCGTTGTACCCCTCCACCAGTTGGGCAATTTGACACTGCTGCCGGATGCGATCTCCTGATAGCATCAT
>SLLR01000026.1 GCA_007134025.1 Desulfuromonadaceae bacterium | reverse complement strand
TCGACGTCGATCCACAGGCTAAAACCATTCTGCAGCGTCAGGACATCGAGGCTCCGCCCCATGCTCCGGGTCTGCTGCCGCCCTGGTTGGCCGAACGGGGGGTGAATCTGATCATCGCCGGCGGCATGGGCCAACGGGCCCAGGGCATGTTCAATGAACAGGGCATTGCCGTGCTGGTTGGAGCCCGACCCGACCTTCCGGAAGCCCTGGCGGTCGATTATCTGGAGGGCAACCTGCAGTCCGGGATCAACGTCTGCGACCACTGAATCGTTGTTCCTCTCCAACGCACCGGCCGCAAGGCGCTTCTCTCCCCATGCAGCCGGGCGGGACCGATCCTTCGACCCGTCCCGCCCGGTTGCATGCATCCCTTTGCTCCAAAGGAACCACCCCTAACGGCCAAAAGCCCGTCGATCTCTTCAGACCGAAAGTTGACTGTACCTTCTCAGCCTGAATCTGAAAACCGGGCAGACGATAAAGACCGGCGCTCTACTCGTGGCGCAGGGCGTCGATGGGATTGAGGCCGGCGGCCCGGCGAGCCGGGAAAAAACCGAAAATGACCCCGATGGCGGCGGAAAACACAAAAGAGACCAGATTGATGAAGGGATCAAAGAGATAGGGTACCCCCATCATTCCGGCCAGGAACCAGGAGGCGGCGGTGGCCAGGGCAATGCCCACCAGACCGCCAAGGCTGGCCAGAACCACGGCTTCGATGAGGAACTGCAGCAGCACATCCCGCTCCAGGGCGCCGATGGCGAGTCGGGTGCCGATCTCGCGGGTTCGCTCGGTGACCGAGACCAGCATGATGTTCATGATGCCGATGCCGCCCACCATCAGGCTGACGGCGGCCACGGCGCCGAGCAGCAGGGTCAGGGTGCGGGTGGTGCTGGTAAGGGTTTCGGCAAGCTGGCGGGTGTCCATCACCCGGAAATCATCGTCCTGGCCGGGTGCGATGTTGCGACGCTCCCGCAGCAGCAGTTCGATCTGGTTTCTGGCCGCATCCATGGACTCGTTGTCACGAACCGAGACAGTAATACGGCCGATGTCCTGGCTGCCGGTCAGGCGACGTTGCACGGCGCGCAGGGGCATCACCACCACATCGTCCTGATCGGTCCCGAAAGCGGTCTGGCCCTTGGGGTGCAACAGACCGATGACTTCGCAGGAAAATTGCCGAATACGGATCTGGCTGCCCACCGGATTCTGGCCACCAAAAAGGTTTTCCCGCACCGTCTGGCCGATGACGCAGACGGTCCTGCCCGCACGCTCTTCGGCAGCGGTGAATGATCGCCCGGCGACCAGGTTCCAATTGCCCGCTGCAAAATAGTCATTGGTGGTGCCCTGTACGTCGGTGGACCAGTTGTTGGCCTGGTAGACAACGGTGGCCATTCGGTTGGCGATGGGGGCTACCTGGGCCACCAGGCTGATCTGGTCGCGAATCGCCTCGACATCGGCGATGCGGAAACTGGGCGCACCGCCGGAGCCGGGCCCGAAACGCTGACCGGGCCGAACCATCAGCAGGTTGCTGCCCATGCTGGCGATCTGGTCGGAAACGGAGCGGGTGGCGCCGTTGCCGAGGGTGACCATGGTGATGACGGCGGACACGCCGATGACGATGCCCAGAACCGTGAGAAAGGATCGCAGCAGATTGCGGCGAATGGCCCTTAAGGCCAGCAGCAGGGTGTTCCAGAGCATCAGACGATCTCCTTGCGACGGTCACTCTCGACCCGGCCGTCCACGAAATTCACCACCCGCCGGGCATAGGCGGCCATCTCCGCCTCGTGGGTCACCATGAGAACCGTCAGGCCCTGGTCGCCATTGAGGGTTCGAATCAGTTCCATGATTTCCCGGCTGGTGGTCGAATCCAGGTTGCCCGTCGGTTCGTCGGCGAGCAGCACGGCCGGCCGGGTGACAATGGCGCGGGCGATGGCCACCCGCTGCTGCTGGCCGCCGGACAGTTCCGCCGGTGTGTGATGTTCCCAGCCCAGCAGCCCGACCTGGTCCAGGGCCGCCCGGGCCGCTGTCCGCCGTGCGGCCGCAGGTTCGCCCCGGTAGATAAGCGGCAGTTCGACATTTTCCAGGGCGGTGGTGCGGGCCAGCAGGTTGAACCCCTGGAATACAAAGCCGAGATAATGACGGCGCAGCAGGGCGCGCTGATCCCGGCTCAGTTGCTCCACCGGCACGCCGAGAAACCGGTAGCTGCCCCCGGAAGGCACATCGAGGCAGCCGAGAATGTTCATGGTGGTGGACTTGCCCGATCCGCTGTGGCCCATGATGGCGACAAACTCGCCGCCGTCGATGGTCAGGTCGATGCCCTTGAGGGCTTCAAAGGCCGTCGGCCCGCGACCATAAATTTTGCGCACCGCCAACAAACGGATCAGCGTATCATCCTTCATGACGGGTTGCCCAGGGCCTCGGTGATCACCGGCATGCCCGGTTCCAGAACCCCTTCGACAATCTCGGTCATGCGGCCGTCGCTGGCGCCAGTCCGAACATCGACAGCCACCGGTTGACCGTCCCGCAGCACCCACACTTGCGATGCACTGTCACGACCTGCCGGCCGACCGGCGCTCGGCCGGCGGGATAATCGGGGCACCAGGCTCAGAGAGGGTCCACTTCGGGGCGCGGCTTGCGGAGAGACCGTTTCAAGGGGAGTGAAACGTAAAGCGGCATTGGGCACCAGAAGGGCATCCTCCCGAACCAGGGTGGTAATTTCGGCGGTGCCGGTCATGCCGGGACGCAGGCTCAGATCGTCGTTGGCCACGGTAAGCACGGCGGGATAGGAAACCACGCCGTCCTTTTCCCTGGCACCGTAGCCGACCCGAGTAATCTCGGCGGAATAGCGACGGCCTGGCCAGGCATCGACGGTAAAGGTGGCTTTTTGTCCGGCCTTGACCTGGCCGACATCGGCTTCGTCGATATCGACCTGCAGTTCCATGCGGGTCAGATCTTCGGCCAACATGAACAGCACCGGTGCCTGAAAGGAAGCGGCGACGGTCTGCCCCGGATCCACCTGGCGGGTCAGCACCACGCCGTCGATGGCGGCACGAATGCTGGCCTTATCGAGATCGGTCTGATTCGACTGCAGGTTGGCCCGGGCCTGCACCACGCCTGCGCGGGCTACGGCTTCGCCGGCTTCCGCCCGTTTGAGAGCGGCTTCGGCGGCGTCCATCTCCGTGCGGGACGGCACCCGGCCTTCGGAAAGAGCATATACCTCCTGCAGTCGGCCCAGCTGCGCCCGACTCTCAGCCACGGTGGCCTGCGCCTGCAGTACCTGGGCCTCGGCCGAAGCCAGATTAGCACGGGAGCGCTCGATGGCGTCCTTGAGTTTGGCCAGATCGAGCCGGGCCAGCACCTGGCCGGTGCGTACCTGATCGTTGACATCGACGAATACCGCCTCGACGATGCCGGACAGTTCGCTACCCACCTCCACCTGGTTGGTGGGTTGTAGACGGCCGGTGGCGGTAACGGATACCACCAGCGAATTGATCACCACCGGCTGGGTTCTGAAGCGCGGCACGCTGTTGCCGCTGCCGGAACGCACCAGCAGCAGATAGCCGCCAAGAAGAATCACGACGCCACAGGCCAGCCAGATTCCGCGCCGTTTCCAGGAACCGGCGGAGCGGGACGCCAGCAGGGCCTGCAGGGCCTCGCCCTGGTCCTTTGAAGTGTTATTCATGACGGTTCCTTATCGGCCTGGGAAGGCCAGCCGCCGCCCAGGGCTTTGTAAAGACGGATGAGAGACTGCACGGTGTCGGCCCGGCTGCCGGCAAGGCTGTCCTCCACCGTGAGCAGACCCCGCTCGGTATCGAGTACCGACTGAAAGTCGACCAGTCCGGCGCTGTAGCGCTGCCGGGCGAGAACGGCGGCGCGCCGGATGGCTTCCGCGGCTTCGTTGAGAGCCTCGCTGCGCTGCTGACTGTGAGCAAAGGCCACCAGAGCATTTTCCACCTCTTCCATGGCGCCCAGCAGGGTCAGCTCATATGCGGCCAGAGCCTGCTCGCGAACCGCTTCCTGCTGTTCGACCTGGGCTTTCAGGCGACCGGCGTTGAAGATCGGCGCGGACAATCCACCCAGCACCGAAGACGACAGGGCCCGGCTGCTGCCCAGACCGCCGAGAGTCAAGGCGTCGAGACCGATGGATCCGGAAAGCCTCAGACTCGGATAGCGGGCGGCCTCGGCGGCCCCGACACGAGCGGTTTCCGCCGCCAGACTGCGCTCGGCGGCCCGCAGATCGGGACGCTGCCGCAGGACCTCGGCGGGTATGCCGACCACGATATGCCGGGGCACCGCCGGCAGGGCACCGCCCGCCTCGAAACGAGGCGCCAGGGTTCCCGGCGCCTGTCCCAACAGCAGCTCGAGACGGTGCTCGGTTTCGATCAGGGAGGTTTCCAGACGGGGAAGCTGGGCCCGGGTCTGGGCCTGCTGGCTGCGGGCCTGTTCCACATCCTGTTCGCTCACCAGACCGGCCCGCGCCCGCCACTCGGTCAGCTGCAGGGTCTCGCTCTGGGTGGCCAGGTTGTCCCGAGCGATGCTCAGGCGCTGTTGCAGAAGCCGCATTTCGACATAGTTCAGGGCCACTTCCGCCACCAGCGAAACCTGCACGCTGTGCACACCGGCCGCAGTGGATTCGAGCGCGGCATCGGCCGCCTCCACCGTGCGCCGCCGGCCGCCGAACAGATCCAGTTCCCAACCGGCATCGAAACCGGCGCTGAACCGGTCCGTCGAAGACCAGCCGCCCGAATCCCCCCGACTCCAGTTGCGCCGGGCGCTGGCAGAGCCACTGGCGTCGGGCAGCAGTGAGGCAGCGGCCACCCGGCGGCGCGCCCTGGACTCCACCAGCCGCCAGCGGGCGATTCGCAGATCGTGATTGGTCTGCAGGGCTTCGGCAATCAATTCCGCCAGCAACGGGTCGCTGAGTTCCCGCCACCATTCGGTGATGTCTACCTCACCAAAGGAACAGCCCTCTTCGGCCCCGAAAGATTCGCAGCGGTTCCAGGCGGAGGGAACCTCCAGCTCCGGTGGCCGATAGTCGGGACCGACGGAAATACAGGAGGTAAGCCCCACAAGGGCCATCAACAGGGCGCATCGAAATGGAACGAATGGGTGCATGATGTGTGAGACACTTTCGGCCGAACCGGCCCGTAAAGCCAGAGAGCAGTCTGCGCCCTGGACAGCTTGCGGAGCCTTGGAAAGATTCCGTAAGGCAAATGTCCTGTGCAAGGACCACGGAACCATCCTAAACCTTTATTATGAAGGAAAAAGGGAAGCAATGTGAAATTTCGGCTAAGGCCGGGTTGCTTTCTTCCGCGGCCGTGTCCTGTAACTGTAGCGGGGAACTGGAAAAAAAGAGCAGGCTGCCCACTATAGCCAACCTGCTCCGCTTTCCCCGTTGCCTTCTTCTCTTTCAGGTGTCTTCTTTCAGGCACAACAGGCACCGCTGCCATTCCTGCAGGGCGTCGGGGTTGCCGTCATCCACCTCGACGGTGGCGAACAGGGGTCGGGCGCCGCAATCGCGCAGCCAGATCTCCAGTTCGCGCCCGAACTTGCAGTACAACTCTCCATACCTGCGGTCGCCCAAGGAAAGAAGCCCGTACTGCAGGTTGGACAGATCGGTTTTGTGCATCTGCACCACAAAGGGTCGAGCCCCGGTGGGGGAGATGCCAAGCCCGAAAGTGGACACCACGAAAAGTACCCGTCGCTGACCGGCGAGAAAGGCCGGCGTAACCCGGCCCAGTTCTTTCACCGTCACCCCCTGACCGGCCTGCTGTAGAGCGGTCGCACTCTGCCAGGCCAGGGTTTTAGCGAAACCACCCTGGCTGGCGTACAGAATCGGCAGGGTTTTCCCATCCTCTTTTAATCCTTCGCTGCGAGCCTCCTGCATGGCCCGGCGCGCCGCGCGGTTCTGCCGGCGCCGCTGCAGATACATCATCCAGCCGGTGACGGTGAACAGGGGCATGGCCAGGGCGGCGGCCATCATCAGGGCGGTGGGGACCACCCCGAAATAGCTGGCCGAATGCAGGGGCAGCATGCTGCCCATGAGTCGCACGGGCAGGGGGCGGTCTGCGTAGCGGTCGTGGTCCGCCACCAGCGCCTCGTCCACATCAATGGTCATGCGGCTCAGAGCCCGATCGTGCCGTGCCCTGGCGTCCAGATAGGTCAGACGGACAGACGTTGCCGCTGTTTGGGGAAGCCGGATCATCACCCAACTGTAATCGTCGCCAACGGTCTCCCTGAACAGGGCCCAGGCCCGATCCAGGGTTGCTCCCGGATCCGGCTGCGGCGCCTCCGGCGGTCTCTGTTCTCCCCTTCCGCCACCACCGGCCGGCGGGCCGTGTCCCCGCACGACACGGGGCACGCCGCTGATCCGGTGCAGGACGTTGCGGTACCCCTCGTAAGACCAGTACAGTCCGGTTAAAGAAGCCAGCAGATACAGGGGCGCCACCCAGGTGCCGACCACCGCGTGCATCTCCCACAAAAAAGCCCGGCCCTTGCGCTTCGGACTGAAGGTGAGCCAGGCACGCCAGCTGCGCAACTGACCGGGAGAACGCAGAACAATGCCGCTGATCACCAGCAGGATCAGCAGTACCGTGGAAGCACCGACCACCTGCCTTCCCGCATCGCGGTTGCCGGTCAGAGCGTCCATAAGCAGCCAGCGATGCAGGCGCCGGACGTTGCGAAAAAACGGCTGGCCGCGCAGCACGCCTCCCTGGGCCTC
>SLLR01000105.1 GCA_007134025.1 Desulfuromonadaceae bacterium | reverse complement strand
GCGCAGCTGGCCCATGACGCGGATCAGCTGGAGATGATCCTGGCCCTCAAGGAATACAAGGATCTGGGAAACCGCTACGCCGACGAATGGTATCCCTTTGCCCTTCGGCGGCTCACCACCGATACAGCCCGACGCCTGGCCGAATCCATCTGGTGCACCGATTCGAGCCGCTGGTGGTTCGACGACGACGAGGACTGGTGGATCAACGGCCGCCGCTAAGTTATGCGGGTTGACTGGCCCGGGGAGAAGTGTTAGAAGTAATCCCCGCTAACGGGGCCATGGGGGCCGCCAGGGAGAGTTTTGCCATGTTTGACGTCAAATATCTGCGCGAAAATCCGGACCAGGCCCGGCAACGTCTTGCCACCCGCGGGGAACGGATCGACCTGGCTCCCTTTGCGGAGCTCGACGGCAGGCGCCGGTCGCTGCTCGGTGAGGCCGAAGCGCTCAAGGCGGAACGCAACCGGGTTTCGGCGCTGATAGGAAAAACCAGAGACAAAAGCCAGGTGCAGGAAGAGATCCTGCGCATGCAGGAGGTCTCAAAGAGGATCAAGGACCTCGACGAAGAGCTGAAAGAGGTCGAAGGCTCCCTGCAGGGGCTGCTGCTGATGATGCCCAATCTGCCCCATGCGGAATGTCCCGTGGGCTGTGGCGAAGAGGATAACCGGGTGCTTCGCTGCTGGGGCGAACCCCCGGTCTTTGAGTTTGAACCCAAACCCCACTGGGAACTGGGCGAAGAACTCGGCATTCTCGATTTCGAGCGGGCCGGAAAGCTTGCCGGGGCCCGCTTTTCCCTGTTGCGCGGCGGCGGTGCTCGATTGGAACGGGCGCTCATCAATTTCATGCTGGACCTGCATACGGGGCGCCACAATTATGTTGAAATTCTGCCGCCCTTCATGGTAAACAGGGACACCATGACGGGGACCGGACAGCTCCCCAAATTTGAAGACGATCTTTTTCATCTGGACGATCCGGATTTTTTTCTGATTCCCACGGCGGAAGTACCGGTAACCAATATTCACCGGGACGAAATTCTGTCGGCGGCTGATCTGCCCATCTGCTATGCGGCCTATACCCCCTGCTTTCGCAAGGAGGCCGGCTCTCATGGTCGTGACACCCGGGGGCTGATTCGCCAGCACCAGTTCAACAAGGTGGAGCTGGTCAAGTTTGTGTTGCCGGAAGAGTCGGATCGCGAATTGGCCCGTCTTCTCGATGACGCCGAAGAGGTTCTGCGCCGGCTGGGACTGACCTACCGGGTGGTGGATTTGTGTACCGCCGATATCGGTTTCTCCGCCGCGCGTACCTTCGATATCGAAGTCTGGCTGCCCGGCCAGCAGGCCTACCGGGAAATCTCCTCCTGCTCCAATTTCTGGGATTTTCAGGCCCGTCGTGCCGCCATCCGCTTTCGGCGGGAGTCTAAAGGCAAACCCGAGTTTGTGCACACCCTGAACGGTTCCGGTCTGGCCGTGGGACGAACCCTGCTGGCCATCCTGGAAAATTACCAGCAGGCGGACGGTTCGGTGACGATACCCGAAGCGTTGCGACCCTACATGGGCGGCCTGGAGGTTCTGGCCCCGCAGGGTTAGGCGATTTACGGAGGAGTGGCCGAGTGGCTGAAGGCGGCGGTCTTGAAAACCGTTGAGCGAAAGCTCCGTGGGTTCGAATCCTACCTCCTCCGCCAACCATATATTTTTAATAGTCCAATGCAGTCCATGAAGCCCTGAGAAATCAGGGCTTTTCTTTTTAGTCTTCCTTGTCCAAAGTAGTGCTTTGACATCAGGGGATGCCGGAGGGTCCGGTGCTGGAAGAGAGACCTTTCTGGCGTCAGGGCCGTGATCGCGGACGCTTCTTTCGTTCGTGCTGCTCACTATATATACGCCGGTCAAGGGTGAGGTCAGGCAAAAAACTGAGAGTTCCATGTACATGAAAGAGACCTGCAGGCAGGCCATTGGACTCGCGGGATGGCTCCTTCTGGCTTTCATCGTGGCCGCCATTGGGTCCGCCGGTTCTGCTCAGTCGAGGGCGTTCTACGGGCAGCTTGTGCAGCCGGCTTGGGCGCGCCACCGGGCTGGGTGTTCGGCCCCGTTTGGACGGTGCTTTATGCGCTCATGGCCGTTGCGGCCTGGCTCGTCTGGCGTTCGGGAGGATTCAGCCAGAACAAGCTGGCCCTCGGCTTTTTTCTAGTTCAACCGGCGCTTAACGCCTTTTGGAGTTGGCTCTTTTTTGGGTGGCGCTTTGGGGGCTGGGCGTTTGCAGAAATTCTCGCCCTGCTTGCGGCTCTTGCCATTACGTTCGTTCTCTTTTGGCGCGCACGGCCGGCCGCGGGTGCTCTGCTCATCCCATACTTCCTTTGGCTGGTTTTCGCCGCCGCCCTCAACTACTCGATTTGGCAGATGAATCCTCAACTGCTGGGCTGATTTTGTTGCCTAACGAATAAGGACAGGTAGCGCGCGTAACGAGCCGCGATCTTATCCTGTGCTTGGACAAGCCCCGCCACGTTATTGACAAAGCAAATATATCGTTCCAGGGTGGCCCTTTCCCTCGAAGAGGCCAATGGCCGGATCGCCGAATACATCCGCTACTGGAACGAAGAGAGGCTGCACAACGTTCTCGGGAATCTTGATTGGCCGGCAAAAAAGCGGGGTCATTTCTGACCCCGCTTTGGTGTGTCGATATTGTTTACAGTTGTCGGAATAACTTACGCTTTATTCATTTTGCGTCTGTAAAGCGCCAGACCGGCAAGACCACAACCGAGAAGCAGCAGAGTGCCGGGCTCAGGAACAGGAGATGGTGATACCTTTGTTCTAAAAAGCTGATATTCGCCATAGCTACTACCAGGAGACATCGCAGAACCCCATATCCATTGGGCTTCAGTGCTGATGTCGGCAATTGTACCCCAGGGAGCAGCACCGTTATTGCGGGTTTCGTGAATAGAATCCCAGGTTGCATCGTTCAGATTCAACAACACTGATTCCACCGTTGGAGTCTGGGCACCAGTCAAGGACTCATAAGTGAGATATACTTCCCAATCCGAAGCGTTGGTAAGCAGAGACTGCCCGCCGACAATAAATTCACCAATCCAAGCTTGAGCAACCGAACCATCACTCCAGCCTGCTACATAGATATAATCCCCGGCAGAAAGGTTGAAGGCCCAGGTTTCAGGCAATGACCAGTTGTACGTCCCTGGATCACCAGTTGGCCCGGTTTCGTTTCTGCCTACGAATGTGACACCACTTTCATTTCCATGATAAAGCGCATAAAAGTTGTCAGCGGTAATTGTAGCAGTAACCGGCACAGCCTGTGCGGAAGCAATAAGACCCAAAGAGAAAACCAAAGCTAACAACAACGTAACCAATTTTGATTTCATGAAATTCCCCTTTTTAAAATGAAAATACACTGTTTGTCTGGTCAAAGCACATTGCATGCCATAAGTTTTTTATCAATAAAAGCAGGATGTTGCAAAGGCAAAACATTTTAGGCAGCGAAAGTGTAAAATAATTCGACGTGCCGAAGCGAGAGAGAATTCAATCATTGGCACACGTATCAGATCATGTATTTCCGTCCGCCCCTAAGGACGGGTGCCCCGGGTAAAACAGGCCAGTGATTCCGTTTTAAACAGGGGCACAGCTTCCGGAGCAAAGGCTGGCACTTGTAGGAGCAAAGCGACGTTGGTGCCTTGTAGTTTTGGTCAAGGCAGATGGCGTTTTTCTGATCGATTCTCTTTTCGTCTTTTGTATGTTTTGTGTTGTATTTTTTGTTGCCACTGAGCTTTTGTTGTAATAGTATGTGCGACGCAACTGGCTTGAATCAATGGTCTCGCGTTGGTTGAGTACCACAGTGTTGTGGGGTATTAAATGGGGGTGTTTCTTGTCCTTCTGTCGCGCAGAGTAAGCAATACCGGGCGGATAGGACTCTGGTTCTAGTTTTCATCCGAACGGCCCTTTTTCTTCGTGGCGGTGTCAATCTGTGGCCTTGTTTGTGTGGCGTTCCGATCTACGCCTCCGCATAAGACCTTGATTTCCTTGCCACAAGGAAAAATTGCTCGTTTCCAATATAAAAACTGCACTGCATCCGTCCGGAGTTTCCGGATGGATGCTAGCTCTAGGATACCTCAGCATCAAAATTGAAGAAGAGCACGGAGAGGTGGCCGAGTTGGCTGAAGGCGCTCGCCTGCTAAGCGAGTGTACGGGGTAAACCCGTACCGAGGGTTCGAATCCCTCCCTCTCCGCCATTTTAATTAGGCGTAAACTGCTAAAAAAGATTGACAAGGAAGCGGGAATCACCTAGTCTCCTGCTTCCCAATACGCGCCGGTAGCTCAGCTGGATAGAGCGTCTGACTACGGATCAGAAGGTCGGGAGTTCGAATCTTCCCCGGCGCGCCAGTAAAAATTAAGAGGTTGCGGCATTTTCAGCTGCGGCCTCTTTTTGTTTTTCTGGGTCCTCGCCCTGTCCTCGCCCCCGTTTTCGTCTTCGCGTGCAACGGTGTTGTCGCGGACTCCAATCCCGATACTGAAACCGTGCTTTGCGCTGTCTTTTTTATGGGACGTTCTTGCTTTAGTGCATTAGGGATATAGCATTAATTTGCGCTCGCAGATATGTTCGCTCGATGCCAAGACAACCCCGCCTCGACATTCCCGGCTTGCTTCAGCATGTCAGTTGTTCGCGGAATTGAGCGCACGGCGATCTTTCTCGAAGACAATGACCGCCTGCGTTTTGTGGCGCGTCTCGACCAGTTGCTGGTCACAACAGAGAGCGACTGCTCTTGCCCTGGGCGCTGATTCCGAACTATTTTCATTTGCTCTTACGCTACGACCGGATCGAGCTATCCCGCTTCACGCGTCGTCTGCTGACCGGCCATGCCGTCTATTTCAAGCTCTCCGCCATAACCGCTCCGGGCACTCGTTTCAGAACCGCTACAAGTCCGTGATCTGCTAGGAAGATTCTTATTTCCTGAAATTGATCCGCTATATCCATCTCAACCCGTTGCGTGCCGGACTTGTTTCCACTCTCAAAGAATGGTCCCGGTACCCATGGTGCGGCCATTCAGTCATTCTCGGGCACCGAATTTTATCCGGTCAATCCGTGAATGCCGTTTTGACAAACTTTGGCCGGCGCAAAGCTCGCCAACGATACCAACACTTCATTGCCATTGGTCTGGAGACGGAAGAGCGGCCCCATCTGATCGAAAAAAGTCGAAAGCCGAGTGGAAGTCGCAGCGAATTGGAGCGGGATTCCATCCGTCTGGATGAGCGAATTCTCGGTAGCGAGGAATTTGCCCAAACCCTTGGAGAACACCAGATTTGCAGGGAGGGCCCGCAAGAGCGCAAATCGTTGTCCGCATTGCACAAAGGCATCGCGGATTTTTTCGAACGGGTACCCGTCCGTCTCGTTCAACGCGGTGGCTAGAGTGATCAATCGTCGGCCCGGGCTTTATATTGCTTTCTGGCTGCAGTCAAACTTCGGTATCCGGGGGTGAAGGCAGGGGAGGTGCTGGGAATCGGCGCGTCTTCGCTAAGTCGGGCCATCCGGCGAGGGGAGGAATTGTTTCGATCTCGTAAAGATCTGCAAGTTTGGTGAGATGGACTAATGCACTGAAGTCCCTGTCCTGTCCTCGTCCCTGTCCTGTCCTTTGAGAATTTTTCAGAGACGACTACTAATGTTGAAAAAGACATTTCATGGTCCTTTTCGCCAGCGCAGGCCGTCTGCTATAGGGCGATGAAGGAGCTGATCACGCTTTCATGCTGCTGACCGTCTTTGTCGACGGCCGTTACCTGCCAGTAGTAGGTGATTCCCGTTTCCAGTTCTTCAGTGACGTAATAGTTGTCGGTCAAACCGGCTACAACGACGCTGTCGTCGTCCTGCGACGTGTCCTCCGATGGACTTTTTTTACGGCCACGGGAGGAACCCCTGCCTCTGGGAGGGGCAGAGTCGGTTTCTTCGGACTTGAGCTTTTTGCTGGTTCCGTAGGATATGGTGTAGGTCATGTTTTTGCTGCTGGGGGCGGCGGTCCAGATTAGGGTGGCCGGGGTGGTCGTCGAGTCGCCCTGCTCCGGCGAGATGGGAGCGGGGATCCATTCGCTGGCCACCATGTTGGAATAGTCGCTTTCATTGCCTTCGTTGTCGTAGGCGGTGGCCCAGAAGTAGTAGACCTGGCCTTCCGGAAATTGGGTGAGGGTGACTGAAGTGACCTTGCCCACAACGATGGGCGACGGCCCCTGCAGGGCTTCGATGCCGTCGTAGGGCAGTTGAGTGTCGCCGGCCTTGTAATAGATTTTGTAGCCGGCCACATTTTGGCTTTCACTGGGGTCCCAGGCGAGGGAGATATCCTGCGCCAAAGCCTGGCCGGCAAAGGTGAACAGAGCGATGAATACAACTAACAGGGAGGCTGCGTACAATCCGGTGGGCTTTTTCATATGATGTAAGTCCTCTTTGCGAATAAATTGAACGGGGTTTGGTACCTTTGGGTGTTAGCGAGATAAGGCCCCGGAGTCCTTGCGGCCTTTTCTTAATGAAGTACTTAGGGCAAGGGTCGTGCCCATCTATCGGGACTCTGTGGCAAATAGCTGAAAAGAGCTAAAAAAGCCATTTGGGTTGGGGCGGTACAGAGCAGGGGGGGGAAGAACAGCGGGGATTTAAAGCCTTATGGAGCAAGCCACTGACAAAAACCGTCAAGGTTTGTCGGTAGTTCGGTAATTCGCCGTAATTCGGGGGACATCGCCGTAATTCGGGGGACATCATACTTAATTACGGCCTTGAGAGTAAGGACTGAAGAGTGATAATTATCGCCCCTGCTCGTATCGCACGCGTTGTGGTCGCTAACATTCCCCATCATTTTACTTAACGGGGCAACCGCAGGCTTACGACCTTCTTCAACGACGACAACTATCAAGCCGACATCGCTTTAATAACTGAGTGCTGAAAAAATTTCGATTTGGAGACCTGGGCTTATTGCCTGATGGCAAACCATGTGCACCCGATAGTCGTTCCGCAAACGGAAGACAGCTTGCGGTTTGGAACGGAAAAGCGCATCGGTGCTACAGTCGGATGATCAATTTTCGTGAGACATGAAGAGGACAGCTTTGGCAGGGACGGTTTTTTTCCTTTCCGATAGATGAAGCCTGTCTAACTGCTTCGGTAAGGTGCATGGGAGGGAATCCTGTCTGGGTGAAGCAACCTTATGCCCATGGGGCAGTGCCAGAGCGAAACTGGACAGGACAACTCCGCCGTTTGAGATGGTGGGGGATTGTAAAGGCAGCAAAAGGAACAAACGGTGAATGCCCTCGGAAAGCACGAATGTAACGGTCGGCCGTTTGGTTCCGAGAGTTTTGTTGGCGGGTTGGAATTGAAACTCGGAAGATTCTTGAAACCGGAGAAGCCGGGCCAAAGGGTCCGAGAATAAATAAGATGTTCCCCGGAACTCCCCAATGCACTAAAGTAAGAACGTCCCTGGCTGGATGGACAATGCACTAAAGTAAGAACGTCCCTGGCTGGAACTGGCTGGATGGAAGACTGGACTGCCCGGAACTCTTGTGCCAGCGCCCGCAAAAATCCCGGTAAAAAATCAAGTTTTTCTATTTCCGCCCTATCAGGCACATCACTTTGGATAATGGCGTTGATATACTGTCGATCCCATTCCGCCCTGCGTGGCGTCAAAGAGCGGAATACAGTTTCAGGATAGCCCCAACACAAACGGCCATCCGTCGTACATCAATCCGATAAGGAGGACGATTCACCTGTATTCTGCAGTTCGGCGCGTACCTTCGGCAAGCTCTGCGGATAGTTTTTCTGCAGGAAGTCCAGCAATTTCTCCCTCACCGCACAGCGCAAATCCCAGGCCGAAGGGGAATCGGCGGCGCTCATCAGCGCCCTGCACTCCACGGTCCGCTCAGTGACGTTGGTCACTTGCAGTCCCCATACCTTGCCGTCCCAGAGCGGCGATTCCTGCAATACCCGGTGAAGCTCGCTGCGCAGGGCTTCGGTGGAGACAGTGTAGTCGGCGTAGATGAAGACCGTGCCCAGCAGATGTGCCGAGGTGCGGGTCCAGTTCTGGAAGGGTTTTTCCAGAAACTGGGTCACCGGAACCACCAGCCGCCGCAGGTCCCAGATGCGGATGATCACATAGGTCAGGGTGATTTCTTCTACCCGCCCCCATTCGCCCTCGACGATCACCACGTCGTCGATTCGAATCGGCTGGGTCAGGGCGATCTGCAGACCGGCCAGCAGGGTGGCGATACTTCTCTGGGCGGCCAGGCCGATGATGATGCCCACCACGCCCGCCGAAGCCAGCAGGCTCACCCCCAGTTGACGGATGTTGTCGAAAATCATCATCAGGCAGCCAGCGGTGACAACGGCGATCACTACCAGGGCAATTTTTACCAGCACTCGAACCTGGGTATGGATCGCCCGGGCTTTGAGATTGTCGCTCACCGAGACGTCGTAGCGACTCAGAACCAGATCGCGGAACGCCAGCACGGTGCAGACGAGAAACCAGGCCGATGCGAGGATAAAGCCGATACTTAGCAGGCGCCTGAAAAACACCAGGGCCGAACCGGATAAAGACAGCGACGGCAGCACCAGCATCAGAAACAGCAGCGGCACCAGCAGGCTGACGGGAGCCCGCCAATGCTGTAGCAGGGAACGGTTCAGGGCCGGCCCAGCGCTTCGCCCAAGCAGCCAGCGAAACAACAGATGATGGGTGAACATGCCCAGAGCAAGAGCGGTCAGCAGCAGGGCGAAGGTGAACAGGATCGGAATGAGTTGGGCCGGCATGCGGTATCTCTATCCTCCTTGGCTGAATATTGGTATTGTCTTTCCCCGGAGGTTCTGACGCTCACGGGTTGGAGTCGTGCTCATTGTGTCGTTACCCACTATATCACAGAGGCCGCAGCGGGCCAGAAACCGAAAATTTCCCCTTTGAAGACTTTTTCGGTAGAGTTTTGACGGTAATAGACTGGCGCGCCCCGGGCTGTGGGAATCTCGAATCCTGCCAAGCCTGTTTTTCCAGAAACACGGTTCAAGAGGAGTGCTAGCCGTGATGAGAGACCATGCCACACTGTCCGTGCAGGAGATTATCGCCCGATACCAGGCTCTGCTGTCGACGGTTGACGCTTGGTTTTCCCGCAGCCAGCGGACATTTCCCGGCGAGGTGCATTGTGCCCGGGGATGCTCGGCCTGCTGCCGCGGGCTGTTTGATGTCACCCTTCTCGATGGATTTCTGTTGCAGGTTGGGGTTTCCTGTCTGTCGCAGGGACGCCAGCAGGCCATTGAAGAAAAGGCTCGGCAACGCCTTTGGCAATTACAGTGCCTCTGGCCCCAATTGCAGCCGCCTTATTTGCTGAATTGCCTACCCGACGCACACTGGACCGAAATGCCTGAGGATGACCCGACGCGCTGCCCGCTGCTGGGGGAGGACGGCTCCTGTCTGATCTATGAGCACAGGCCGATGATCTGCCGTACCCATGGCCTGCCGAACATCGATATCAGCGGCGAAAGTTTTTCCGATCTTTTTTGCAGTCTGAATTTTACCGACAGCAACCCCCTTCTGCTGGAAGATCTGCGCTGGTCTTTCCGTCAGGTGTATTCCGCGGAATTTGATCTGCTGGCACAGTTCAACATGAAGGTGCTCGGCTCGCCCCTTCGAGAGGCCGATACCTTCATCCCCCTGGCTCTTCTCATCGATTTCTCCACCCTACTCGGAGTCTTCCCTGGCACCTGCAAATAATGGTCTGCAAAGGAGGTCCGTTGCCGGGCTAAAACAGGCATCAAGGTTCGGTTTTGTAGCAGCACAGGCGAGCCCCACAGCATAGACGTTACTCGCGGCAGAAACCAAAAAAACCCCCTTGCGGAGGCTTTTCTGATCTGGTAGAAGGCTGGCTCGCTTCTCAGGCTGTGCGAACCTGAGGAAGCAGCTCTTCCAGCACAGCAAAAAATTCTTCCAGATGGGCCATGGTGAAGTCGGCCATGTGGGGAATGCGGAAGGTCTGGTTCTTGATTTTGCCATAGCCGTTGTCCATGGCGTAGCCTCGCTCGCCGGCCAATTTTTTCAGCTTGTCCAGATCGGTGCGACCGTCGTTGGTGCCTGCGGTAAGAGTCATGGAGGCGCAGCTTTCGGCGGCATAGAGACCGAAGCCCTGAGCGATGATCCAGTCGCGGGTGGCCTGTGCCATGCGGCGGTGGCGGGCGTAGCGGTTCTCCAGTCCTTCGGCGAACATTTTTTTCAGCTGATGCCGCAGGGCGAAGATCAGGCTGATGCAGGGGGTGCTGGGGGTGTTGTGTTTCTGGTCGTTTTTTTCAAACTCGATGAAGTCGAAATAGTAGCCTCGGTTGGGGGTGGTGCGCGCCTTGTCCAGGGCTTTCTGGCTGACGGCAAACACCGTCAGGCCCGGCGGCAGGCCAAAAGCTTTCTGAACCCCTGCCAGGCAGACGTCGATACCCAGGGCGGTCACGTCGATGGGTACGGCGGTCATGGAGGAAACGGTGTCGACGATGAAGGAGACATGGGGATATTCGTCCATGACCTCGGCGATTTCTTCCAGCGGCGACATGACGCCGGTGCTGGTTTCGTTGTGGACCAGGGTCATGGCGTCGTATTTGCCGGTAGCCAGGGCCTCATCGACCATTGCGGCGGTGACGGGTTGACCCCATTCGGCCCTGAAGAGGTCGGCCTGCAGGCCGCAACGCTCGGTGACATCGTGCCATTTGTTGCTGAAGGCGCCGTTGCCGAAGCAGGCGCAGCGCTTCTGCACCAGATTGCGTACCGCACCTTCCATGACTCCAAAGGCGCTGGAAGTGGACAGAAATACTGGGCCGGGGGCATTGAGCAGCTGCTTGAGATCGGCAGTGACCTCGGCGTGCAGTTCTGCGTATTCCTGCATGCGGTGGCCGATCATGGGGGCGCACATGGCTTCCATGACATCGTGACTGACTTGAACGGGTCCGGGAATGTAGAGTTTTTTGCTCATGGCAAGCGGCTCCTTTGCAAATAAAAAACGCCTGGCTCCCAGTGATCGCGATCCAGGGTGCCCAGGCGTACGGCTGTCGTGGTCTGTGTTTCCGCTCCCCGGTGGTAAGCCACCTCAGCGCCAGTCGCGGAAGACCGTCTGATTGTGAGTTGTTTGACGGGTAAGTATCATAGGCCCTGCGGCGCTGTCAAGAAAATCTCCACGCGCTGTTTTGTCTCAACCGTTCTGGAGAAATTTTCTGAGAAAAGCCTTGACATTGAGGCGGGGCTGACTATATTTAGCTCAGTCTGTTAGCACTCGCTTTGCTTGAGTGCTAACAGGAAGTAAAAGGCTTGGTTGGCGACTGAGCTTTTTTTATTTAGGCTTGCATACGCGCCCGGCGTGTTCCGGGGCGAATCTTAGAGACATCAAATTGTATCAGCGAAAGGAGTATACCATGAAAATCAGGCCGTTGCGTGATCGGATCATTGTCGAGAGGGTAGAAGAGGAGACCACCACTGCGGGCGGTATCATTATTCCCGACTCGGCCAAGGAAAAGCCCCAGCAAGGTCTTGTGAAGGCTGTTGGCAAGGGCAAGGTAACCGAGGACGGTACCGTTCTGCCCATGGATGTGAAGGTTGGCGACCGGGTTCTGTTCGGAAAGTATGCCGGCAGCGAAGTCAAGATTGACGGCATTGAGTACCAGATCATGCGCGAGGAAGATATTCTCGGCGTCCTTGAATAACACGAACTCTCACTTCCCATCGATTTACAAGGAGGACACAAGGATATGGCAGCAAAAGAAATCAAATTCGGGCAGAGTGCCCGCAGCAGCATTCTCGAAGGCGTCAACCAACTGGCCAACGCGGTCAAGGTCACTCTCGGCCCCAAGGGCCGCAACGTGGTGATTGACAAATCCTTCGGCGCCCCCCTGATTACCAAGGACGGCGTCACCGTGGCCAAGGAAATCGAACTGGAAGACAAATTCCAGAACATGGGCGCCCAGCTGGTCAAGGAAGTCGCCTCCAAGACCTCCGATGTGGCCGGTGACGGCACCACCACCGCCACCGTGCTGGCACAGGCCATCTACAGCGAAGGGGTCAAGCTGGTGACTGCCGGTCACAGCCCCATGGATATCAAGCGGGGCATTGACAAGGCGGTGGAAGCGGCCGTTGTTCACCTGCAGAGCCTTTCCAAGCCGATCAAGGATCATAAGGAAATTGCCCAGGTCGGTACCATCTCCGCCAACAGCGACGCCACCATCGGCAACATCATCGCCGAAGCCATGGAAAAGGTCGGCAAGGAAGGCGTGATTACCGTCGAGGAAGCCAAGTCGATGGAAACCACCCTGGAAACCGTCGAAGGGATGCAGTTCGACCGCGGCTACCTGTCCCCCTATTTCGTGACCGATGCCGAGCGTATGGAAGTGGTTATGGAAGACGCCCTGATCCTGATTCACGACAAGAAGGTCAGCAACATGCGGGACATGGTCGGGATTCTCGAAGCGGTGGCCAAGCAGGGCCGTCCGCTGCTGATTGTCGCCGAGGACATCGAAGGTGAAGCACTGGCCACCCTGGTGGTCAACAAGCTGCGCGGAACCCTCAACGTGGCCGCCGTCAAGGCCCCCGGCTTTGGTGATCGCCGCAAGGCCATGCTTGAGGACGTCGCGATCCTGACCGGCGGCACCGTGATCGCCGAAGAGGTCGGACTCAAGCTGGAAAGCACCACTCTCGATCAGCTCGGCCATGCCAAGCGCATTGTTATCGACAAGGAAAACACCACCATCATCGACGGCGCCGGTGCCGAAGCCGACATCAACGGCCGGGTGGCCCAGATTCGCGCCCAGATCGAAGAAACCAGCAGCGATTACGACAAGGAAAAGCTGCAGGAGCGTCTCGCCAAACTGGTTGGCGGTGTGGCGGTTGTCAAAGTCGGCGCCGCTACCGAGACCGAAATGAAGGAGAAAAAGGCCCGCGTTGAAGACGCCCTGCACGCGACCCGTGCAGCGGTAGAAGAGGGTATCGTCCCTGGCGGCGGCGTCGCCTTGATCCGCTGCATCAGCGCCCTTAGGGGCCTAAAGCTGGAAGGCGAGCAGAAGTTCGGTCTGAATATCGTGCTGCGGGCTCTGGAAGAGCCGCTGCGGCAGATAGCCGCCAACGCCGGCATGGAGGGTTCCATCGTCGTCAATCAGGTGGCCGGAGAGACCGGTTCCTACGGCTTCAACGCCTCCAGCGACGAGTACTGCGACATGCTCGAAGCGGGCATCATCGACCCGACCAAAGTGGTTCGCTACGCCCTGCAGAACGCTTCTTCCGTGGCCGGTCTGATGCTGACCACCGAGGCTTGCGTTGCCGAACTGCCCAAGTCCGATGAGCCCATGGGCGGCATGCCCGGTGGCATGGGTGGCATGGGCGGCATGGGTGGCATGGGCGGCATGATGTAAGTGCCCGAGACCGCCAGTTTTTTACCTGCCCCTCCGACGTTTGTCGGAGGGGCTTTTTCATTGGTGCGCCCGGCGGCTATTACATAAGGATCGGGTAGTGCGGTAGACTGGCGGTGTGGGCACTGTGTCGCTGATGGGTGCGGGAAGGCTCCGTGAACTTGGCAGAGAGGCACCGGGAGGTGACGGTATGGGGAAAAACGACATGGAAAAAAATGATCGAAAAGTGCTGTTACTTTCCTGCTGCGCTCCTTGTTCCGGAGCAGTTCTGGAGACGCTGCTTGCCGAGGGGGAGGAGGTGGCGGTATTTTTTTTCAATCCCAACATTCATCCCTTCGAAGAATATCGAAAGCGACGGGATGAAAACCGGCGATTTGCGGAGAATCTCGGGATCGATTTCATCGAGGGTGATTATCGCCCCAAGCCCTGGTTTGAAGTGATTGTCGGGTTGGAACAGGAACCGGAGCGCGGTAGACGCTGCTCTGCCTGCTTTGCATATCGACTGCAGGTCGCGGCGCGACTTGCGGCGGAGCGGGGATTTAACCGGTTGGCTAGCTGCCTCGGTATTTCCCGCTGGAAGGACCTGGCGCAGGTCGATGAATGCGGACGGCAGGCGGTCGACCCGTATCCCGACCTGCACTACTGGGGCCGCAACTGGCGCAAGGCCGGGGGGGCTCAGCGGATGATGGAGGTTTCCCGGCGCGAGGGATTTTATCAACAACAGTATTGCGGCTGCATTTACAGCCTGGAAGCAACCAATCGCCGGCGGCAGTGCCGCGGCCTGCCTGCCGAGGAGTGGTGAGCAAAGCCTGTTAGTATCCATCCGGAAACTCCGGATGAAAACCAGTTATGATGCCTGGCCGGCAAGATTGGGATGTTGACGCAGAAAGCCTTCGAACAGGCTGTCGAAGAGCTGCCAGCCGGTTTCCAGCAGGCACATGCGCTCCAGAAACAGGGCTTCTTTTTCCCGCTCCGGATCCACCGCATCGTCTTTTTCCAGCTTTACCGCCGGGCAGCGAAAAGAGCCGAACTGAAACAGTTCCCCTTTCAGGGTCATCTTCCACAACAGCTCGTCTTTTTCCAGATACAGGGTCGCTTCGCAGATGCTCTTGCCGCTTTCCAAGGCCGCCAGCACCTCGTCAAAACGGTTCTGGGGTCCGGCTACGGTGACTTTCTGCCGACCCTCCTCATCTTCCCCCTCCAGCACCAGACGGTCGTTGATGTAGGCGGTGAACGTTTCCCCGGCCAGCGCCGGACCCGGACGGCTGACCCGGTAGTTTCCGTCGGAATTCATGGTGCGGTCCACCAGCCAGCAGAGAAAATCCCAGCCCAGCCAGCGGTTGTCCTGGATCAGATCCAACACCCGATCGCTGGCGGCCCGGTTGGCCCTGTCCAGAGCCGGATGCAGCGCCTCGTCGAGGGACTGGCGGGCGCGGTCGAAGGGATGCAGGGTGACCAGGCGCAGGCCGTCAAAGGTGGTCTTGAACAGGGTTTCGAATTCTTCCAGCACCTGGCCGTTGAGGGTCGCCAGGGTCAGCTGGTTGCGGCGGGTGTCCCACACCGCGTCGAAAGTAGCAGGGGTCGGCAGGGTGCGGGCCAGCAGCGCGCCGCGTACGGCGTCCCGCAGCTCTTCCCGTTTCGGTTTGGGTACTCGTCTCAGGCCGGGATTGGCGGCGAGAAATTCCGCTTCGGCCCGCTCCAGGTGGGCTTTGAGCAGGCCGGCCGGAACCCGCCGCCGGTCCCGTCGCAGGGTGAAGGTCAGGTAGTGGTCGCGGAAAAAGCGACCGGGGAGACTGAATTCGGCAGCTTCGAAATCGTCCAGTTCCACCCAGCCCGTGGACAGTTCTTCCGTAGTATGCTCGATGCTTGAGAAGGCATTTCGGGCCAGACAGTCGCCCGCCCAACGGGCGAGATCGCCTTCGGGGAGAGAGCCCAGAACCTGAAACTGGCAGCAGCTGATGGTGTTGGCGAGGAGGCCCATAATCTGACTCCTGTAAGAAAGAGGGAGCGGGCCGAATCCCCACCGGCCCTGGTCGTTGATTTGAAAGGTGGTAGGGGTTTTACCGTCCTTTGGCCGGCGGGGCAAGGAATTTTTTTCTGCCGGTATGTTTTGACAGGGCCGCGGCCTTGTCTCTATACTTCCAGAGTCGCCATTCCACGCCATCAGGAGGCCCATGGATCCCTTTATTTCCGCGCAACTGGCTCTGCTCGGCAACCAGATCAACGCTTACGGCAAGGAAAATCTCGATGACATTCTGCACGCCCTGACCAAGGCGGTACACTTGATCACCGGCCGCAGCAGCTGCCGGGTCTATCTCGAAGATCTGACCAGCGGCAGCCTGATCTGCGCCCTGGCCACCGGCCGTCACGCCGAAGCCATCCGCGCTCAAAGTTTTCCCATCAATACCACCGAGGGTCTGGTGTCGCAGGTCTATCACAGCCACGAAGAGCAGCAGCTCATCGATCTGCAGGACAGGACCGGTATGCCGGAGAAGGACTTTGCCGAGCGGTTCGGGATTCAAGCCGGCTGGTATCTGCCCCTGCTGCATCACGGTCGGGCGGTGGGCGTTCTCTGTGTCGACAGCAGCCGTGCCCACCAGCGGCTGGAACCAGCTCTTTGCCGGCTTCTGCGGAGCTTCGTCGACGGTATCATGCCGTCCATTGATCAGGCCCGCCTCTACCATCAGCAGATGGCCCTGGCCCGCTGGGTGGACGAGGCCAAGAAAAAAGAGGCGGCCTTCCGCATGGTCCAGTCGGCGGTGCGGCTCATCGACAAACTGGCGCTGGCGGCGGTGCTGGTTCCCTGCCCGGCGGGTAGCGAAAACGGTGAGGAGATGTTGCAGATCCTCGCTTCCTGCGCCCAGCAGCAGGAAGATCAGCAGGCTTACGAAACTCAGAAGCTCATCGATCTGGGCCCCGGAAAATCCCTGCTCAGCCGCTACATCAACAGCAATGGAGTGATCGTCGACGAAACCCTGCTGGAACCTCTTTATCTGCCGACCCTCTCTGAAGAGTTTCTGCAGAAACGCTATCTCACCGAGCAACTGGGACTGCGCTCCCTTTATGTGGTGCCTCGCTACGATCCGCGCACCCGTCGGGTCATCTGTCTGGTCAACTACTACAGCCGGGGCAGTCACTCCTTTACTGACTTTGAAAAGGGGCTTCTGGAAGCCCATGCGGAGATGGCCCAGCGGGTGATTCAGGAGATCGGCGACGAGCACATGGAGATCCAGGTGCTGGCCGAAATCAACGATCTGCTGCAGGAAAAGTTCGAAAACGTTTCCGCCTTTCTCAACAGTGTGCTGTCCAAGGCCACAGAACTTATCGGTGCCGACACGGGCAGTATTGCCCTGGTGCGCAAGATTGAAGGAGAAAAGTGGTTGATGGTGGAAGAAGGCGACGGCACCCTGGTGGGGGCCAAGAGCAAGCGGCGCCTGAAAAAGCATATTCCGCCCTTGCGGGTGGGCGGCTCTGAATTGCCGCCGGAAAGCCGCAGCATGACGGGTTTTGTCGCCTCTGCCGGGCGGCCCTATCTGGTGGTGGACAGTGCCGAAGAGAAACGCTCCGGAGGCTATTACTACGAGATAACGGACGTGATTCGCAGCGAACTGGGGGTGCCGGTGATCTGCGAGGAAGAGGTCATCGCGG
Organism: Desulfuromonadaceae bacterium; assembly: GCA_007134025.1. GTDB lineage: Bacteria > Desulfobacterota > Desulfuromonadia > Desulfuromonadales > Syntrophotaleaceae > SLLR01. Next base: position 4,975 of record SLLR01000105.1, on the reverse strand, counting down.
TCATCTGCCTGGACAGCCTGCGACCCTATTATTTCACCGATGAGCACAAGCGCATCCTGCAGATCATCGGCCGCATGATCGCCCGCCACCTGGCGGACATGCAGTATATCGAGATGCTCACCGGTGAAGTGCATCGCCTCGGCAGTGACGTCGGTTACAAGGATCCCAAGGTCTCCAGCTACAAACTCGGTAATCTCATCGGTAACTCGGCCAGGGCCGACGAGCTGGTGGAATTCATTCAGCGGATCACGCCGCCCCTGTTCAACCGCATCACCATGTGGCTCAACAGCGATCTGCACGAGGCGACCCTGGGGCTTCCGTCCCTGCTGATCAACGGCCCCACGGGCAGCGGCAAGGAATTTCTTTTCAACAACATCTATGCGCGGCTCAACGATTTTTACCGGGAAAAGATCAGCCGGGGGGGCGAGCTGCCGGTGAAAAAAACCAACATCGCAGCCTACAGCGGCGAGTTGACCTATTCAGAGCTGTTCGGCCACAAGCGAGGCGCTTTTACCGGTGCCCACGCCGACCGCAAGGGAATCCTCGAGGAGGCCCATTGCGGCGTGGTGTTCCTCGACGAAATCGGTGACGCCGATCCCAAGACCCAGGTCCAGCTGCTGCGGTTTCTGGATAACGGCGGTTTCGTGCGGCTGGGAGAAAACCTTACCCGTTACGCCCGAGTGCTGCTGGTGGCGGCCACCAACAAGGACCTGAGCCAGCTGATTGCCGAGGGGCGGTTTCGTGAGGACCTCTACCATCGCCTGTCTGAGTTGACCGTCGAAGTACCGTCGCTGAACGACCGGCGGGAGGATATTCCGGATCTGGCCACGCACTTTCTCGGCAAGCTGCACCGGGTCTACAAGCGTCCCGATGAACAGGAAGACGACGCCCCAGTGTTGTCCCGGGCAGCCCGGGACCGGCTGACTATGCACCACTTTACCGGCAATATTCGCGAGCTGCGCTCGATTCTGGTGCGGGCGCTGTTTTTTCGTAACGGCCGGGTGATCGGTGAGCAGGACATTGAAAGAATTCTGCAGGCCCAGGCGCCGCAAGTCCCCGTCGCCAGCTCCGAACAGCTCACTGATCGGGTGGCCCGGGAACTGTTCGAGTCTATCGTACGGGGCGAGGGCGATTTCTGGAGCCAGGTTCACGAACCCTTTTCCGAAAAACGCATTTCCCGCGACGTGGTCGCCGCAGTGATCGAACTGGCCCGTGCCCAGGGCGCCACCTCCATGCCTAAGGCGGCGGCATTGCTCAAGGTGTGCACGAATCCGGATGGAAACCCGGAACAGCGGCGCAGCTTTTATAAATTCAAGAACTTTCTCTACAAGACCATCAAGCTGGGCGATTCCTGAGGTCGGCCAAAGGAGCGAGGACGATAGCCTCGTAACCCGTCGGCCCTGGAGGGCGGCATTCGTGTTTAGCCCTCTTATGGATTTTTTCCAGAGCACCGAGGAGCCTTCCATGGACTACGGTATTGCCGAAACCTCTCTGGGCCTGCTGTTGGCGGCGGTCAGCGACAAAGGTCTTTGCGCGGTGCTGCTGGGAGACGCCGAGGCGCCCCTGTTGGCAGAGTTGAAGAGGCGGTTTCCCCGGGAGGCCCTGGTGCCGGGCGGTACTGCCGGGAACCAGGCACTGGAGATGCTGATCGCCATGCTGGCGGGTCGCGAGTGCCAGGAGGTCTTGCCCCTGGATGAACGGGGCACCCTTTTTCAGCGTCGGGTCTGGGAGGAATTGCGGCGCATAGCGCGCGGCGAGACCATCAGCTACGGCGAACTGGCCGCCCGTATCGGCCGCCCTCGAGCGCCGCGGGCAGTAGCCGGGGCCTGCGCTCAGAACCCCCTGGCCATTGTTACCCCCTGTCATCGGGTGGTGGGCAAAAATGGCCGTCTTGGCGGCTATTACTGGGGAGTGGAGCGCAAGCGCCGTCTGCTGGAACAGGAAGGCGGTTCCTGCTGAGGGAGGCACATCCCGTCCTCTGCGCTAGTCTTCATCCACAGAACTTTCGCTCAGGCCGTACAGGCCGTGCCGGCCGCTGCTTTTGAGCTGCGATAGCCGGCCAGAAGCCCCTCGACCCGTTGCCGGTCGGACTGGCGGTAGGGACCGACCACCACCAGGTGCAGATTGGCGGCTGTAAGGTAAAGGCGCGCTGCCTCGCAAAGATTTTCCGGGCGCAGTTGGCGGCTTTCCCGACGCTCGTCTTCCAAGCTGCGCAGAAACCCGGTGGTGAGTCCCCAGCTGTAGCGGCTCGCCAGCAGGTCGGCGTGATCCTGGCTGAATTCCAGATCGAACAGATAATTGCCCAGAACCCGCGCCAGTTCCCCTTCCCCCACCGGATCCTGAACCAACTCAAGAAAAATCTGCAGCAGTTCTTCTACCGCCGGCACCAGGTTCTCCGGCATCACGGCCAGATCCACGGCGAAGGAGCCACATTCCTCGAACAGGGACAGGTGGGCTTCGGCGTTGTAGGTCAGGCCGAGGTCTTCCCGCAGCCGCCGCATCAGACGGGTTGTGCCGCCGCCGGAGAGAATGCGTCGCAGCATGCGCAGGGCCGGCGTGGCGGGGTCCTGACGGCCGGGAATCCGAAATGCCAGTTGCAGACTCAGCTGGGAATCGGTATCCCGCACCCAGCAGCTGAGCGGACCCTTTGCCGGTGCCGGCAGGCTTGCGCAGAGAGGCCGGGGAGCCGGTCCCCGCCAGTCGCCAAAGGCGTCGCTGACGGTGGCCAGTGCGGCGTCGCGGGTGATGCGTCCGGCCAGGGCGATGACCGTGTTGGCCGGCGTGTAGTAGCGCTGGTGATGGCTCCGCAGCGCGGTTTCGTCAAAGGTCGCGATGGCGTCGAGGGTTCCGATGATGGGCTGGCTGAGGGGATGGCCGGGCCACAAAAGACCGTTCATGAGCAGGTCGGGGCTGATGAACCGGCCCTCCTGATTAAGATCTTCCTGCGCTTCTTCGATAACAATACTGCGTTCGGTTTCGAGCCCGGCAAACAGCGGCCGTCGCAGCATGGAAGCCAGCAGATGCAGGCCGTCGCCGATGTGGGCGGGATGCAAACGGCTGTGATAGCAGGTGGTTTCGGCATCGGTGGCGGCGTTGATGTTGCCACCGATGGCTTCGAACCGGCCCTCCAGGTCCTGCCCGGAGGGATAATCCTCACTGCCGCGAAACAACATATGTTCCAGAAAGTGGGAAATGCCGTATCGGCCGGGCTCTTCGCGGCGACTGCCGACACCGAGGGTGCAGGCCAGTTCAACGCTGTGCAGATGGGGCATTTCAACGGTCAGCAGACGCAGACCGTTGGCCAGGGTATCGATAAAAAATTCGGACATCGGTAAGAAGTTGCCTTTCGAAACAAGGGTTCAGCGGGCCTGAAGCAACCGGGCCGCTTCCTTGGCGTGATAGCTGATGATCAGGTCGGCCCCGGCCCGTTTGATGCCGGTGAGCAGCTCCAGCATGACCCGGTCGTGATCGATCCAGCCGTTGGCCGCGGCGGCTTTGAGCATGGCGTATTCTCCGGAAACGTTGTAGGCCGCCAGGGGCAGATCAAACCGGTCGCGAAGATCCCGCAGGATGTCGAGATAGGCCATGGCCGGTTTCACCATCAGAAAATCGGCGCATTCCTGAACATCAAGGGTTGCTTCCCGCAGGGCTTCCCGGCGGTTGGCCGGGTCCATCTGGTAGCTGCGACGATCGCCAAAGCGGGGGGCCGAGTCGGCAGCGTCGCGAAACGGACCGTAAAAGCCGCTGGCGAATTTAACCGCATAGCTCATGATAGGTATGTGGCTGAAATCGTTGGCGTCGAGCATCTCGCGGATGGCAGCGACACGACCATCCATCATGTCGCTTGGCGCTACCATGTCGGCTCCGGCCCGAACGTGGGACAGGGCGCTGGCGGCCAGCAGCGCGAGGCTGGCGTCGTTGTCCACATCGCCGTTCTCGATAACCCCGCAGTGACCGTGGTCGGTGTATTCGCAGAGGCAGACGTCGGTGATCACGGTCAGCTCCGGCAAGGCGGATTTGAGGGCGGCCACGGTGCGCTGAATGATGCCGTCGTCGGCGTAGGCGTCGCTGCCCAGAGCGTCCTTGCGCTCCGGCAGACCGAACAGCATGACTGCCGGAATGCCGAGATCCTGAACTTCACGGGCTTCCGCCAGCAAATGTTCGATGGATTGCTGGTAGATGCCGGGCATGGAGGGGATTTCCCGGCGCAGATTGTGCCCGTGAGCGCTGAACAGGGGGTAGATGAAATCGTTTGCCGACAGGGTCGTTTCACGGATCATGCGGCGCAGGTTGGGCGTTCGGCGCAGACGACGAGGGCGGTATTCGGGAAAAAACATGATCAAACTCCTCTTTCATGAGCGGTGCGAAACGCGTCGGCCAGGGCGGAAACCAGCGATTCACAGGAGGCTTCGGCGGCTTCCACTCCGGCGGTCATTCCCTGAGCCTTGAGCGCCGCCGCAGTCAGCGGGCCGATGGCGGCGATCACCAGTTGTCCCAGTCGTTGCCTGCCTTCAGCGTCCAGCAGGGCCAGGCAGTTGTCAACGGTGGAGGCGGAGGTGAAAGTGACCGCATCCAGCTGGTCGGTTTCCAGCAACTGCCGGAGCCGGACCGCTTCTTCCGGTGCCGGTTCGGTGCGGTAGGCGACGGGGGCCTCGACCCGGGCACCGGCCCGGCGCAAGGCATCGCCCAGCAGATCACGGGCCAGGGAAGAACGGGGATAGAGGATGCGGCGACCCTTGAGATCTCGTTGCCGCAACAGATCAAGAATGCCTTCGGCCTGAAAACGACGCGGAATCAGATCGGCTTTCAAGCCGTGAACGGTCAGGCCGGCGGCGGTCTTGGGGCCCACGGCAACGATCTGTACACCATGCAGGGCCCGGCTGTCCAGTCCGGCCGCTGCCAGACGCTCAAAAAAAGCCGTGACGCCGTTGACCGAGGTCAGAATCAGATAGTCGGTGCCGGTCAGGGCGGCGAT
>SLLR01000043.1 GCA_007134025.1 Desulfuromonadaceae bacterium | reverse complement strand
TTCTGGACCTGGTCCCCAACCACATGGCCATTGGCGGGCCCGAAAATGAGTGGTGGTGGGATGTTCTGGAAAACGGTCCTTCCAGCCCCTATGCCGCCTATTTTGATGTGGACTGGAATCCCCCCGAAGAGCGATTAGCCAACAAAATACTTCTCCCGGTTCTCGGCGATCATTACGGTCGCTCCCTTGAATCCGGAGAAATTCTGCTGGTACATGCCAAGGGCGGCTTTTCCATCCATTACCATGATCACAGGTTTCCGCTAGCTCCGGACACGCTGCCGCAGATTCTGGACCGCATTGCCGGTGTAGCGGCTTGGAATTCGCTCGCCTTTATCAGTGACAGTCTGCGCCAGCTTCCGCTTCCAAGGGCTCATGAGTTTGAAGATACCCGCCGGCGACGCCGGAACTGGACCTTTATTCGCGCACTGCTCGGCAGGTTGCTGGAAGAATCCCCCGCGATCTGCGCTGCCGTGGATAAGACCGTTGAGGAGTTCAACAACTGTGCAGATCTTTTGGACGCTCTGCTGAATGAGCAGCATTACCGCCTGGCCTTCTGGCGCGCCGCAGCCCGAGATCTGGGCTACCGGCGTTTTTTTGATATCAACACCCTCATCGGTATGCGCATGGAGGAACAACATGTCTTTGCCGACACGCACCAACGTATTTTGCAATGGCTGCAAGAAGGTATTGTTGACGGCCTTCGAATCGATCATCCGGACGGTCTCAGGGATCCGGAGCGGTATTTAAAACGCCTTCGAGCGGCGGCCCCCGAGGCCTGGATCGTGGTGGAAAAAATCCTTCATCCGGGCGAAGAGCTTCCTTCGTCATGGCCGGTGGCCGGCACCACGGGGTATGACTTCCTGAACCTGCTGGGCCATCTTTTCATCGAACCTGCCGGGGAAACACCGATGACGGATTTTTATGCTGAATTCACAGCCGGGTCGACCGATTATGCGGCGATTACCCGAGAGAAAAAACATCAGGTACTGCATGAACTGCTTGCCAGCGATGTGAATCGGTTGACCGATTTGATGGTGAGAATTTGCGAGCAGCATCGCCGCTACAGGGATTATACCCGCTGGGAGATCAACGAGGCTCTCAGGGAACTAGTCGCCTGTTTTCCGGTTTATCGTACCTATGTCAGAGAGGAGCAGGGGCCCACCGAGGCAGACCGCAAGTTCATTGACGAGGCGGCAAAAAACGCTCAAACGCTGCGGCCCGAGCTTGATCCCGAGCTGTTCGATTTTTTCAGGACTCTGTTGTTTCGACAACACCGGGGACAACTGGAAACCGAATGGGTCATGCGATTTCAGCAATTGACGGGACCGGCTACGGCCAAGGGGATAGAGGATACCGCCTTTTATAATTTCAACCGCCTCATAGGCCTGAACGAAGTAGGCGGAGATCCCGGCCGTTTTGGCGTGTCCGTAGAAGATTTTCATCAGGCCATGATGAAAGCGGCAAACCTCTCCCCCCACGCCATGCTGACGACATCCACCCACGATACCAAGCGCAGCGAGGATGTGCGGGCGCGCCTGGCCCTGCTGTCGGAAATTCCCGGGCGCTGGGCGGAAACGGTCCGTCGCTGGTCTGTTCATAATGAAAAATACCGTCAGGGCAATGTGCCGGATCGTAACTCGGAATATTTTTTTTATCAGACTCTGGCAGGAGCATGGCCCATCGAGACTGAGCGGGTTCTGGCGTACATGGAAAAGGCCTCCCGGGAGGCCAGAGTTCACACGTCCTGGACCCAACCTGATGCAGATTACGAAAAGTCTCTTCTTGAATTCATCCAGGCGGTTCTTGCCGACCGGGAATTCCGCTGCGAACTGGAAAACTTCGTCTTCTCCCTGGTGGACCTGGGCCGGGTCAACGCTCTGTCTCAGGTACTTATTAAGCTCGTTGCTCCCGGGGTCCCCGATTTCTATCAGGGCACCGAACTGTGGGATCTGAGCCTGGTGGATCCCGACAACCGTCGGCCCGTGGATTTCGCGCTGCGCCGCCGGCTTCTTGCCGAGCTGTCGGAACTTTCACCGGAACAGATCATGACCAGGATGGATGATGGGATGCCCAAATTGTGGATTATGTATCAGGCTCTCGATCTGCGCAGGCGCCTGCCGAAGGTTTTTCGTTGCGGAGACTATCGGCCCCTGAATGCCCAGGGTCGGCAGAAGAAGCATGCGGTGGCTTTTCTTCGCGGTGAATCTGTCGCGGCGATAACCCCGCGGCTGCTTTTCTCCTTTGGCGGCGATTGGCAGGATACGTGGCTGGAAATCCCTGATGGGCGGTGGCACAACCATCTGACGGGCGACAGTTTCAGGGGCGGCAGGACGATGCTTCGGGATATTCTGGCCCGTTTTCCTCTGGCCCTTGTTTCCAGGGAGTAGCGAGCGATGGGAAAACGCAAGGTATGGGCACCCCAGGCCCGGCTTATGGAAATCGAGATTCAAGGTCGCCGGCTGGCGATGGACAAAGATGCGCAGGGCTGGTGGCATGTGGATACACCTCTGGCCGAACACGGAGCGGACTACACTTTTGCTGTGGATGGCGGTGAGCCTCTGCCTGATCCTCGATCCCTGTGGCAGCCTGGGGGAGTGGATGGTCCTTCCCGGGTCCTTGAGCACAATGAGTTCTCCTGGAGCGACACAACCTGGCGGCCGCCTCCGCTCTCCTCGGCGGTCATCTACGAGCTGCATATCGGCACCTTCAGTCCCGAGGGCACCTTCGACGGCGCCTCCCGGCGACTGGATCATCTGCTCACGCTTGGGATCAGCCACGTGGAGCTGATGCCGGTGGCCGAATTTTCCGGCAATCGCGGCTGGGGTTATGACGGTGTCGACCTCTATGCACCCCATCACGCCTACGGCGGACCCGAAGGGCTTAAACGCCTGGTGGATGCCTGCCACAGCAAAGGGCTGGCGGTGATCCTGGACGTGGTGTACAACCACCTTGGTCCGGCCGGCAATTACCTGGGACGTTTCGGCCCGTACTTCACCGACCGTTATGTCACGCCCTGGGGCGAGGCGGTGAACCTGGACGGTCCGCACAGCGACCAAGTTCGCCGATTTTTTATCGACAACGCCCTGATGTGGTTTCGGGACTATCACATGGACGGGCTGCGCATCGACGCTGTCCATGCCATCATCGATACTTCCGCGATCCACTTCCTTGAACAACTCGCCAGCGAGGTGAAGGACCTGGAGTCCCACCTGGGCCGGCATCTGGCTCTCATTGCCGAAAGTGATCTCAACGATCCGCGGCTGATTCGTTCACCGAAGGAGTCCGGATACGGCATCCATGCCCAGTGGAACGAGGATTTTCATCACGCCCTGCATGCCGCTCTTACCAAGGAGCAGGGTGGTTACTACAAGGATTTCGGAACCCTGGCGGACCTGGCCAAAGTCCTAACCCGGGGTCTCGTTTATGACGGCCGCTACTCGGCCTATCGTCGCCGCCGCCACGGAAGGCCCGCCACGGGACTGTCCGGCCACCAGTTCGTGGGCTGCCTGCAGAATCACGATCAGGTGGGCAACCGCGCCCTGGGGGAACGCACCAGCGTTCTGCTCTCGCCGGGGCGGCTCCAGATCGGCGCGGCCCTGGTGATGACCGCTCCCTTTCTGCCCATGCTGTTTCAGGGAGAGGAATGGGCGGCCTCTTCACCCTTTCTCTATTTTACCGATCATTCGGACCCTGAACTGGCCGGGGCCGTAAAGCAGGGACGCCGTGAAGAATTCGCCGCCTTTGGCTGGCAAGCCGATCAAATTCCCGATCCGCAAAATGAAGCAACCTTCCTGCGCTCCCGGCTGGACTGGAATGAACCGGAGCGCCAGCCCCACAAAAAAATCCTTGACTGGCATCGGTCTCTCATAAGATTGCGCCGCCAGCGGGCGGAGTTGAGCAACGGGCGTATAGAACAGACGTCGGTGGATTTTGACGAGACCGGGCAATGGCTCATCATGAAACGGGAATCTCTTTGGGTAGCCTGTAATTTTGCCGCGCGATCCCAGCGAATTCGATGCTCTGAACTCGAAAAAAAAGAAATACTTCTGTCTTCGGAGAGAGGGATAAAAGTCGAGAACAATGAAATTTTATTGCCGAAAGAAACAGTTGTGATCCTGGCGGGATGATAAGGCAGCCGGTGTTCGTGGGCATCATTCTGTTTCACAAGAAAAATCACATTCCTGCCTGGAGAAAGGGGGCAGGATCATGGCATGGACCGTCGATCAGGGCAGCAAAATGGCAGCAGGGCAACCGCCCTGTACAAAGCACTACCTCTGCGCAGGATTGATGCGAGTTTTCTATGTTCCGTATTCGACGAATCTTTGATGATGCCACCCCGGTCAATCAACAAACACTGAATCAAGTCCGCGCCTTGCTCAAGCAGCAGTTCGATTCCCTGAGCCCGGAGAAGATCGACCGCATTCCAAGTGCCTTGAGAAACCCCATCAAGTACGGCTTCCGCAGCATTCTGTATGTCGCCGAGGATAACCTGTTGCGGCTGCAGGGGTTGGCCTTGCTTGATTACGATGCGGAGCTTTCGTTTTGCTATCTTGACTATCTCACCAGCCAGGCTTCGCTTACCGGCCGTGGCGTGGGCGGCGCATTGTATGATCGCGTCCGAGGGGAGGCGCTTTCTCTGGGCGTTGTCGGCATATTCTTCGAATGTCTGCCGGATGACCCCAGGCTATGTCGGGACCCGGAGATTCTTCAACAAAACCAGGCGAGAATGCGTTTTTACGAACGCTACGGTGCGCGCCCCATTGCGGGTACGGCATACGAGACACCGGTGACGCAGGGCGGAGATAATCCACCCTACCTGGTCTTTGACGGTCTTGGAAAAAACCCGCAACTGTCTGCACAGTTTGTGAAAAAGGTGGTTGAAGCGATCCTGCAGAAAAAGTACTCCGATGTCTGTTCCACTGAGTATGTGCGCGCGGTTGTGGACTCGATTCATGACGACCCGGTAAAAATCCGGCCTGAACGCTATCGTTTTAAAGCGGCGGCTACGAACAAGCAGGCTTCGGGCGCGCAGCATCTGGAGAAGATTGCCCTGGTTGTCAACGAGCAACATGCGATTCATCATGTCAGGGAGCGGGGCTACGTGGAGAGCCCGGTGCGCATAAAAAATATTCTTTCAGCGATTGTGCCCACAGAAGCTTTTGTCCAGATACCGCCATCGCATTTCAGCGACAAGCACATTGTCGCGGTGCACGATCCAGGCTATCTCACCTACTTCAAAAAGGCATCCAGCCTGGTGGCGAAGGATCGCCCTCTTTATCCATACGTTTTTCCGCTACGCAACCGATCGAGGCCGCCTGTTGAGCTGCCCATTCGGGCCGGTTACTACTGTATCGACACGTTTACCCCGATCAGCCGCCAGGCTTATGATGCGGCGCGCGCGGCGGTCGACTGTACACTCACTGCCGCGCATGAGATTCTGTCCGGAAGACGTATGGCGTATGCATTGGTCCGGCCGCCCGGGCATCATGCCGAGCGTGGCTTCTTTGGCGGATTCTGCTATTTTAACAATGCGGCGATTGCAGCCCAGTATCTGAGCTCTTTCGGTACGGTGGCGATGCTGGATGTGGACTATCACCACGGCAACGGCCAGCAGGATATTTTCTACCGCCGGCGCGATGTGCTGACCGTCTCCATCCATGGACACCCGCGCTTTGCTTATCCCTACTTTACCGGGTTCGCAGATGAGAGGGGTGAAGGGGAGGGGGCCGGGATGAATGTGAACTATCCCCTTCCGGAGGCAGCGGACGCTGCCTCCTACAGCAAGACTCTTGAATCGGCATTGCGCCGGATAAGAGATTTCAAGCCAACATACCTCATCGTCTGCCTGGGCCTGGATACGGCGAAAGGCGATCCCACCGGAACCTGGCATCTGGCCGCTGGCGATTTTGCGGAAAACGGCAAGGCCATCGGAGCAATGGCCTTGCCCACGCTGGTTGTTCAGGAAGGTGGTTATCGCACACGAAATCTTGGTAAGAACTGCCAGGCCTTTCTTCTGGGGATCCGTAATGGAATGGGTCGGCAGGCCATCGGGCCGGGAGGGCACCGATAAGGCCGCTCAATAACCAGGGGGCTTTTGTTGCCACCGGACAGACTATGAATTCCCCCTGGCGTTTCACTGGAAGCGGCTCTGTCGCCCGATGGGTTTCCCCGACATGATCCTGTTTTAAACACGAAAAGGACCTTGCAGATGATCAGAGATAATCTTATGGCAACAGCCCAGGCCCTTGTCGCGAATCAAAAAGGGCTGCTGGCAGCAGATGAAAGTCATTCTACGATTAAAAAGCGCTTTGACGCGATCCGAGTGGAGAACAGTGAAGAGAATCGCCGGCGGTACCGCGAACTTCTTTTTACAACGGAGGGTATCGAGCGTTATATCAGTGGAGTCATTCTCTTCGACGAAACGCTCCGCCAAGCTGCCCGGGACGGAACACCCTTTGCCGAGCTGCTTTCGAGGCGGGGGATTATGCCGGGCATCAAGGTCGACAGGGGTACAAAAGCGCTGGCACTGCACCCCGGGGAGGAGATCACCGAGGGCCTGGACGGTTTGCGAGAACGGCTGGCCGAGTACAGGCGGCTGGGCGCCAGGTTTGCGAAATGGCGCGCGGTAATAGCGATCAAGGAGCAGGATGTGCCGACCTGTTTTGCAATGCGTGCCAATGCCCACGGACTGGCGCGTTACGCCGCCCTGTGCCAGGAATTGGATATCGTGCCGATCGTGGAGCCGGAAGTGCTCATGGATGGCGACCATGACATCGAGCGCTGCGAAGATGTCACATCCAGGGTACTTGAAGCCGTATTCACAGAGCTTGATGCCCACCGTGTGTTG
>SLLR01000014.1 GCA_007134025.1 Desulfuromonadaceae bacterium | reverse complement strand
GGATCGCGGGGCTTGATCAATGATTCGGGGAGCATTACATTGTTGTCAGGTTCGAAGGTGCGGGGGTTTTCGGGCAGCTCCGAAAATACGGAACTTTTGACGGGATTTTATTCATGAGCAAGGGCGAAATGACCACCGTGCCGGAACGGTTGCCGGTGTCGGCACCGGACCTGGTCGTGGAAGAAACTGCCGAGGGCTGGCGGGTGCTGAGCGTATCTGTCGGCCTGGCCGATCTGTTCGACAGCACCGCGGAAGCCTTGCGGTTTCGGTTTCTTGGCCGCTCCTTTGCCGACAGTGAGCCGCCCCTGGCGGAGCTGGCCGCCGATGCGGCCGCCGGCCGCGGCCCGGTGAGTCAGGTGCGGGTGCGCTTTCCGGGGCGGCAACGAAAAACCCTGGTGGTCGAGGCGGCGGCAGGTCTGGGCGAAGACTTTTCCCGCAAGCGGGTTTATTTTCATTTTCGCCCTCTGGCCGAGGCTGAGCAGGGTCAGGTTGTATTGCGTCACGGTATGATCGGCAGCGGACCGGCCATGCGCGAGGTTTTTCGTAAGATCGACCTGTACGCCCCCGTTGAAGCGGCTGTGGTCATCACCGGCGAAACCGGAACCGGCAAAGAACTGGCAGCTCGGGCTCTGCACGACCGCAGTGAGCGCCGGGACGGTCCCTATGTGGCGGTGAACTGTTCGGCCATTTCCGAAGAACTGCTTGAGTCGGAACTCTTTGGCCATGAGAAGGGCGCCTTTACCGGGGCGCTGAGAACTCACCGGGGACGTTTTGAGCGGGCCGACGGAGGAACGCTGTTTCTTGACGAAATCGGCGACATGCCTCCCCACACCCAGACCCGGCTGTTGCGGATTCTGGAGCAGGGGGTGGTCGAGCGGCTTGGCTCGGAACAGGGGCGGAGGGTCGATGTGCGGGTCGTGGCAGCCACCAACGTGCCTCTGGAGGAAGCCGTGGGGCGGGGCCGGTTCCGTTCGGACCTGTACCATCGGCTGTCGGTTCTGCGCATACACCTGCCGGCGCTGCGGGACCGAGTCGAAGACATTCCGGCGCTGGTTGACTATTTTCTGGCCTGTTTCGGTCGCAAATACGGCCGCACCATTCATCGCCTGACCCCCGAAGCCGTTGCCCTCCTCCAGTCCTACCTGTGGCCGGGAAACGTGCGGGAATTGCGTAATGTGCTGGAGCGGGTGTTTATCGAGACCCGCTCCGAAGCCATCGGTGCCCGGGCTTTCCGCGAGTGGATCAGCGAACGCCAGCGGTTTGCCGGCGAACCCTGGGAACGTTCCGCCGAAGACCGGTCTTCACGGCTCGCGGTAATGCTGCCCTGGGCGGCGGCGGGCGCTGAAAACATCGACCGCCCTTCGATTGCGCGGGTCTATGACGCCGAATTCGCCGCTGATACCCGCCCTTCGCGCCGGTCCACTCGGCCCGCCGAGCTCACCGTCGACTCCATACGTCGCGCCTACCGGGCCTCCGGCGGCAATCTCAGCGCAGCGGCCCGCCTCCTTGGCGTCCATCGTGCCACCCTCTATCGCCATCTCCACAAGCTTCGAATCTCTCGCCAAGATCTTTCCGATTAGCAGAACCTCGTCACGCCTGTGGTTCATGAGGCATCGGCATCCTGTGTCGCAAGTGACGTCGCAAGCTTGTGTCGCACGGAGTAAGTGCGACGTCGCAAAATAAATGCGCTTGGTTATTTTTTTTGTAAGCACCTTACATTACTCAATAATTAATTTTTAAACAAACTGGCACAGGCTTTGATATAGGTTTTATAGAAGGTTCACAGAGCCGCAAAGTTTTTTCAACAGAGGAGGTCACAATGTTCAGCAGAGATCTGATCAGGGAGATGGACCATTTGCGGAGGGAGATAGACGATGCGTTTCGCGGTTTTGGCGGGCGCAGGGGGTTTGATTCGCTGTTTATGCCCGGAGTCGGTCAGCGAGGTTATCCGCTCATCAACGTGCGCAGCGATCAAGACACCCTGTACGTTGACGCGCTGCTGCCGGGGGTGGAGGCTGACGGAGTGGAGATCACTGTTCAACAGAATACCCTGACCATCACCGGTGAGCGCAAGCCGTCAAGCGATCTGCCCGAAGGCGGCGTGTGGCATCGCCGGGAGCGGGGCGGCGGCAAATTCCTGCGGACCGTGGAGCTGCCGGTGGATGTCGACACGGATAAAGTCAAGGCCGAGTACCGCAACGGCTTGCTGCACGTGATTCTTCCCAAGGCTGCGGCCGCCCGTCCCACCCGAGTTCAAATCAGCGCGGAGTGAGTTGAAGGTTTGGCAGCGAGGAACCCTTGACCGAAATCTGTGGTTCTATAAACAGCGAACAGAAGGAGTGTCGTCATGGCGGAGGACAAAATGAAAATCTTTGGAGATAAAAAAGAAAAAAATCTTGTAAGGGAAGAAACCCGTGACAGCTACCTGGTCCCATCGGTGGATATTTACGAAACGGAAGAGGGCCTGGTGTTGCTGGCGGATTTACCCGGCGTGTCCCGGGAACAGCTGCACATTCACATCGAGCAGGGGCTGCTGACCATTGAAGGCAAGCCGGATTTCCATGAGGTCGGCGAGGAGCTGTTCAGCGAATTTACCCTGAACGGTTTTTATCGCCAGTTCCGGCTGCCGGAAACCCTGGACGGCGCTGCATCCAGCGCGCAGATCAAAAATGGCGTGCTGACGGTCAAGCTGCCTCGGGCGGCCGCCGCAAGACCCCGTCGAATAGAAGTCACCCGGGCCGACGGGTAATGCCTCGGCGGGGCGTCTACCGACGCCCCGGCAAGCTGCTCGCTGTGAAGACTTTTGGTGTTAACAAAGCAAGGGAGAGACGGTTCTTATGGATGTGAATAAATTGACCCAAAAAACCCAGCAGGCCATTCAGGCCGCTCAGGACGATGCCCTGAGGCGTGGACACGTGGAGGTTGACGGCGAGCACCTGCTTCTGGCCCTGCTGCAACAGCAGGGCGGGCTGGTGCCTCGCCTGCTGCAGAAGGCCGACGTTCCCCTGGACAGTCTGATCAGCGAAGTGAGCAAAGAGCTGGAGCGGCGCCCCAGCGTCTCCGGTCCCGGCGTGGAAGCCGGCAAGGTCTATGTGACCCAGCGCCTCAACCGTCTGCTGCTTAAAGCCGAAGAGCAGGCCCGGCAGCTGCGGGACGATTACGTTTCCGTCGAACATCTGCTGTTGGTTCTGGCGGAAGAGGGCGCGGCCACTGCGGCGGGGCGCCTGTTCAAGCAGTTCAATCTCACCCGGGATCGTATTCTGCAGGCCCTGACAGCGGTGCGGGGCAATCAGCGGGTAACCTCCGCCGATCCGGAAAACACCTATGAAGCCTTGGAAAAGTATGGGCGGGATCTGGTCAAGGAGGTGGAAAAAGGCAAACTGGACCCGGTGATCGGCCGGGACGCTGAGATTCGCCGGGTTATTCGCATCCTTTCCCGCAAGACCAAAAACAATCCGGTACTGATCGGCGAGCCGGGGGTCGGTAAAACCGCCATCGTCGAAGGTCTGGCTCACCGCATCGTGCGCGGAGATGTTCCCGAGGGGCTCAAGAACAAGACCCTTTTTGCTCTGGATATGGGTTCGCTGGTGGCGGGAGCCAAGTACCGCGGTGAATTTGAAGAGCGGCTTAAAGCGGTGCTCGCTGAAATTCACGCCAGCGAAGGCCGCATCCTGCTGTTTATCGATGAGCTGCACACCATCGTCGGCGCCGGCAAGGCCGAAGGCTCCATGGACGCCGGCAACATGCTCAAGCCGATGCTGGCCCGGGGCGAGTTGCACTGCATCGGCGCCACCACCCTGGACGAGTATCGCCAGTATATCGAGAAGGATGCGGCGCTGGAGCGGCGCTTTCAGCCGGTCATGGTCGATCAGCCCCATGTCGAAGACACCATCTCCATTCTTCGCGGCCTCAAGGAACGTTTTGAGGTGTTTCACGGGGTGCGTATTCAGGATAACGCCCTGGTGGCGGCGGCGACCCTCAGCAACCGCTATATCAGTGACCGGTTTTTACCGGACAAGGCCATCGACCTGGTGGATGAAGCCTGTGCCATGATCCGTACCGAAATCGATTCGCTGCCGAGCGAGCTCGACGAAGTGACCCGCCGGGTCATGCAGCTGGAGATCGAAGAGGCGGCTCTGAAAAAGGAAAAAGACGCCGCCAGCCAGGAACGGCTGACGGTGCTGCGCAAGGAGCTGGCCGATCTCAAGCATCAGTCCGATACCCTCAAAGCCCAGTGGGACAATGAAAAGGAGGGCATTCGAAAGCTGCAGGGGCTGCGCGAAGAGATCGAGCGGGTTCGTCAGGATATCGAGGTGGCGGAGCGCGATTATGATCTGAACCGGGCGGCGGAGTTGCGCCATGGGCGGCTGCCGGAGCTGGAAAATGCCCTGCGGGAGCAGGAGCAGGCCGAAGCCGGGGCCCAGGGCGACGGACCCCGCCTGCTGCGCGAGGAGGTCACGGAAGAAGAGATCGCCGACATCATTTCCCGCTGGACCGGAATTCCGGTGACCCGACTCATGGAGGGAGAGCGGGAGAAGCTGCTGCAGCTCGATGAGATCCTGCATCAGCGGGTGGTCGGTCAGGACGAGGCAGTGCGGCTGGTGGCCGATGCGGTCATCCGGGCCCGCAGCGGCATCAAGGATCCCAAACGGCCCATCGGCTCGTTTATCTTTCTCGGCCCCACCGGGGTGGGAAAAACCGAACTGGCCCGCACCCTGGCGGAAGCTTTGTTTGACAGCGAAGATAACATGGTGCGTATCGACATGTCCGAGTACATGGAAAAGCACAATGTCAGCCGCCTGATCGGCGCCCCTCCCGGCTATATTGGTTACGAAGAAGGAGGGCAGCTGACCGAGGCGGTACGGCGCAAGCCTTATTCGGTCATCCTGTTTGACGAGATCGAGAAGGCCCACCACGATGTGTTCAACGTACTGCTGCAGATTCTCGACGACGGCCGGGTGACGGATGCCCAGGGACGCACCGTGGATTTCAAGAACACCGTGATTATCATGACCTCCAACATCGGCTCGCCGCTGCTGCTGGAGGGGATGAGCGAGGACGGCACCATACCGGAGCCGGTCGGCAAGGCGGTGATGGGCGAATTGCGGCGTCATTTCCGCCCCGAATTTCTCAACCGGGTCGATGATATTGTGCTGTTCAAGCCCCTGACCCGTGAAGAGATCAAGGCCATCATCGACCTGCTGGTGGGCGAACTGCGTCGCCGGTTGGGTGAACGGCAGATCGAACTGCAAATCAGCGACGCGGCTCGGGACTTCATTGCCCGGGAAGCTTACGATCCGGTTTACGGAGCGAGGCCCCTCAAGCGCTATCTTCAGCACGAACTGGAAACCCGTATTGGACGGGCGTTGATCGGCGGCGAGATCGTACAGGGCGCCCAGGTGACCGTCGAGGTGACGGAGGGCAGGCTGGAGGTTCAGGTGTCTTCTCCCCGAGGATAATCGTTCTGCCGAGATTTGTTTGAATCATTCAACAAGTGTGTGATAGCATCGGCGGAAAATCATTCTGAGATGCAATGGGGAAGACGACGATGCCGCGACGTAAACGGTTTGGAGAAATACTGGTAGACGCCAAAGTGCTGGACGAAGTCACGCTGAGCAAGGCTCTGGAAAAGCAGAGGGCTTCGGATATGCGCCTGGGCGAAGTTCTGGAGGAGATGGGCATCATCAGTGACCGGGATGTGGTGCTGATTCTGGCCCGGCAGTTTAACTGCAAAACGGTGAGCAATATCAGCAAGCATCCCTTCACCGAGGAGGTGCTGTCCCTGGTCGATTGCGATATTGCCATCGAGAAGGGGATATTTCCCCTCAAGACCGAAGGCAAGTCCCTGTACCTGGCGATCACCAACCCTCTCGATCTGGAGACCCTCGACAACGTTTCGTTTCAGACCGGTATGCGGGTGGTGCCCTTTCTGACTACGCCCCATGAAGTGCAGGACGCGATTCGAAAACACTACATCAAGGCGTCGGAAATCAAGCCGGCCGAAGAGTTGACGGTCATGGTGGTGGACGACCAGGAACTGTGGCGGGCCTCTTTTCAGACCAGTCTCAAAAAAGAAGGCCTGCGAAGCGTTTTGTTCGGTAACGGGGCCGGAGCGCTGAAGGCGGTGCTCAAGGAAAAACCCCATCTGATTCTGGTCGATACGGCCATGCCGGGCATGACCGGGACGGAATTCTTTCGCATTCTTCAGTCCAACAAAGAAACCCGGGACATACCGGTCATTGCCCTGTCGGCCAAGGCTTCCCCGGAAGAGGAGTCCCGTCTGCTGGATCAGGGTTTTTTTGATTTTGTCGCCAAACCGGCCAATGTGGTGCGGCTGATGGCCCGGGTCAAGCGGGCTCTCAAGATTACCTGTGGAGCTGCCCGCCCCTGACGGGGTGACCGTTGCCAGAGCTGATCTGCATCAAAAAGCCGCCCGGTTCCGAGCGGCTTTTTATTATTTGGGGCGCCAAAAAACCTTGTACAGGAAAGAAATTCGCGTATAATGATAACCAAAAAGGTCATATTGGGTCGTGGGGCTGATTTTCGGCCTCAAAGGAGGTACCTATGCGTATCGATATAATTTGTAAACCGGGATGCGACGATAGTTGCCAGCGTACCCTGGACAATGTGCGCAGAGCTTTGGACGAGTTGGGGGTTCGGGCGGAGGTTCATCTCTACCAGGATCTGCACAAGATGATTGACTACCGGGTCTATGTTTCTCCGGGTCTGGTGATCGATGACCGGCTTCGCGTGAGCGGCCGGGTTCCCGACGTTAGGGAAATCAGGTCCATTCTCTGCGAACGGCCCCGCTACCTGGAGCGGGAGAAACAGGTGGCCTGAAACGGGTTTCAATCGGCAGGGGAGGTTTTTTTCGGGCGGGCTTTGACCTTGGGTTTGCCATTTTCGGTAACGACCCGGAATTCAATCTCCTGGCCCCTGAATTTTTCCGCCAGTGCCGAGCGCTG
>SLLR01000016.1 GCA_007134025.1 Desulfuromonadaceae bacterium | reverse complement strand
ATAGCGCGTTAAGAAGGGGAGGCTGGTTTTGGATACGTTGCGGGCTGCGGTGATCGGTGCCGGCTATCTGGGCCGGTTCCACGCCCAGAAATACAAGGTTTTGGACGGAGTGGAGTTGGTCGGGGTGGTCGACACCGACCGGGAAAAAGCCGCTGCCGTGGCCGCCGAACTGGGTGTACAAGCTTTTGCTGATCATCATGAACTTCTCGGCCGCGTCGATCTGGCTTCGGTCGTGGTGCCCACCAATTGTCATTACGCCGTGACCCGCGACCTGCTCGAAGCCGGTTGTCATGCGCTGGTGGAAAAGCCTTTCACCGAAACGGTGGCCGAAGCGGAAGAACTGATCCGGCGGGCGCAGCAGCTTCGGGTCGCACTGCAGGTAGGGCATCTGGAACGGTTCAACCCGGCCATCCTCGCTCTGGAAGGGGTGCTCAACAATCCCATGTTCCTGGAGTCGCACCGGCTCACCTCCTTTCGCAGCCGAGGAACCGACGTCAACGTGGTACTGGACCTGATGATTCACGATATCGATATCATCCTCAGCATGGTGCCGGCGGCGGTTAAAAGCATCAGCGCGGTGGGGGTGCCGATTCTTTCCGATGAAGTGGATATCGCCAATGCCCGCATCGAGTTCGACAACGGCTGCGTGGCCAACGTCACCGCCAGCCGTGTCAGCCAGCATGCCATGCGCAAGATCCGCGTATTTCAATCCGACGCCTATATTTCCATTGATTATCAGAAGCACCGGATCGGAGTCTGTCGCAAGGGCGAGAAGGGTTTTCCGGTCCCCGGTCTTCCCGGCATAGTGCTCAACGAACAGCAATTTGAGGAAGGTGACAGCCTGATGTCTGAAATCCGGGCATTTGTCCAGGCGGTGCGAAATGGCACGGAGCCAGCGGTAACCGGCGAAGACGGCAAACGGGCTCTTGAACTGGCGCTGCAGATCAGTCAGCAGCTGGCGCGAACCGCTCCCGCCTGAGTTGCTGCCAAGGTGCTGGTCGGCCGATAACCCCCTGATCGGAAATCGCTCGGTGCTGACCGGCGTGGCGATCAACAGATTCGCAAGGTGCAGGCGAGGCCGAATTCAAGTCCTCGCCTGTTTTCTGTGACGGACTTTGAATGTGAGGATCTCCTTTATGAAAATTCCCATGGTGGATTTGAAGGTCCAACTGGAAAGCCTGCGACCGGAAATCGAAAGCGGCTTTCAGTCGGTACTCGATTCGGCCCAGTTTGTGCTGGGACCGAACGGCGCGGCTCTGGAAGGGGAGATCGCCGCATATTGCAATGTCGCCCATGCCGTCGGCGTGGCTTCCGGTACCGATGCCCTGCATCTGGCGCTGCTGGCCTGCGGCATCGGTCCCGGGGACGAGGTGATTACCTCTTCCTTTACCTTCATCGCTACGGCCGAGGCGATTCTTTACGTCGGAGCCGTTCCGGTTTTTGTTGATATTGATCCGGCAACTTTCAATATCGATCCGGCGCACATCGCTGCCGCAATCACCGAACGGACCCGGGCGATCATGCCGGTTCACCTTTTTGGTCAGCCGGCGGATCTGGCGCCCATAAAACAGCTCTGCAACGACCACGACCTGCGCCTGATCGAGGACTGCGCCCAGTCCTTTGGCGCCGCCTATCAGGGGACAATGACCGGAGCCTGGGGCGATGCCGGCTGTTTCAGCTTTTTCCCCAGCAAGAATCTCGGTTGTTACGGCGACGGCGGCATGATTGTCACCGACGATAGAAGAATCGCCGACCGTCTCAGAACCTTGCGCAACCATGGCAGCCGGCGCACCTATCACCACGATATGGTTGGTTACAACAGCCGTCTTGATGAATTGCAGGCGGTGGTGTTGCGGGCCAAGCTCAAGCACATCGATGACTACAACGCGGCCCGCCGGGCCAACGCCCATCACTACAATGAATTGCTGGCAGACTCGAAACTGGTGACGCCCTTTGAAGACGGCAAGGGCCGGCATGTCTACCATCAATACACCCTTCTGGTTCCCGAACGGCAGGCTGTCCAGCAGCGGTTGGCGGCGGCGGGCATCGCTTCGGCGGTTTACTATCCGATTCCGCTGCATCGCCAGGAAGCCCTGCGCAACAGCCAGGTCGGGCTTTGCCTGCCGGTGACCGAAGAGATGGCCGATCGGGTCTTGTCGCTGCCCATGTTCCCGGAATTGACCGCCGAGCAGCGGCAAGAGGTCTGCCGAGTGTTGAAGGAAGTGGGGTAAGGGACAGCCTATGGAGGAGCTGAAATCAGCTTGCCGGGTGCTGATCGTTGCTGGAGAAGCCTCCGGGGATCTGCACGGGGCCAACATGATCCGGGCTGCCCGCCTTCTTGACGACGGGCTGTCTTTCTTTGGAGCGGGCGGTTCCCGCATGGCCGAAGCGGGCTGTGAGATTCTGTTTCCCGTCGAAGAGCTTGAGGTTATGGGGATTGTCGATGTGGTACGGCATCTGCCGGTTCTCTGGGGTGCTTTCAGGAGGCTGAAAAAACTGTTGCGGGGGCCGCAGCCCCCGGATGCCCTGGTGCTGGTTGATTTTCAGGAATTCAACCAGTTGCTGGCTCGACAAGCCCGCCGGGCCGGGGTGCCGGTATTGTTCTACATCGGTCCGACGGTCTGGGCCTGGCGACCGGGAAGGGTCAAGAAGATGGCCCGGTCGGTGGATCGGCTGGCGGTTATTTTTCCTTTTGAACCTGATTTTTACGCAAAGGAAAGGCTCCGTGTCGACTATGTCGGCCACCCGTTGCTGGACGATCTGACCGAACAACGGCCACGGCGGGATATCCTTGCGGAATTGCAGCTCGATCCCCGCCAGCCGGTGGTCGGGTTGTTCCCCGGCAGTCGGAGCAGCGAGCTGAAATATAACCTGGAAACCCTTCTGGAAACAGCACGCCGGGTGCGACTTGAGCTTCCCGGCGTGCAGTTTCTGCTGCCGGTGGCCCCGTCTATCGGGCTGGAAAGCCTTCGCCGGCAGGTCGCCGCCGCGGCTCTGCCCCTGCGGCTGGTGCGGAAAGACATTTACCGGGTTGCCCGGGCCTGCGACGCGGTTCTCAGTGTGTCCGGCACCGTGACCCTGCAGGTGGCCCTCACGGGCACCCCCCTGGTTATTGTCTACAAGACCGCGCCGCTCAATTATTTCATCGGTCGCCTGCTGATCAAATCCCGCCATATCGGGTTGCCGAATATTGTTGCCGGGCGTAGAATCGTCCCTGAATTTGTTCAGGGGCAGGCAACTCCCGGACCGTTGGCTGAAGAATTGCTGCGGCTGCTCAGGAACGAGGATTATCGCCGTGCCATGAGCGAGCAGCTAACCGCCGTCCGCGACCGAATGGGCCGGGCCGGTTGTTCCCAACGGGTCGCGCACCTGCTTTTGGGCCTGTTGGGAAGATCTTCCAAGAAAGAGCAGGATTCGTGGAACAAAGTGTAAAAAAACTGTACAGGCGACTTTTTCGTTATTCCCGCCCTTACGCCGGGCGCATCCTGGTGGCGGTAGGGGCATCGTTGCTGGTGTCCGGTTCGGATGTCACCATGGCCAGGCTGGTCAAACCTCTGGTGGACGAAGTTCTCAGCGGCAAGGCCCGGGAAATGATCAACCTGGTGCCGCTTTTCATTGTTGGGATTGCCTTTGTCAAAGGGCTTGGCCGCTTTCTGCAAGAATACTTTATCAATACCGCCGGGCAGATGGTGGTTCAGGATATTCGCAAGGATCTGTACGGCCATTCCCTGTCTTTGTCCATGGGGTATTATTCCCGTAGCTCAACCGGTAACGTTATGTCCCGGATACTCAACGATGTGGGCACGCTCCAGAGTGCCTCGGCGGACGTTCTAGTTGACGGTACCCGGGAAAGTCTGACTCTGGTCGGGCTGACGGCCTTGGCTTTTTACACCGATTGGAGGTTGGCGACCCTGGCCTTTCTGGTCCTCCCCCTGACCGTAATCCCCATGGTCTTTCTGGGCAGGAAAATCAAAAAGAATATGCGCCGTGGCCAGGGGGCGCTGGGGGATTTGACGAAGGTGCTGCAAGAGGCCTTGTCCGGCATAAAAGTGATTAAGGCATTTGGCAGCGAAAACTATGAAAAGGGCCGTTTCGTCAGGGAAAACAAGCGATTTTATCATTTTATCCGCAAAGTGATGAAATATAATTCCGTTACCTCGCCGACTATCGAATTGTTGTCTTCCATCGGTATCGGCGCGGTAGTGTGGTACGGTATTCACAGGATCATGAGTGGATCTATGACCCAGGGAGAATTGACCTCTTTTCTGGCGGCCATGATCATGATGTACACCCCGGTAAAGCGGTTGATCAAGGTGAACAACAAGATTCAGCAGGCCATGGGTGGGGCAGAGCGGGTTTTTGAACTGCTGGACGAGGTGCCGGACATCAACGATGCTGTCGGTGCTGTGTCCATCGGGCGGGTCCGCGGCGAAGTACACTTTGCTCATGTCGATTTCGCCTATGAAAACGAACCGGTGTTGCAGGACTTCAACCTGCGTATCAAGCCCGGCGAGGTGGTCGCCCTGGTAGGGCCCAGCGGTGGCGGCAAGTCGACTGTGGTGGGCTTGTTGACCCGGTTTTATGACCCCCAGCAAGGGCGGGTTCTCATAGACGGGCAAGATATCCGCATGATCACAATGGACAGCCTTCGGCGCAACATCGCTCTGGTCGATCAGGAAACCTTTCTGTTCAATGACAGTATTCGTGACAACATCCGCTATGGCTGTCCGGAGGCGTCCAACGCCGCCGTTGAAGAAGCCGCACGCCTGGCCTATGCGGATGAATTCATTCGTTTGTTGCCGGATGGCTATGAACAGTGTATCGGCGATCGCGGCGTTCGCCTGTCTGGTGGCCAGCGGCAGCGCCTGTGCATTGCCCGGGCGATTCTGCGTGACGCTCCCATCCTGTTGCTGGATGAGGCGACCAGTGCCCTGGATACGGAAAGCGAGGCGGTGGTGCAGCAGGCCCTGGCCAACCTGATGAAAAATCGCACCACCATTGTCATCGCCCATCGTCTGTCGACGATCATGCACGCCGACAAGATCGTGGTATTGGAAAAAGGCCGTATTTGTGAGGAAGGAACTCACGAGGAACTGTTGTCTGCTAATGGCGTTTATCGTCGACTTTTTGAAATGCAGTTTGTTTCTCGTTCTCAAGCCGGTAACGCTGTTGATTCGGATGTTAGATGAATATTCGAATCTTCTTTGGGAACAGAGCAGCTTTGTTCGGTATCTGAAGCTCTTCAAACACTCCATCTCTTCAGACAAACAGGTGCTATGTGTATATTCTTTATGATTTGATCTGGCTGGGCGGAGTTTTTTTCCTGGTTCTCTGGTTCGGTATCAAGCGCGCTCTTGGTTTGAGAAGTCGGGAAGGTATTCTGGAGCGCCTGGGTTTTTTTCGGCCCAACCGGTTTGATGTGCTTCAGGGGCGACGAGTAATATGGATGCATGCTGTATCGGTCGGTGAGACCAGAGCTGCCGTCCCTCTGCTGAGGGCCTTGCGGCATTCTTTCCCCGGATATGCCCTGGTTTTTTCCAATACCACGGAAACGGGCCACGGCATTGCCCGCGACGTCAAGGAAATCGATCTGTGCTTGTTTTTTCCCTTTGACATGTCCTGGGTGGTACGAAGGTTTTTGCGTCGCCTGCAACCGGAATTGATCCTGATTGTAGAAACGGAACTTTGGCCCAACCTGGCACGCCTGGCTCACCGTGACGGCATACCGATGGTGCTGGTCAATGGCAGGCTTTCCGTTGAGGCTTTCCCTCGCTACCAATTCGTCAAACCTCTTCTGCGTCCCATGCTGGGCCACTTTGCAATTTTTTGCATGCAAAGCCGGGAAGATGCGCAGCGCTTGCTGGAACTGGGAGCCCCCGAGGAACGGATTATGGTGACGGGCAATCTCAAGTTTGATATGCCTGCAGATGGTTTGGCGGAGAGGGATATGGCAGCCCTGCGCCGGGCGTTGCATTTGCCCGCCGAGGCCCTGGTTTGGGTGGCTGGCAGTACCCACCCGGGTGAAGAAGGTTTGCTTGTGGAGACGTATGCAAATCTGCTTTCAGAAAGATCCAATTTACTCTTAGTGCTGGCACCGCGCCATATCGAACGCTGTCCGTCATTGGAAAAAACCTTTTATGAACAAGGTTTTTCTGTCCTGTTGCGCAGTAATTCTGTTGAAGAAACGGACCTCCTTCAGCCTGGGCAAATATTACTGATAGATACTATGGGAGAGCTGGTATCTTTTTACCGGGCTGCGGACCTGGTATATGTCGGTGGCAGTCTGGTGCCTGTCGGTGGGCACAATGTGCTGGAAGCAGCCATGGTCGGTAAGCCGGCATTGTTCGGTCCCTATATGGATAATTTCCGCGATATTGCCCGTTTGCTGGTCGCCGGTGGTGGCGGAATTCAGATCGATCAACATAGCCTGCACCATGTGGTTGACGAACTTCTCGGCGACCCGGATCGACGCTCGCTCATGGGGCAGTCCGGCATGGAACTCTTGAAGCTGTATGCCGGAGCTACAGAGCGCACTCTGGACGTTATACGTCAGGTATTGGAAAACTAAAATGGCCCGGTTCGGACTTTTTTACCGGCGCCTGGCGACGCAGGGTGCCAGCAACTTTTTTGAAAAGATCCTGCTGGCGGGATTATCCTGTTTCGGTGCCGTATATGGTGGACTGATGAGGTTGCGCGCCTGGTCCTACCGCCGGGGCTGGGGTCGTGTCTACCGGGCCCCGGTTCCGGTGATTTCCATCGGCAATCTCAGCGTCGGCGGTACCGGCAAGACCCCGATGGTGGATTATCTGGCCCGATATTATCTGCGCCAGGGGCGGCGGGTGGCGGTGGTCAGCCG
Organism: Desulfuromonadaceae bacterium; assembly: GCA_007134025.1. GTDB lineage: Bacteria > Desulfobacterota > Desulfuromonadia > Desulfuromonadales > Syntrophotaleaceae > SLLR01. The sequence goes on along the minus strand of SLLR01000016.1, from coordinate 129 downwards.
CGGTTACGGCAGCCGGGGCAGGGGTGTCCGGGTGGTCAGCGCCGGCGACGGGCCCGTGCTGGACGTGACTCTTTGCGGGGACGAACCCATGCTGCTGGCGCGTCGCAACCCTGGCCTGCTGGTGCTGGT
>SLLR01000040.1 GCA_007134025.1 Desulfuromonadaceae bacterium | reverse complement strand
ATATATTGATTACCAACAGCCGCCCGGAGGCAACCTTCCGGGCGGCTGTTTCATGGTGTGCCGATGAAATGGAAAAGATGGTTTTTCGTGCTCATGTTGCTGTGGTCGGTCCTGGGGGAACTGCCAGCGGCCGCCGCTCAACCCCTGGAGTATGAATCGCTGCTGCAACAGGCCTTGGAACGATCCTGGGCACTTAAAATTTCCCAAACTGACATTGCCCTGCGGCATCTGGATTATCGGGAAGCCCGGTCATATTTTCTGCCGACCCTGTCTCTGCGATATGACCTGGGCTATACCTGGGCGCTGGGCGGTGAGGATCGGGTGGTGAGCGTCGGTGATTCGGTCAGTACTAATGCCTTATCCACCTGGCAGAACTCTCTCAGCCTGTCGGCGGGTTTGCTGTTGTACGACTTCGGTGCCCGCAGACAGCGGGTCATCGGCGCGCAACAGCGCATACGGGCGGCCGAGATGGGACAGTCCGAAACCGTGCATGAAGTGGGAATGGCGGTTTTGGATGTTTGCGTACGTGGCCTGACGGCACAACAGCGGGTCGAGGCATTGGCCTCAATTCTGGATCGGCGGCAGCAACTGTACCGGGTTCTGGAGCGGCTGGAGGCGGCGGGGGCCGTAGGAAGGGTTTCGCTGCAGGAGGTGGCACTGCGGTTGGCGGCGGATTTGACCCGGCTGGATGACGCACGGGTGGAGCAGGGGCTGGCGCTGGCGGCGCTGGAGGAGCTTACGGGAGAGGGTTACCATCCGGGGGAGACGCGCATCGCCTCGTTGCCCGAGGTGGCGACGGATCGGTTGGTGCCGGTGACCGTGGCGTTGTTGCCGCAAATACGGATTTTTGATGCCGAAATCGAGCGGCTGCAGACGGAAAGTTCGGCTCTGCGGCGGGAGATGTTGCCAAGCTTTGCCCTTTCCGCCGGGTATCGCCTGTATGGCGCGGATCGAGACAGTGCCAGGGACAGCCTCAAGTCGTTGAGTGAGCGGGATGCCACGGTGGCCCTGATTGCCCGCTGGGAGGTTTTTTCCGGTGGACGTAAACGATTACAGCTGAATCGCAACGAAGAGCAGCGGCACCGTCTCACGCTGCAGCGTCAACAACGGATGGCCGAGCTGGAGCGGGAGATCAACGGGTTGAGATCTTCTCTGGTTTTGACTGAAAACGGTCATTTGGATCAACGCCGGAGGGCGGCTGTGGTTAAAGCTGATGCGACCCGGCGGATGCACGAAGAAGGTCTTTGGGACCAGGTTACCCGACTGGAGCGGGATATTGCATTGCAGGAAGATGTTCTGGAAGGCGATTTGCTGCGAATCAGGCGCCAGGCAGAAGCTCTCAGGCTGCGGCTTTGGCAGGAGGGCGTGGAATGGAATTGACGGCTCTGTTGGCTTTTGAAGTGGTTGCCCGGCTTAATCGGGTGGATGTGGACACCCGGGCGCTGATGCGGCAGCACGCCGTTAGCGAGGAACCAACCCCGGAAGAACTGTTGCGCATCGCCAAGGGATGCGGGTTTCGCGCCCGACGAAAAACCGTTTCCCTGGAGAAGTTGGTCCGAGACTACCCGCTGCCGGCCATAGCAGTCGACGAAGACGGCCGCTATCGGGTTGTGCTGAAGATGGATTGGGAGGCGGGCAGGCTGCTGTTGTTTGACCCGCAGAAAAAACAGACGGTAGAGCAGGAGGCGAGCGAATTTGAGGCGACGACCGCCTGTTTTCTAATTTTCCGACACCGTTTTCAGGCGGCGCAATCCGCTTTTGGTTTTTCCTGGTTTCTGGCCGAAATCACCAAATATCGTCGCATTATCGGTGAAGTTCTGCTTGGCTCCTTCGTTGTGCAGTTGTTCGGTCTGGTGACACCGCTCTTCACTCAGGTGATTCTGGACAAGGTGCTCGTGCACCGCACTCTGACCACCCTGGATGTGCTGGCGGTGGCCTTTCTGGCAGTGGCGATCTTTGAACTGCTGCTCAATATCTCCCGCAACTACATCTTTCAGCACACGGCCGCCAAGCTCGATGCCAAACTGGGTGCCAAATTGTTTCGGCATCTGCTGGGGCTGCCCTTTCGCTATTTTGAGGCCCGCAAGGTCGGGGTGATTGCCGCCCGGGTGCGGGAGTTGGACACGATTCGGGAATTTATCACCAACAAGGCGGTCACTGTTCTCATCGACCTGTTTTTCTCGCTGGTGTTCGTGGCGGTGATGTTGCTCTACAGTGTCAGGCTGACCCTGGTGGTGCTGGCCTTTGTTGCGATCATCGGCGTGCTTTACGTTGCCATTACGCCCGAACTGCGCCGTCGCCTTGAGCAAAAGTTTCAAATGGGCGCCCAGTCCAATTCCTATCTGGTCGAGGCGGTGACGGGCATGCAGACAGTCAAATCTCTGGCTGTCGAAGGAGGAATGCAGCGACGCTGGGAGGACCATCTGGGGCACTATGTGCAGGCCGGTTTTCGGCTGACTACCATGGGCAATGTTTCCGGTGCGGTGGCGGGGACTCTGCAACGGCTGATGACCATCTGCATTCTGTATTTCGGAGTACGGGCCGTATTGCACAACGAACTGACCATCGGTCAGTTGATAGCATTTCAGATGTTTGCCGGCCAGTTTTCCGCTCCGGTTCTGCGGTTGGTTAATCTGTGGAACGAATTCCAGCAGGCGCTGTTGTCCGTCGACCGGTTGGGCGACATTTTGAATCACCCGCTGGAGTTGCCGACGGACAAAGCGATCACCTTGCCGAAATTGCGGGGCGAGGTGCGTCTGGAAAACGTCAGCTTCCATTACGTTCCGGCAGGACCCAGGGTAATAGACGGTGTTTCTTTCTCCATCGCTGCGGGAGAAAGTATCGGTATTGTCGGGCGCAGCGGCAGCGGAAAGAGTACCTTGGCCAAACTGCTGCAGCGGCTCTATGTGGCCAATGAAGGGTCTCTTTCCATCGACGGCATTGATCTGCGGCACTTCAACCCTTTTTGGCTACGATGCCAGATCGGCGTGGTGTTGCAGGAAAACTACCTTTTCAGCGGCACCATTCGCGACAACATTGCTCTGCCGAGGCCCGACGCGCCCATGGAGCTTATTCTGCGGGCCTCGCAACTGGCCGGTGCCCACGAGTTTATCGCCGCAATGCCGGAAGGCTACGATACCGAGGTGAGTGAGCGGGGCGGCTCCCTTTCCGGAGGCCAGAAGCAGCGGATTGCCATTGCCCGGGCGCTTATCACCAATCCGCCGCTGCTGATCTTCGACGAAGCCACCAGCGCGCTGGATTACGAATCGGAGCGGATCATTCGAGACAATATGCGCTCCATCAAGCAGGGCCGAACGACGCTGATGATCGCCCACAGGCTCTCGACTCTGCGGGACTGCGACCGAATTCTCGTGATGGAGCAGGGTAAGGTGGTGGAGTCGGGCAGTCATGCCGAATTGCTGGCGCTTGGAGGCCATTATCACCATATGTTCCGGCAGCAGGAGGAGTGACATGGGGCAATCGGATCGGCATGAATTCAGGCCTTTGCTGGCCGAGATCGAAGATCGCCCCTTGAGCCCTTTGGGGCAGTCGGTGTTCTGGATCTTGATGGCTGCAATCCTTTTTTTCGGGCTGTGGCTGACCTTGGGGCAGGTGGACGTGGTGGTGACGGCCCGGGGCCGGGTCATTCCCTCCGGCGAGGTCAAGACGGTGCAGCCTCTGACCACGGGCGTTGTTCGCAGCATTCGGGTACAGCCCGGGGAGCTGGTGGACGAAGGGCAGTTGTTGATGGAAATCGACCCTTCCGACATCGATCCGGAGCTGATGTCTCTGCGATCCGAAGCACAACAGGTGGAGTTGGCCCTGTTGCGCTTGAATGCCTTGCTTGCCGGGAGCGAATTTGTCCCGGCAGCGTCTGATTACGCAGAAGATCTGATAAGGGTTCAGGTCGATTTGTATCATGCGGCCCGGGCCCGGCTGGATTCGCAATTGCGGGTAAAGGGACAAGAGGCAAGGCAGGTGAAAGAGCGGTTGGCGGCACAGCAACAGTCCTATGTGCTGGCCCGGGAGCGGGCGGAGTACGCCGAACGACGCCGTGAACGAATCGAAACGGTGGGCGATCTGCTGAGTCGTGACGAGTTGGAGCAGGCGCGGCATGAGGCGCAGGAGGCGAAGACCGCGTGGAACAAGGCTCTGCACGCAAAGGAAGAATTGCAGGCCGGGCTGGAGCGGATTGCCAGGGAAATTGTTTTGCTGAAGGACGAGGAGCGTGGTCGTCTGTTGTCCGAACTGGCCGAGAATCGGCAGCGACAGGCGTATCTTGCCGGCCGCATCGAGCAGGCCGAGTTCCGCAGCGGGCGGCAGCGGATTGTTGCTCCGGTCAGGGGGCACGTGACGCATTTGCAGGTACATACCGTGGGTGGGGTCGTCACTCCGGCGGAAAACCTGGCCGTCATCGTGCCCCTGGATTCGCCGCTGGTGATCAAAGCGCTGGTGGCCAACCGCGATGTCGGCTATATAGTAACGGGGATGCCTGTCTCTCTTAAAATCGATACCTTTGAATTCCAGAAATACGGCCTGCTTCAAGGGAAACTGCTTCAGGTTTCCCGCGACAGTATCGAGGACGAACGACTGGGGTTGATGTATGAAATCCTGGTAAGGCCCGAGCAGACCCGTTTGCAGGTTCAGGGGCGGGAGGCGTTCATCGAAACCGGCATGGGTGTCACGGCCGAAATCCGGATTGGTAAGCGGCGCATCATCGAATTTTTCCTGTATCCGCTCATTCGCTATCTGGATGAAGGGATAAGCGTTCGCTAAGGTCTGGCGGGTTTGAAGATCAGTGACGGAGCAGGGCGGCGCTGCGGTGCGGCGTTTTGCGTCGGAAGCGGTGCCCACGGAAGCCATCGAAAGGCTGTTGCGGGGCCCCCACGGGCAAAATAACCAACGCAGGGTTGTTCTGTTGACTGTCATCGAGGACGGGGCGACTATGGAGCGTTGGAAGAGGGGATGTTGTCAGCCGGTCAATTAAGGAGCCGGTGCGGAAGCATTGGTCGTGCCTGAAGAAGTATCCTGCCCCGTCCGACCGCAAGGCTCACTCCGGCGCACGGCATCCCAGGTATTCGAGTCATATCCGCCCCATTGCGACACATCACACCAAAGACCAGACAGCAGAATGCACAGGCCAAGGAATATTTTGTCGCCGGTCAGCCTCTGTTGGGCCTGCGCCTGATACTGACCGGGCCGCTCAATCCCGACAATCCGGTTCTGCAGCCGCTGCACGGTTTGCAGCGGTTGATTTACCAGCAGGGGATCAAACATCTTCCCGATGACGATGGAGAAATCGGGGTGTGGACGGATTTGTGGTTTCATTCTCCGTATATGAGGCGAATGCATGATCCCTATGGGTCGGACAAGTTTCATCCTTCTCCCACCATGCGCCATTTACTGGATCAAATCTACGAGTCGATTGAAATTATGGCCACCCGGCCGTTCGCCGATGCCCGGGTGGAGCGTGATCTGGCATTGAAGCATCTTTCTGGTGCGGCCTTCTATTTTTCGCTGAATAAAGGTTTTTATGAAGACAGTAGAGTTGGCTCTCGCCGTCCCTTGCTGCAGCGAGCGGATTTTGTAGCCAAAACCAGTAGTGTCCCAACGTTTAGTTGAATAAAAACAATTGTTTATCGTTCTCGCCCAATGCAGTTGTGTAATCGGCATGGGTAAGTAACTGATTTAATGGAAGTCTCTCGAACGAGGTCACGCTTAAAACCTGTAGAATTGTGTGAAGGCTGGCCTTGATCTTGAGCCGTTTTTTCATAATAGCCACCAGCAGATAAACGGTCACTGCGATCCAAATCTGTGTTTTGACCGCATTTTCGCTGGTGCCGTAGAAGGCTTTGATCCGCAGGTTCTGTTTAATCCAGCGAAAGAATTGCTCGATGTACCAACGGCGACGATAGAGCAGCGCAATTGATTCCGCTGGTAGCGTGAAGTTGTTGCTCAGAATGACAATGGTTTTGTCGGTCTCCAGGTCGCGCGCTTTGACCCGACGCAATTTTTCCGGGTAGTCGCGGGCCGAGTAGTAACCGGTGAGTTTGATTGTCTGATCGCAAAGCAACCCGGCTTCTCGGTTTATCGGAGCGGAATAGAGTCGCCGGAACGCCATGTTCTTTTTGGCGCGAATGACAAAGAAGGCATGGGCTTTGGTCATCCGATAAAGACGAAAATAGTCGAGGTAGCCACGATCCATCACATAGATGGCTCCGGCTTCCAAGGGTAAATCGTCGAGCACTGTGACCTCGTGCTCTTTGCCGTCCGAAATGTAGACGAATGTTGGGATACTGCCGCGCAGATCCAACAGGGTGTGCAGTTTGATGGCGCTCTTGGTCCGCCGAAACTCGGCCCATGGAAACAGCGTCAGACACAAATCGATTGTCGTTGCGTCCAGGGCATAGACGGCCTGATCGAGTTCGATGCCGAAGTCCTCGTTCTGGTAAAGGTTGCGCGCCACCGGTATGAGGCTGTGAGCCAGGTCGGCATAGATTCGCCAGTCGCGCACCTTGTTGGCATTGGCCAGCGTGTTCCTCGCTATCTGACTGCGGATACCCATGTGATAGAGCTTGTTGCTCTGAGCCCGTAGACAAGCTTCGATATCTCGCAGGCTTTCGCGATAAGTCAGTTGGGCGAAGGCCATGCAAAGAAACTGGTCGAGGCAGGTGAAAGACTTGACCTTGTGGTTTCCCTGGTAGCGCGTCACGCATTGCCGAAACGTGTGCATAGGAAGATGGTCGATGACTTGAGAGAAAACCAGCTTGCCGGTGGCCATAGGGCAACTCCTGTCGTGAGGTATTGCAACCACACGCAGGATGATGCCGAAGCGGAATTTGTTTCAAGTCGATAACAGACATTTTTCCGTGATAGCTCATTTATATCAAGTAGTTATAGAAACTTCTTGATTTAACGTTGGGACACCACTGACCCATAGGGCAAAAACACCTGGGGTGCAACCGGTTGCTGCGCTATGCTGGCAAAGGGTTCTGTTGCGGGGCACTGTCACGTCGCGCAACGAGGAATCGTTCCGGTTTGAGTGGATTCTGT